>DATMYV010000030.1:0-62957 GCA_035560795.1 Longilinea sp.
GTGCTGTTATCATAAATTGTATATTGAATGAATTTTCTCTTATACGCGGGAGTGGTAATTGAAGTCTCTGTGCGTTGCGAAAATCGGGTTTCTCCTTCTATTATTGGCGGCCTGTCAGACTGCTCCAACCGCACCAGCCCGTACTGCCACGGTGCTTATGATTCCTGAGATTTCGGAAACCGCAAAACCATCCCAAACCCAACCTGCTGCACCAACACAAACGGGAACCGCTGTTCCTCCGCCTATCTGTTCGCCGCTGGAGGGTTTCAGTCACGCCGATCTGCTGGCGCGGGTCAGCAATCCGTTCGATCCGCCCGAACCTGGTTCGGATAATCCGCACCAGGGCGTCGACCTGGGCGACTTCGACCCGGCGGACGCCAGCCGCGTCGCCGTCCCTGGACGGACGGTGCAGGCTGCCCTGCCCGGCCGGGTGGCGCTGATCCAGACCGACCGCTTTCCGTACGGCACGGCGATCATCATTGAAACGCCGCTTGACGCGCTGCCGGCGACACTCCACCAGCAGTTTGCGACCCTGCCGCCCTGGCCGCCGCGCCCGGCGACCGACCCGCTCACCTGCCCAACGGTGGACCCAACAAAAACTGCGCTTTCCTTGCCCAAACCGGATCAGGAAGGCCGATCCCTGTATATTCTTTACGCCCACCTCGGCTCGATGGCCGACATCCAGGTGGGGGACGCCGTGGAATGCGGGCAGGCGCTGGGAACGGTGGGGCAGAGCGGCAATGCTCTGGCGCCGCATTTGCACTTCGAGGCGCGCGTCGGGCCGGCCGGGGTGCAGTTGGGCAGCCTTGCGCATTACGATGTGAGTGCCTCGGTACCAGAAATGGCTGCCTATTGCCTGTGGCGCGTCAGCGGCAGCTTTGTGTGGGTTGATCCGTTGTTGCTGCTCCAGGATCTGCCGTAGTTGCCAGCATTGAAATAAGAAAACGGGTTGACCCGTATGTAAACCCGTTTTCTTGTTATGACGAACAGTGTGTGTCTCTAATCGAACTATGGTTATTTTGGAAACATCAATTCTTCGAGCCCGAGCAATTTGACGTCAAACGAGAACAATTGGTCGGCCAGACCGGTCTGGTTGACCGGGCGCGTATCGAGTCCTTTTTTGATGCGGGCAAGGTTATCCTTCAATTCGTTCGCCAGCGTGTCATTGAACTGATTGATGGCCGGGACAAGCTGAGTTAAATCCAATTCGGCGTTTGAAATGCTCAGGATGGCCGCGGCCGTATCCTTATCGGCAATCAGGGCGATGCGTGCGGCAGCGATATCGTTGCGCAGCGTGGTCAGCAACAAATGTTGACTGGCGCTGGTAGCCGCAGCTTCGGCCGTCTGCATGCGCGTTTGCATGTCGCTCACCTTGCTGCGGCTGGCGGACACTTCGTCCCTTGCACCAGTCAGTTCTGCCTGAGCGGCAGCCAGTTCGCCGGCCGTCTTCGTGAGCAGGTTTTCGGCTGGACGCACGCGCCAGAAGTACATGGCCAACAGCCCGGCGCTGAATAGAATCAGGACGAAGGCTGTCCAGCGCAGCAGCGGGCGCATGAAGCGGCCGACGGACGTATCGGCGCCAAAGAGAAAGTGCAGGATCGAATAGAACCAGGAATGATGCTGTCCTTCTGGCATCTGGATGGTTTCAGCGGCGAGAGGCACAGCGGTTTCGACCTCGGGTTTTTCTTCCGCAGTATTGTCAGAATGGTCAGCGTTCATAAATTCCTCCGCAAGCCTTGAATCGAAATAGGGTACTTCTTTTAATAAGTATAGCCCTGCCTGATATATTGCGCAAATCTGCACAGGCAGACGCCTGCCATCAGGCCCACGGCCGGGGAAGACAGGTATAATCGTTCCATATGGATGCATCGCTGCCACCAGTGCCATCCGCCACACGCCAGATCGCCCGTGCCGCCGGGACGGTGATGGCGGCTTTTTTAATCACCCAGGCAATTGGTTTGCTGCGCGGGATCCTCATTTATCGCATATTTGGCACCAGCGCTGAACTGGATTCCTTTAACGCGGCCAACCGCGTCACTGAGCTGCTCTTTAATTTGATGGCTGGCGGCGCGCTGGGGTCGGCCTTCATTCCCACTTTCACCGGGTTGCTGGCGCACGAACAGCGCGAGCGTGCCTGGAAGCTGGCCTCGGCTGTGGCCAACCTGCTGCTGCTGGGATTGACCTTGGCGGCAGTGCTGGCGGCGGTCTTTGCTCCGCAGGTTGTGCGCTATGGATTGTACATTCTTGCACCGGGAGAGGCACCCGGGCAGGAAGCGCTGACGGTTTCATTGCTGCGCCTGATGCTGCCAACCGTGGTCATCTTTGGGCTGAGCGGGTTGGTAATGGGCATTCTCAATGCCCACCAGCGATTCTGGCTGCCGGCCATTGCCCCGGCGATGTATTCGATTGGGCAAATCCTGGGCGTACTGCTGCTGCCGCAGGAACTGGGCATTCAACGCCTGGCGTGGGGAGCCCTAATCGGCTCGCTGCTGCATTTGCTGGTGCAACTGCCGGATCTGCTGCGTCAGGGCGGGCGTTACACGCTGACGTTGGGACGCGGGATCGCCGAGGTGCGCGAAGTCATCACTCTGATGGGGCCGCGCATTTTAGGCGTGGCAATTGTGCAATTAAACTTTATCGTCAACACCATCATCGCGCTCAGCCTGCCGGCGGGCAGCGTTTCAGCCATTTCGCTGGCCTTCACCTGGATGTTAATGCCGCAGGTGGCCATCGCCCAATCGGTGGCAGTGGCAGCCATGCCCACCTTTTCGGCGCAAGCTGCGCTCGGCAAACTGGACGAGCTACGCAGCTCGCTGGCAGGCAGCCTGCGCGGCGTGCTGCTGCTGGCGTTGCCGGCCATGCTGGGATTGGTCCTGTTGCGTACGCCACTCATCCGCTTATTATATGAAGGCGGCAGTTTTACGGCTCAGTCCACCCGGATGGTCGCCTGGGCATTGCTGTGGTATGCGCTAGGCTTGGTGGGACATTCGCTGCTGGAGGTGATCGTGCGCGCCTTTTACGCGCTGCATGATACCCGCACACCAGTGATGGTGGGCGTACTGGCGATGAGCTTGAACGTGGCCTTCAGTTTCGGTTTTGCGCGCCTCTTTTCCCTCTGGGGCTGGATGCCGCACGGCGGCCTGGCGCTGGCGAATTCGCTGGCAACCTTCCTGGAGATGAGCATCCTCATTCTTCTGCTGCGACGGCGCCTGGGCGGCCTGGGCGGAACCAGCGTGCCGCGCGCACTACTGCAGGGCGGGCTGGGAACGCTGGCGCTGGCGCTGGCATTGCAAACCTGGTTATCGCTGACGGCGGCCCAGGGTGAAGCGCTGCGGCTGGTGGGGGGCGCATTGTTGGGCGCCGCGGTCTATGCGGCGGTCATGCTGGCGTTGCACGTGCCAGAAATCGGCAGTGTTCTTTCCGCCCTGCGCACCCGTTTTGGAAAAAAGGCGGTTCAATGAACCCTGCCATTGATTCGATTCATCCGGGATTCTGCCTGAAAATGGGATTTGACGGATAATCCATCCCCGAACATTGAAAAGACAATCTAATTATTTCACCAGGAGTCGCAATGTCATCCTCTATCGGCCGAGAATTCTACGAGAAGACCAAACCGCAATACGCTGAACCCTCCCAACAAACCCAGGGACTTCCACAGCCGCCGCTGGAGTCGGATTACCCGCCCGCCAGCGGTTTGATCGCGCTGTCTGAGGCGGACCGGGTGCAAATCCCTGCCATGGATTTACGTACCGCCATTGAAGAGCGTATTACTGTGCGGCACTATTCGGATGAACCAATCAGCCTGGAAGAATTAAGCTACCTTCTATGGGTCACGCAGGGCGTACGCCAGGTTACCGCCCGGCCGGTGACGCTGCGCAATGTTCCCTCTGCCGGAGCGAGGCATGCCTTTGAAACCTATCTGCTGGTCAACCGGGTCAGCAGACTGGAGACCGGCCTGTACCGTTATGTGGCAGGCGAACACGCCTTGCTGCTGGCGGATTCAAGCGCAGATGTGAATGCACGCGTTACGAGAGCCTGCTTTGAACAGAAACAGGTTGCCAGCAGCGCGGTGACATTCTTCTGGGCGGCCGTGTTGGAGAGGATGTACTGGCGCTACAGCGAACGAGGCTACCGCTACCTGTTCCTGGATGCCGGCCATGTTTGCCAGAACCTTTACCTAGCCGCGACATCCGTGGGCAGCGGGGCTTGTGCCATCGGGCATTATGACGATGATCTACTCAACGCCGCATTGGGCCTGGACGGCGAAAAGATGTTTACCGTTTATGGGGCTTCACTGGGCAAACGCACGAATTAGTCGCCGCGAGCCTGCTTTAGCATGCGCTCGAATTTATTAAAGTCGGCCGGATTCAACGCCATAATATCCTCCAACACGGCAATGGCGGCTACCCGGTTGCCATCCTTGAGCAGGCCTTCCGCGATTTGACCCATTTCTACGATGGCGCGGTCGATCTCGCCGGCATGCATCAACAACCCAGCGGCGCGTTTGTGCACTTCCAATTTCTCCGGGTTTTCCTCGGAGACGGATTCGACAAATTTAATGGCCTTTTCGCGCTGTCCGTTGTTTTCCAGCAAGGTCAAATAAGAATCGAGTTCGGACATGGCCGAAGAATCCTGGCCCATACGGAAGTGCAGGTTGATCAACAGCAAGCGCGGTTCGGGTTCGTCCGGCGTGGTGGTACGCAGCTGCTCGTAGGTGCGCAGCGCCGAACGCATATCAAGGCGCTGCAGGTCGAGATCGGCCAGCTTTGGCATGATTTGCGCGGCCCAATTGCGCCCGTTTTTTGAGCGTTGGGTCAGTTTTAAGGCGGTAAAGTAAGTCTGGCGGGCCAGATCCAGTTCAGCCTGGCGGTAATGGACGTTGGCCAGATCTACGTACTGTTGCAGGGCGGCATCGACTTTACCCTGGGCAGTGAGCAGTTCGATCAACCGCTCGCGAACCGAAAGGTCCATGGGCGCCATCTGAGTCACGCGGGTGAGCAAGCGGATGGCCTGATCTGCTTCGCCGCGCAGCGAGTAAAGCGTGGCCACCAATAAGAATTTATCCACTGCATCTTGCACGCGGCCTTCCTGGATCAGCAATTCGCCAATGTGGACATGCAGCGGCAGGTAGGTGGGCGCTTCTTCCAGGGCATTGTAGGCTACTTCCATGGCCGAACGGGTCTTATTTTGGGCGGAAAGGCGGCGGATGTTCGCCTGGGCTTCCACCACCAGGCTGCTGCGCGATTCGAGCAGCATTTCGGCCAGCGGAAGGGGTGGCGTATTTTCAGGTTGGGGCGGCATCTGGGTACGCGCCATCGCCAAGTATTCGCGCCAGTTGGGACGCAGCACCTGTTCCATCACGGTGTTGTATATTTCTCCCAGCGCTTTAATATCAGTGTTCTGAGTTTGCGCCTCAATGACTGGTTCGTAAAGTTGGCGCAATTCGTCTGCTTCTTCCGGGCTGACGGTTTGTGCGTCGGCCAGGCGCAGCGCCTGAAGGACGCTGGCAACGGCCTCGCCCAGTTCACCCGCTTCATGTTGAATTTGGGCCATGATCAAATAGGATGCCAGGGCGTATTCGGGATGTTTGACTGATTCCTGCAGGTACCGCAAGGAAGATTGCGGATTGAACTTCCAGGTGAGCAACCCCAGATCGAAATAGGCTGCCGGCTGGCGAAGACCGACATCGGTGGCACGCTCCAGATCTTCGGCTGCCTGTTTGTCCTGTCCCTGGGTTTGTGCATCGATGGCCTGGCCCAGATGCAGCAGGATACGGGTCTGTTCCGCCTGCTCCAGCGACATGGCGCCGGTGCCGCGCGTAATCGAACTGATGCTTGGCCGGCTGGCCTGCCCGGCAGGATTTTCGTCAGCCTGGGTGAACACCATGGCAGCTAATTCTGCCATGGCTGATTGGCGGGCTTCGCTGATGGGATCGGGGGTCGGGGCGGCTTCCTTGGCCGGTTCAAGCAGAGCAGGTCCGCTGGAAACCGGACTGGTTTGGCTGCGGCGGGTTTTGGCAGGCTGCGCAAGCGGCTGCCCGTTGCGCAGCAGCGAGAGGGCATGGCGAAGTTCGGGGTTGTCCGGTTGTGATTGGTAAAGATACTGGATTATCTGTTTGACCTTGCCCTTTTCACCGGCGGTTTGCATTAAACTGGCCACGGAAAGGTATTCGGTAACAGCTTCGCTCTTACGGCCAAGTTTATCCAGGATCAAGGCCAGGCGCGACCGGGCGCCAACGTTTTCCGGCTGAAGCGCAATCGCCTGGCGCAGATATGCAATGGCTTTGTCGGCATCACGCAGGTTCAGATGCAGGTTGGAAGCCGTCATCCAGGCCTGCACGGCTTCAGGGATGCGGCCCTGGATTTCGTAAATGCGGGCGATTTTATCCTGCGGGCCAGGATCGTTGGGATATAAATTGGAAGCCCGTTGGTAAAAACCAAGCGATTCGTCGTAGCGGCGCAGTTCGAAGAAAGCCAGCGCCAGGCTGCTGAGCGCCATCGCATCATCGGGGTGCATTTCCAACGCCTGCTGATACCAGCGGGCTGCTTCTTCCCAGTTTTGTTCCCAGGCGGCATTATGCCCCTGGGTCAAGGCCTGCTGATACGGTTCCTGGCTACTGGTCATGTTCACCTGCTTGTGTGATGATTATTTTATGGGTTGAAGGTCCCCCCAACTGATTCCCGAGCGTGCCTCGGTTTCCAGTGGAATCGAGAGAGGATACGCCCTCTCCATTATATCCTGCACGACGCGCGCAGTCCCTTGCAATTCGTTTTCAGCTACCTCAAGAACCAGTTCATCGTGCACTTGCAACAGCAAACGGGCATGCAGGCCAGCCTTTTGCAGCGCGGGCGGGAGCGCAATCATGGCAAGTTTCATGATGTCGGCGGCAGTGCCCTGGATGGGCGCATTGATGGCCTCGCGTTCTTCGCGCTGGCGCAGGTTTGGGTTCGATCCGCTTACCAAATTGGGGAAGTAACGGCGGCGGCCCAACAACGTTTCCACATAACCGCGCTGGCCAGCCAGACGGCGGATACCATCTAGATAGCCTTTCACGCCCGGGAATTGGGCAAAATAGGCTTTGACGAAGTTTTCGGCTTCTGCCAGGGTCAGGCCGGTGCTGCGGCTCAGTCCGAAGGAACTCATGCCGTAGATCAGGCCGAAATTGATGGCTTTGGCATTGCGGCGCTGTTCCTTGGTAATCTGCTCGAGCGGGATATTCAAAATGGCAGCGGCAGTGGCTGCGTGAATATCCTGCCCGGCCAGAAAAGCCTGGCGCATGGCCTCGTCACCCGACATGGCAGCGACGATGCGTAGTTCAATTTGCGAATAATCCACCGACAGCAGGACGTTTCCCGGGGCGGCGATGAAGGCGCGCCGGACCTGGCGCCCAAGGGCCGTGCGGGTGGGAATGTTTTGCAGGTTCGGATCCGAGGAAGCCAGCCGACCGGTAACCGAGCCAGTCTGGTTGAATGAGGTATGCACGCGGCCAGTTTCCGGATTGACCTCCAGCGGCAACGCATCTACATAAGTGGATTTGAGTTTGGCCAGTTCGCGGTTCTCCAGGATTAAATCCACCACCGGGTGCTGGCCGCGCAGTTCTTCCAACACATCGGCCGAGGTGGAATAATGCCCGCTGGTGGTTTTCTTGCGCGGGTCCGGCGGCAGCAGCCGTAAAGTTTTGAAGAGCACATCCGACAGTTGTTGGGTAGAGTTGAGGTTGAATGCATAACCGACGGACTGGTGAATCTGGTGTTCAATCTCGCCCAGCCGGCTGGTCAATTCACCGGACATCTTCTTGAGCAATTCAAGATCGAGGCCGATACCGTTTTGCTCCATCATGGCGAGGATGGGCACCAGCGGCATTTCCACCGTTTCGAAGACCTGTTCGGCTCTGCGTTCGGCCAGCCTGGCTTGCAGCGGCGGAACCAGCCGCAGGGTCACCTCGGCATCGGCAGCGGCATAAGGTGCAGCGCGGGCGATGGGAACATCTGCCATGGTGATCTGGTTCTTGCCCTTGCCGATCAGTTCTTCAATATGGGTCATCGTCAGGCTGAGATAGTCCTCGGCCATGTCCTTCAAACCCAGGTTATGCGAAGCAGGGTCGACAAGAAAGCCGGCGATCATCGTATCATTTACAATGGGTGCCAGATCAAGCCCTGCCCGGCGTAAAGCCAGCAGATCGTACTTGACGTTATGGCCGTATTTTGGCAGCTTTGGATCGATAAAGGCTGGCAGCAGTGCGCTGCGGACCTGGTCGAGGGGGAGCTGCGCTTCGCCGGTGCGGTGGCCGATTGGAATGTAATAACCCTGTCCTTCGGCAACCGACAACGAAATGCCAACCAGGTCAGACCGCAGCGGGTCTATTCCGGTAGTTTCAGTGTCCACTGCCAGGCATTTGGCCGCGGCCAACACCTCCTTGAGTTGTTGCAGCGTTTCAGGCGTATTGACGATGGTGTACTGGTTATCAAAGGTCTCGCCCTGTCCGACCTGGTTGACTGCTTCTCCGAATAACGAAAGCTGACCGCCAGGTATGCCCGCTGCTGAAGCTTTGTAGCCGGGCGCCAGTTTGGCAAGGCGCGCAATGAGCGTGCGGAATTCGAGCTCGCGGAAGATGGCTTCAACCGCCGGCAGGTTGAGGTCGTTGGCGCGCGCTTTCTCCAGGTCCAGGGATATGCCAACATCGGTGCGGATGGTGGCCAAGTCGCGGCTGAGAAATGCCAATTGCTTGCCTGCTTCCAGGCGTGTGCGCACGGCGCCCTTGAGGTCGTCCAGGTGGGCATAAATATCCTCCAGGGTGGGATATTTCTCCAGCAAGGTTACCGCGGTCTTTTCACCAACGCCCGGCACGCCGGGGATGTTATCGGACTTGTCTCCAACCAGACCTTTGTATTCAATCACCTGATCCGGTCGCACGCCCAGCGTTTCAATCACCTCGGCAGCGGTAAAATCGCGTGCTTCGGAGAGCTTGTTGCCCGCCAGATTGACGATAACGCGGTCGTTGACCAGCTGTAGCAGATCGCGGTCGCCCGTGATGATTTTGACGCCAAGCCCGTGTGCGACGGCCTGTTTGGCAATGCTGCCGAGCACATCGTCAGCCTCAACGCCTTCTTTTTCCAGGCGCGGCAGGTTGAAAGCATCCACCATCTGGCGAATGCGGTCTATTTGCAAACGCAGGTCGTCGGGCATTTTGGCGCGGGTGGCTTTATAGTCGGCATATAAATCATTGCGGAATGTTCTACCGGTATCGAAGGCGACAGCCAAGTAATCGGGATGGTCCTGTTCCAGGATGCGCATCAACACGCTGGCGAAGCCGTAGATACCAGCGGTGGGTTCGCCGGCGCGGGTCTGCAGCCGTTCCCCGGCGGTGGCCAGGGCAAAGTAGGTGCGGTAGGCCAGGGCATGACCATCAATAAGGTATAGGATAGGAGGCATGGCAATTCCTGTTTACTGGCCTCAGGCGGCTGCCAGGCCTTGCCGGCGGCGCGTCTGGGCGACAAAATCGTTGAGGAGATTCGATGGAGGCGGCGTTGAGCCGCTGATGATGAGATAACCCGGTGCCCAGAAATCTCCAGAGGGGTTCAATTCTTTCAGGTCTGGAAAACGGTTGAAAATCCGCTGAGAGGTCTGCTGGCGTAGAATCCGCACTACATTGCCCGGCGAAATGGACGGCGCAGCTTGAAAAGTGAATTGAAGCCTGTCCGGTCGAATGGCGAGACCCTCCAGCCGCCAGCCAAATGCAACGCATACTTGCGGCAGCCACACAGCCAACTCCTGGGATAATTGCCCAATCAGGGCATGCTGTGGAAAACGCGGCAGCAACAGGGCGGAATAGGACAGGCGGCTGTAAGTCATTGAAACGGGTTCGTTCTCAAGCAGGCTGTCCGGTGCGGCATTGAGGAACAACTGCTGATCCGGTTCATCCGGCGCAAGGGTCGCAGTCGGGTTTGAAAGCGGCAGGATGGGGGGCGGCGGCTGGATATTGTTTCCTGCCCTGTCTTTGGGAAGGTCAGTTTTTTGCGGTTGAACCGGTTGGGTCGGATCGTCACAGGAAATTTGCCGGTGAAATATGGGGATGGTAGTCGCTTCAGCAGCCGGTGGCGGGTCAATCGGGAAGGGAAACCGCACGTTTGGGGTGGTTTGGTCCAACGGCGAGGTTGGCGCTTGCTGAACGGTTGCGTCAATTGTTTCAGGCAGCCAATCATTTACGCTGCTCATGGTTACTGGCGGCTGGTTTACAGGGGGCAGCGGCAAAGGCACGCCGGCCAGCAGTTCTTGCACCCGGATATCCTCCGCTTCCAATTCGCTGTCATCAAATAATAAATCATCTTCGTTTACATTTACGGCGGCTTGCACCGCTGGCCCGGCAACCGCTGTTGGCGATTGGTTTATTTTTTGCCGGGACGCGTCTAATCCATTGATCTCCCGCGCCAATGCAGTTGCTTTGGCACGAACACGCGATAAAGGCAGGGACGAATCGCAAGCCAATGCCAACTCGGACTGGTCAGACAGGCCGGTGGAGAAAAGCAGCAGCTCCCCTTCGGTGCCAGTCCTTACAAAACGGATCTGATCATCTTGTTGATGGTCTCCCCGGGTACGGGAAAGTGTTGTGGCCAGTTCCTGCAGTGCAGCGGTTGACAGCCTTCCATCGCTGGTCTGCACCTGCCCACCGACAAGGAAAAATGCTGCCTGAACAAACCCGTCAGCAACAGCCTTATCCAACACACGCTGGCAGCATGCTGAAGGTTGGGATTCAACGATCGGAGGAGGAACGTCTGGGGCATCCTCCTGCGTTGCAGACGTGCTGTGCAATGCCAAGACAGCTTCAACCGTTTTAATCAAATCCGGTTGATAAAAGGGTTTATTGATGCAGGCATCGGCAGTCAAGCCCAGCAGCAATGGGTGCTGTGGATCATTCTCCGGCGGAATGAGGATCAGCCGAGCCTGCGGCTGGTTTTGTTTGATTTCACCCACGAGCTCATTGAAAGGAGCGTCTGATAAGTCCGCGTCTAACATGAGCAGGGCGAAGGCGGTTTTACTGGATAGATTACGTGCTTCTGAGCCGCTGCGAGCCAGTCGAACCCGATATTTTCCGCTTTCCTCGAGGCTGAGGCGAAGCAGTTCTCCGAAAGCGAGGTGCGGGCTGGCGACCAGGATCAGTTTTGGCACATCAAAAGTGTATCACGGGCATAAATTCGGGGCAAGGCAGGCTGATTGGGTAGATAACGTTTGAAGTAATCATAGCGGCGAATTGTCTCAGTCTCCAAGGGCCGAAATGTGCGCCCCTTCGCAACCGATTACAGTTATGAGATAATTGTTTTCGCTCTGTTCGGGGTTGGGAATGAAAATAAGTCGCAAGGAGCTTCTGTGAAATTCAACAAAATTTGCGTCATCGGGCTGGGTTATATTGGCCTGCCCACGGCAAGCACCTTTGCCACTTCCGGCCTGCAAGTGGTCGGGGTGGATGTCAACCCGCAAATAGTCGCCGGTTTGCAGAACGGCGAATTGCATATCTATGAGCCAGGCTTGCGTACACTGGTGCAGGCGGCGCTTCATTCGGGGCATCTCACCGTTCGTGAAAAGCCCGAAGCTGCCGACGCATTCATCATTGCCGTACCGACCCCATTCTTTGAAGACAAGCGCGCTGACCTGGATTTCGTCAAAGCGGCGACGGAATCAATCGTACCGGTTCTTGCGCGCGGCAACCTGGTGGTGCTGGAATCGACCTCTCCGCCGCGCACCACGCTGGATGTGGTGGCGCCAATCCTGGAAAAATCCGGATTGAAGGCAGGATCCGATTTTCAGCTGGCCTATTCTCCTGAACGGGTGCTGCCCGGGCAGATCCTGCGGGAACTGATCGAAAATGCGCGCGTGATTGGCGGCGTGGACCGCGCATCGGCCGAGGCCGGGCGCGACCTTTACAGCATCTTTGTCAAAGGTGAAATCGTCCTGACCGATGCGACCACCGCCGAAATGGTTAAACTGATGGAGAACACCTACCGCGACGTCAATATTGCCATCGCCAATGAATTCGGGCGCCTGGCGGACCGCTTTGGCGTGGATGTGTGGGAAGCCATCAGTATCGCCAACCGCCATCCGCGCGTGCGCATTCTCAACCCCGGCCCCGGCGTTGGCGGGCACTGCATCAGCGTCGATCCGTGGTTTCTGGTGGAAGCCGCACCTGACCTGACCCCCCTGATTGCCACCGCGCGCAAAGTCAATGACAAACAACCGCATTACGTGGTTGAACTGGTCAAGCGCGCGCTGGGCGGCAAACTCGATGGCAAAACCGTGGCCGCCCTGGGCTTATCCTACAAGCCGGATGTCGATGACTTGCGCGAGAGTCCGGCCATCGAGGTCGCGCGCCTGCTGCAGGAGGCTGGCGCAGTGGTGAAAGCCTATGAGCCGTTCAAGACGGATGCGCGTATTGAAGATCTGAACATCGTCCCAACCCTGGGCGAGGCGATTGCTGATGCCGATGTGCTGCTGCTTCTGGTGGGGCATTCTCCATTGCGCACCTTGCAGCCCGAAGTGGTGGCTCAACTAACCCCGGCGCGCGTGATTGTGGATACGGTCAACGGCTGGCCGGCCGACGTCTGGCAGGGGCAGGGTTTCCGTGTATTTAAGATCGGCGTACGTAAATAATTTCCGGCCAAAGACGGGGCGCGAGACTCTGCCCTGTATGCCATAAAGGAATTCATTATGCCACCACTCCGCGTACTTTCCATCTTTGGTACCCGCCCGGAAGCCGTAAAAATGGCGCCGGTGGTTGCTGCCCTGGCGCATACTGCGGAGATCGAAAGCCGGGTGTGCGTCACGGCCCAGCACCGCGAGATGCTTGACCAGGTGCTGAACCTGTTTGGCATCACCCCGGACGTGGATTTAAACCTTATGCGCCCGAACCAGAGCCTGGCTGAACTGACCGCCAGCATTTTCACCCACCTCGATCCCGTTTTGCGTACAGAAAAACCGGATTGGGTGCTGGTGCAGGGCGACACGACTACCGTGATGGCCACCGCACTGCTGTGCTATTACAACCGCATCCGCGTCGGGCATGTGGAGGCCGGGCTGCGCACGGGCGATAAATGGCAGCCCTTCCCTGAGGAAATTAACCGCAAGATCGCCGGGGTGGTTGCCGACCTGCACTTCGCGCCGACTGAGCACAGCCGGCAAAATCTTCTCCATGAAGGCGTTCCCGACTGGCGCATTGCCGTAACTGGCAACCCGGTCATCGACGCGCTCAACGAAATCGTCAAACGTCCCACGCCGGCCGAAGCGCAGGAACTGCTCGACCGGTTGAACATCCGCGCGGGCGGCAAACAGCTGGTGCTGATTACCGCACACCGGCGTGAGAATTTTGGCGCGCCGCTGGAACAAATTTGTGCGGCACTCAAGGCACTGGCCGAGCGTTACCCGCAGCGTTTGGAACTGGTTTACCCGGTTCACCTCAATCCCAATGTCCAGGAACCGGTCTACCGCCTGCTGGGTAATGTGCCCAACATTACCTTGCTCAAACCGTTGGATTATTTGCCAATGGTCCATCTCATGCGGCATGCCACCCTGGTGTTGACCGATTCGGGCGGCATCCAGGAGGAAGCCACCGGCCTGGGCAAACCCACCCTGGTATTGCGCGAGGTGACCGAACGGCCGGAAGGATTGACGGCTGGCGTTCTCAAACTGGTGGGGACAGATTATGAGCGCATTCTCAGCAAGGCAACCCTTCTGCTCGAAGACCGCTCAGCATATGATGCCATGGCCAAAGCAGCCAATCCTTTTGGCGATGGGCATGCCGGTGAACGGATCGTGAAGGCAATTTTGGATTACAAAGATTGAGAGTCATTTTGCCGCATGCAGGAAACGCGTCCATGATGAGCACAGCATCGGAAAAAACCCGAATTTGCATCCTGCCGCAATTGCTGGGCGTGGGCGGCCCGGTTTCCTTCCGCGCGCGTTTGACTGCAGGACTGATGGCGTGCGGGGTGACGATCGTGGATGATCCCCGCGATCCAAGCCTGGTTGCCGTGTTGATGATCGGCGGTACCAGTCACCTTGGCGATTTACTGGCGGCCAAACGCAACCGCGTGCGCATCGTGCAGCGCCTGAACGGCATGAACTGGATTCACCGCAAGCGCTACACCGGTTGGAAACATTTCCTGAAATCGGAATGGAATAACCGGCTGCTGGCATTGATCCGGGGAAGAATTTCGGACCATATTGTCTATCAAAGCCAGTTTGCCGCTACCTGGTGGCAAACGGTGCGCGGCAGCACTCGCGCCGGCCATGAAGTGATTTATAACGGCGTGGACTTATCCCGCTTTACGCCGGGTGGACCGCAGGATCGGCCACACGACCGCATTCGTTTGCTGCTGGTGGAGGCACACCTGGGTGGCGGCAATGAAGCGGGATTGGAAAATGCGTTGGCTTTGGCCGGTTTGCTGGCACGGCGCGGGCCGCAGCCGGTGGAGCTGATGGTGGTGGGCGAAGTACCCGCCGGCTTGCGCGCTTCGATCCACATCCCGGCCGGCATACAAATAAACTGGGCGGGCGTGGTCAAACGGGACGATATCCCGCAGATTGACCGCTCGGCGCATTTGTTGTTTTCAGCCGACCTGAACGCAGCCTGCCCCAACTCGGTGATCGAGGCGCTGGCCTGCGGGCTGCCGGTGGTCAGTTTTGCCACCGGGTCGCTGCCGGAGCTGCTGGAAGGCAACGCGGGGCGGGTGGCGCCTTACGGCAGCAACTACTGGAAGCTCGAACCGCCGGTGGTCGAGCCGCTGGCAGATGCCGCCCAGGAAGTGTTGAGCCACCAGGAAGAATATAGCGTCGCCGCGCGGAAGCGCGCGGAAGAGTTGTTTGGATTGGACACGATGACGGAGAAATATTTAAAAGCGCTGGTCGGCTGACCAGCGCTTTTTAATGAGTAGTCGATTTTGCCTTAAAAATCCTTCAGCAGCACCGCTTCCGGGCCGCGGTAGATCTCCCAGGGATAAACGATAAAAGCATCGGTGATGGCGGCAAAATAATCGGGCCGCAGCGAACCGAACAGGCTGCGGTAAGGGTTGAAGTGCAGCACGCAGGTATAGGCCAATCCCGCTGCTCCGCTGATGCGGTTTTTCACGGCGGTCATGGTACGGCCGGACCCCCAGACGTCATCCACCACCAGAATGCGCTTTCCAGACAGCAAACGGTCGTCGGGAAACTGCAGGAACTTGGGCCAGGCCATTGTCAGGCGCGATTTCTCGCGCTCTTTATCAAATTCCACCTCGGCTGGAAAATCCACCGAGGCGGTCAGAATGCTTTCCATTTTGAGTGATTCAGCCAGAATGCCGCCTGGGATCAACCCGCCGCGGGTGATCATGAGCATCGCGTCGAATTCGACGTCAAATTGCGGGATCAGATGATCGATTAACTTGTCAACGTCATTCCACGTCAATACTTCGCGGCGGCTGGCCATGCGGGACAATCCTTCAAGCAGAAAGTATATAGATTATATCAGGTTCGCAGTCTGAATGTAGTAATATAGATGCAAACCCTTCGTAAAAGAGGTCTGCTTATGCCCAATCGGGTTGCTGAACTGCTGCCGCGACTGGAAGCCCAGCGGCTGCCGGACCTGGAAACGGGAAACGGAATACTATTGCCGGATTATTCCGCTACCACCCTGGCGAACCTGCCAGCCACCATCTGCCGCTGGCTGGGAGCCGATCCATTGGGCTGCCCGCCATTGGCTCCCCAGTGGCGCCAGCTGACCGCGAGCGAACAATACCAGCACGTCATCCTGCTGGTGGTGGATGGGTTGGGATTGAAATTATTCAAACGCTTCTGGAACAGCGATCCCTGGGTTGACTGGATTCAGGCAGGCGCGCTGGCGCCGCTTACCAGCGTGGTGCCCAGCACCACCGCTGCCGCGTTGACCTCATTGTGGACCGGTTGCACCCCGGCGGAACACGGCATCATCGGTTTTGACCTTTGGCTGAAGGAATTTGGCATGGTGGGCAATATGATCTTCCATTCGCCTTCCGCCTTTGGCGGCGAAACCGGCAGCTTGCGGCGCGCCGGTTTTCAACCCGAGACATTTTTGCCCGTGACCACGCTGGGCGCCCATCTTCACCGGCAGGATATCAAAGTTTTTTCCTTCCAGCACAATACCATTGCCCGGTCAGGCCTTTCCACCATGCTGCTGCCCGATGTGGAAACCCTGGGCTACCGCACGCTTTCCGATTTATGGGTAACCCTGGCATCTGTGCAGGAGAGTCTGGCTGGTGAGCGCAGCTACACCTACGTTTACTACGGTGATTTGGATGAACTTTCGCACCGTTACGGACCGGATGATGAGCGTGTTCTGCTTGAGTTTTCTGCTTTTACCCACCTGTTGGAGCGTTTCATGCTGAAATTGGCCAAAAAACGGCGCGGCGACACGCTGTTCCTGATGGTGGCCGATCATGGGCAAATTCAAACGCCTCATTTCAGCAAGTACGAATTGCGCAACCATCCCGAGCTACTTCGGCATTTTGCCATTCAACCAACCGGAGAGGCACGCCTGCCTTATCTTTTCGTGCGTCCAGGACGCGAACAGGCTGTTCGCGACTATCTTCAGCAAGTGTGGGCGGGACAGTTCGAAATGCTCCCAGGCGAGCTGGTGCTGCAATCCGGCCTGCTTGGACGCGAACCAGTTTATGCACGCACCTATGACCGGCTGGGCGATTGGGTGGTATTGCCCCAGGGCAATGCCTATTGGTGGTTCCCGGAGCGCGAGAATCCGCTGTTGGGGCGGCACGGCGGCTTGAGCCAGGCGGAAATGGTGGTGCCGCTGTTGATGCTGACTGTCTAGAAAATGATCAGCCGCTTGAAATGGGCGCCTAGTAAATCAGATATTCTTACTCGAAACCGCAATTAAATAATTAGTTGTTCGATATTGAAATTTATTTTTGTTTACCGTTCACCTTGCGCTGCATCACCGCAAACGTGCCGACTATGACTATCAGTACCAGAACCACGGATCCCAATACGATTCCATCTGTCTGGTCGTTGGTGGCCAGGTATTCCGCCGGGATGGGCGTGACCTCGAATTCATCACCATTGAGCGTCACCGGGTTGGGTGTGGGGGTGAGTGAAGTAGCCTGGGCGCTTACCGAAGCGGGCAGGTGATTTCCGCCCAACAACATCAGGGTGAAGATGAACATCACCATCAGGATCAACGCTGTGCGCAGATCGATCCGCGCCAGAAATTGCCGTACTTTTAAAGTCAGCGTGTCTTTGTTCATGGGTTGTTGGGTATTGTAATCCTGTCTGCGGCTTGCTGCGCGGCTTTTACGGCATCGGTTTGCTTTTGCAGTACCTGCAAGAGGGCTTCCTGCAGCACAGGCCCCAGATTATCAACTGTTTCGTTTTCCGGGCGCAGGCTGGCATTGACGAGGATTTGCTGCAAAGGAGCGCTGAGGCTCGGGTTAAGCCAGGATGCCAGGGAGGAAGGCCGGGTTGGCAGGTAGCCAGCCGCTTCGGTCCAATTTGCCAGGAAATCGCTGTAAACCATGTATTCAGCCAGTTTCACGCTGATTGCGCGGCGGTCCACCAGCGGGTCGGTGAGGCACCAGACCCATCCATCGGCAACGTTTACCGGGTTGGTGAACGAGGGCAGCGCGGCCAGGTTTGTATCCGCCGGTAGTTCCGAAAGATAATTCGATGCCCAGGTAATGATCCAATCAGCGCGCTGTTCGCGGTATGCCTGCCAGGCAAGCGCATCAGTGGAGAATTGCGACAGCCAGAAGGGGAAGGTGCTGAGCTGGGCACCACGCTGATATAGCTGGAGCACGCTGGCCAGAATGTCCTGATCCAGCGTGGGCCGGCCGTTTTCATCCTGAAGCGGTCCCCCGGCAGCACGGTAAAGTTCCAGCGTCAATAATGCCTGCGGATCACCAGCCGGGAAGATGAGCGGCTGGTTGGTATTGAGGATGCCCTGCCAGTCTTGCGCGGGTACCGGCAGCCGGGTGGGCCGGTAGAGCAAAACCAGTGCATCGCCGGCGAAGGGCAGGCAGAAGGGCGTGCCCTGAACCGCGGCAAGCTCTGCCGCGTAAGGATACCAATCGTTTTGTTTAAGATCTCCCGTCAAATCGGTGAGCGGAAAGATCAATCCTTTGAGTGCGGCGGTCTCCATCGCAACGCGTGGCAGGGCAACCAGCGCTGGCAGCGCGCGCGGGGCAGCCACGCTGGTGATTTCCAGCGATTCCAGCAGTCCGGCAGGTCCAGTTTGCGATTTGATGCGAATATTGAGGATCAGGCCGTTTTCACGCGCAAAGGTTTTCAAACGGTTTTGCAGCAAGTTGCCCGCTGCGGTACCGCTGTTGGGGTCAAACTGCGGCGGCAGCCAGACGGTAAGCGTGCGGGCTTCTTCTGGATTGACGGGCGTGGCGGTTGCTGCCGTTTCGACGGGAGTGGGAATCACAGCCGTAACAGGCAGAGTGGCGGCCCGGGTCGGTGCTGGCGGAAACCAGGATTGAACAACCTGACAGCCGCTTAGCAGCGCTGCCAGCAACAGTAGCAAAACCGCCATGCCTGCAAAAGAAACTCGCGGAAAGCGGTTTATTCCGCGGGTTTCCGAACGGACAGATTTCATTTCAATTCGATTGGATGGCTGAGTAATTCGACCAGCAGGCGGACGCAGTTGGTAACATCGTTGTAATCCACCATTTCGGACGGCGAATGGATATAGCGGCAGGGAATGGACATACAGCCCGCCGGAACGCCAGCCCGGGCCAGTTGAATGGCGGCAGCGTCCGTTGTTCCAGCTTCCAAAACCTCCAACTGGTAGGGTAATTGTGCCTTTTCAGCGGTGTCGACCATCCAGCGTACAATGCGCGGATCAGCCAGCATGCGGCCGTCGCGCACTTTGACGGCCGGACCCTTGCCCAGACCGACCTCCATTTTGGCGCCTTTTGGGGTGTCGCCCACGCCGGTTACATCCACGGAAAGGCCAAGGTCGGGGTCTACGCCGTAAGCGGCGGCGGTGGCGCCGCGCAGGCCGACTTCCTCCTGCGTGCTGAAGACAAAAACCAGTTCATGCGGGGTCTCTTTGCCCTTAAGCGCGCGCAGCGTCTCCACCAGGATGGCGACGGCGATGCGGTCGTCCATCGATTTAGCCACCAGGCGATCGCCTAGGTCGAGGAAGGGACGGTCAAAGGCGGCAAAATCGCCGACCTTCACCGGGCAATTTTCGCGGCTGGTCGCACCGACATCGATGAATAGTTGCTCGATGGAATGCATTGAGGTCGGGCTGTCGGGCCGGTCGCCGCCGATGACGCCGTGTACGCCGCTGACGAAGATGACGCGCCCTCCGTAGCAAGTGCGCGGGCTGACTCCGCCGACGGTGGTTAAGCGCACAAAGCCGTTTTCGTCAATATGGGTGGCGATGACGCCAATTTCGTCCATGTGCGCCGATAGCATGACGCGCATGCCGGCAGCGGTCTTCTTGCCGGTCCGCACCAGCAGGCTGCCGAGTGGATCGACCTGGAAATTGCTGGCAGCATCGCCGATTTCAGTTTTAATCAACTCGCGGACATTGCTTTCGTAACCTGACGGGCCGATACTTTCAACTAATTTTTGGATGAGAGCTTTCATGAAAAGACTCCTGGTAAGAATAATTCAATGGAAGAAATTAGCGCGGCTGTTCAAAAAGGACGCGATTCATGCGGGAAATGCCGGCATGCAGCAAATTGAAGGTGTTTTGCCAGTCAGCCAGGCGGCCAATCAGCACGGCGCTGTGGGCATAACGGCCGGGCACCGAAACCGAGATGCTCGGCACGCCGCTGCGGGTTTTGTGGATGGCGCCGGCATCCGTGCCGCCGCCGCCCGGCTGGCGGAACTGGTAAGGGATGCCCAATTCGTCGCCGGTCTGCGATAGGTGGCGGATGAGGCGTGGGTCGGAGAGGGTGCCTGAGTCAGCCACGTAAATGGCCGGTCCGCCGTCCAGCCGGCAGTTGAATTTACTGTTTTCGCTGCCGTCCCACATCGGCAAATCGGCCGCCGGAGTGGAATCAACGGCAATGGCGGCATCAGGGGCAAAGGCATAGGCCGCCACACGTACACCGCGCAGGCCGACTTCCTCCTGCACGGTAAATGCCAGCAGCAGATCAACGTTTTGCGGAGCCTGTTTGAGCAGCTCGATTAAGGTGGCAACGCCAAACCGGTTATCCAGTGCCTTACCCACCAGGCTGGGACCGCTCTGGCGAAAGGTTGTGGCAAAAGTGGCGCGGTCGCCGACTTTGGCTTTGCCGTTGAGACCCAGATCGATGCGCAGCTGATCGAGTGGGATGCTGTGCTCACGTTCATCGCGCTTGGTGAGGTGGATGGGACGAGCGCCAATGATGCCGGCCTGATGCTGTTTACCCACCCAGACCGGTTTGCCGACCAATTGGCGCACATCGATCCCGCCGACGGTGGCAAAACGGTACAGGCCGCCTTCTTCCTCGTCCACCAGCATAAAGCCAATTTCGTCCATATGGGCAGCCAGCATGATGCGCAGGGCATCCTTGGTTTTCGCCTTGCGCGTCACCAACACATTGCCAAGCGCATCCACTTTGACCTCGTCGGCATGCGGTTTCACCTGTTCCAGCACGATGGCACGGACTTCGCCTTCATCGCCTGAAACCGCCACCGCATTGCTGAGACGTTCCAGTAAAGCAATGGCTTCAGCGCCCAGGACGGGCGCCTGTTGAGAATTGGTTTTTGGATTCATGGGTTAGTCATCCCAACGGATATGATCAATGAAATCAGGCTCAAGCCGGGCGATATACTCAGCCATCAGGTGACCGACGCGGGTTACATCCTTCATGGCGATCAGCTCGACCGGCGTGTGCATGTAACGCAGCGGGATGCTGATGACCATGGTGGGTATGCCCTCGGCGACAATTTGCAGCCCCATCGCGTCGGTACCGGACATGTGCGGCATGGTTTCCATGCTGTTGGGGATATCCAGCTGATCAGCGAGCTCTTTGAACGCTTTATAAAGAGCCGGATGGATGTTTGGCCCCCAGCCCAGGGTGGGACCCTTGCCCAGCGGAGCGCCGCGGTAATCGCTGACGCCCGGTCCTTTGGCAAAAGTCACGTCAATGGCCACGGCGATATCGGGCCGGATGTCAAAAGGCGAGGTGATTGCACCGCCCAGGGTTTCCTCTTCCTGAACCGACGCCACTGCCCACACATCCCAGGCATGACGGGTGTTGGCCAGTTCATCCAGGCAAGCCGTGACCGCCGCGACCGAAGCGCGGTTATCCAGGCTGTGACCGGCCAGGGTTTCGCCGGAGAGTTCCAGCGGGAGCGTCGCGAAGGAGATCAGATCGCCGGTACGGACAAGCTGCTGCACCTCTTCCGGCAGCAAACCGGTATCCACAAAAAGATACTCCATGGCGACCGGCTGATCGCCATGACCTGGCGGAAGCAACCTTTCGGGGGGTTGGACAACCACCCCAGGAATTTCACGCCGACCGTGGACGGTAACCTGTTGTCCGGGCAGAATGCGCGGGTCAACGCCGCCAATTTCGGTGAAGCGCAGAAAGCCGTCCTGGATTTGAGTTACCATCAACCCGATGGCATCCATATGGGCAGAGAGCAGGATGCGCGGGCGCGGTTCCGAACCGCTGCCGCGGCGCAAGCCGTGCAAACAGCCGAGACGGCTGGTGGAGAGTTCATCCACCAACGGCTGCCAGGTGCGGGCGATGACCTCGCGAACGGGGCCTTCATAGCCGCTTAGCCCTGGAAGTGAAAGTAATTCTTTCAGGAACGCGGAAAGGTCAGTCATGGGTCAAAGATATTCCTTTTTCCGGAATGAATTGATTCGTCAGGGTTTTGATCCAACGCTTCCGGGCGGTCCCGGCTCAGGCGTGTTTGTAAGCGTAGGTTCAACTGTCGATGTAGCAGTCGGCGATGGAGTGGTGGTAAACGTGGCAGTACGGGTAGGGGTTACGAAAAGGGTATAGGTCGCACTGGGCGTCCAGGTCATGGTGGCCGTGGAAGTATAGGTTATGGTGGCGGTCACGGGAGAAGTCGTCGCCAGAATGGAGGAGGGAGTCAGCGTGAGGGTGGTGGTTTGTGTGAGCGAAGGAGTGGGAGTAATGGTGACAGCACTGCTGATCTGACGCACCTGCAATAGGATGAGTCCAATGCAGTAGAACGGCAGGGTGGCGATTATGATGAGAATCAAGGTGGAGCGTAGTCGAGCGCGCCGCTCGGCCTGGGTCGCCATGCGGTTTTCCTCCGGTGGTTATGATCATATCACCCCCCCTGCAGGCTGGCAAGCCCAAAATCGACGGGAGTGCCGCGGATGTGGAAGGAAAGAAAAAGGTCTTAATGCAGCGTGTGTAAATCCGCCGGGTTGGGAATGGTGGCCTGTTTCATTTCTTTTCGGACCGTCAGATACAGGTTTTCAGCTTTTAAATCGGAAATGCTGTAGCAGGGGGATTGCAGATGTTCCGAAAGCGCCTGGGCAAGACCCTGATCGAAAGCGGCATGCTCCATGTTGATCACCACGCAGTGGACTTTTTCGGACGCAATCAAATCGGCAATCAAGTAAGCCTCTTCCTGAGGCGGTTGTAGATGGCTGATGGCTACATTTCCGGCGCCGTCCGTCAATACGATCAGCAGCGGCATGACATCTGGATGCAACAGTATTTCGCGGCGCAGCACATCATAGGACAATTGCAATCCGGCAGAAAGCGGAGTCTTGCCGCCGACAGGAATATCGGCCAGCGCGCGCTGCGCCAGCATGACCGAATTGGTAGGCGGCAGCACCAGGGTGGCGCGGTCTTTCTGGAAGACGATCAATCCGACGCGGTCGCGGCGCTGATAGGCATCGGTAAGCAGGGATAGAATGGCGCCTTTGGTGGCTGCCATGCGTTCAGACACCGCCATCGACCAGGAAGCATCCACCAGGAACAACACCAGGTTGGCCGCGCGGCGAACGCGTACTTTGCGCATGTAATCATTGGGTGAAATGGCAAATGCCACCCGTTTGCGCTGCTCGGCGCGGCGTTGTTGGAATGGAGCGGCTGCGCGCAGGGTGGCGTCAAAAGCCAGGTCATAGGTTTTGCCTGGTGTGGGGCGCGATTGAATATAGCGGCCGCGCTTGCGTTCTGTGCGCGTTTGCGATCTCCGGCCGCCGGTATGGCGAACGATGCGGTCTAGCGGTGTATCCAGGCGGCGGGGAACAAAGGCTTCGGTGGCCTGGACCTTCTTCCCGCCATTCCACCAGTTGGTGGTACCCTGATCAAAGACGTCCTGGCGGGCTGGCTCGTTTTCATTTTCCTCGGGCGCGGCTTCGCCTTCCATTGTGTCAGTTAAATTTTTTTTTCCGCGCTCTGGTCTTCGCTATCGCCGTCCTGCGGTTCGCTGTCCGATTCACGGCCGGTTGTGGTTTGACCCTGCAGCTGTTCGATGCGGTCTTGCAGTTCTTCCATGCTCATTTCAGCCTGTTGGAAGGGGCCGCGCTTGATGCGGTGCGGCAGCGCCAGTTCGGCCGCCAGAGCGATGTCGCGATCGGTGATCGATTTACGCCCTTCAAAGGCAGCCTGGGCGCGCGCGGCTTTGAGAATTACCAGGTCGGCTCGGTGGCCGTCCACGTTGAGTGAAGCGGTCAATGAGGCGATGGAAACCAGATCGCGACGGGTGAAGGTGACCAAATCGATCAGTTTGCGGCCTTCTTCGATCCGGTGCGATAAATCTTCTTCTTTTTCCAGCCACTGTTGGCGGAATTGTTCGCCATCCGCTTCGAAGGCCAGGTGGCGTTCCATGATGGAAACCCGCTCGCGCGTTTCGCGGATGCCATAAATTTCGACCGAGAAGGCAAAACGATCCAATAATTGCGGGCGCAGGTCGCCTTCCTCAGGGTTCATGGTACCCACAAGGATAAAACGCGCTGGATGCGAGAAGGAAATGCCCTCACGCTCGACAATGTTCATGCCCATGGCGGCTGAATCCAGCAGTACATCCACCACATGATCGTCCAGCAGGTTGACTTCGTCGATGTAAAGCAATCCGCGGTTGGCAGCCGCCAACACGCCCGGCTCGAAAGCGCGTACGCCCTTTTGGATGGCCTTTTCGATATCCAGCGTTCCCACAACGCGGT
Organism: Longilinea sp.; assembly: GCA_035560795.1. Classification (GTDB taxonomy): domain Bacteria; phylum Chloroflexota; class Anaerolineae; order Anaerolineales; family Anaerolineaceae; genus Longilinea. The sequence continues at coordinate 24,110 of DATMYV010000030.1, forward strand.
CCTCGGTGGCGGAAACGGGTAAGTTAATGAAGGGAGTGGTGCGAATTGAGGTGGGCAGGGTTTCGCCTGCGGCAAAACGTTCGCGGCATTCCGTACACCAGGTGGCAGGGTTGTCAGGGTCGCAGCCAAAGCGGCAGTCAGCCACCACATGTACGCTGGGCAGCAGGGCCGCCAGGGCACGGGCAGCGGTTGATTTTGCGGTGCCGCGTTCACCGCGGATCAGCACGCCGCCGATGCGGGGATCGACTGCATTTAGCACCAGGGCACGGCGCATCCGTTCCTGGCCGACAATTGCGGTAAATGGATAAATCACGGGCATGGGCGTAAAATTTCCTGTTTCTCTATTGATATGGCGTGGTAAGTTTACCACCAATCCAGGTTGACTCACAAATATTATAGGCGGTTTTTCCCTGGAATTTCCAGCCAGGCGTACCTGGTTTTGTTCGCCCTGGACGATCCCGTCAGTGATGATTATTGGTCTAGGCTGCGGTCGAGGCAGGCATGGCACGGCGCTGCCGGAGCGCGAGAACGGTAAAAGCCGCCACGCTTGTTAATCCAATGATGCCGGCGCCATACCAGATGGCAACCGGGGCAACGTTGTCGTTGAGGAAGCCGCCCAGCAGCGGGCCGATACCTGCCGCCAGACTCCAGGTCAGACCGTACAGGCTCATATAGCGGCCGCGCATGTCCGGTGGAGCCAGGTTGGCGACGTAAGTCGATCCGGTCGGCGTCATGATCAATTCGCCAACGGTCATAATCACCATGCTGAGCCAAAAGCCCCAAAAACCATGGCCTAGGGCAATGCTGGCGCCGCCAACCGCATAAAAGAGCGCGCCGACCGCCATAACCGGCAGGGTTGCCCGCCGCCGCGTAACCTGGGTTACGGCGAATTGGAAAAATACAACCATCAGGGCGTTGGTGGTGGCAATGAAACCATACTGGCTTTCAGGAACGTTGAAATTATGTTTGGCATAGACCGAGAGCAGTACCCACACCATCGAGGCGACGATCGAATTGAGCAGGAATGAAAGCACAAAATAAATGTAGGGACGGTCGCGCAGGATGCGGTCGTACCCGGCGAAACGTTCCGGCGGGCGGATGGAGCCTGTTTGCGGGAGAGTCTCATGGGCGCGGGTGAGAACCAGCACGCCGTAGGTCGTCATGCCAATTGCCGCGATGATAAAAGCCAGATGATAAGAGAGGCCGGCGATGAATCCGCCAATGCTCGGACCGATTGCCACGCCGACATTGTTGCTCATGCGCAGCAGCGAATAGGCTTCGGGACGTTTTTCCGGACCAATCAGATCAGCCATCATGGCATCCGCGCCGACCCGGTAAAGCGGGTTGATGGCACCGCGCAGCGCCATCAGCGCCAAGAATGCCAGGTAACTTTTAGCCTGCCCGAGCAGCAGGAATGCCAATCCATCAGCGATCAGGCTGATGACCATGATGCGCTTGCGCCCGATCCGGTCGGCCACCGGCCCGGCGATGAAAGCGAATATCAAGCCCGTGACGGCGTTGACCGTCATCAGGCTGGTAACGGTCGAGAGGGGCAGTTCAAGCTTTTCGCTGACATAGATCATCAGGAACGGCCAGACCATGCTGGCGCCGATGGTGCTGATGAGCATACCCCAGAATAGCAGCCAGAACTGGGTCGGGTATTCTTCTTTGGCGCGGCGGAGGCGGGCGATCATGCGATTGGAGTCCTGGTGGAAAAGTCGGAGAATTGTATCACGCCGGGTGCTTTTCGGATGGTTCGAAACTGGCTTGTTTTTGTTAGGATCTGAGCAAACCTTGACACGTGGTAAAATATCACAGTGATTCCAGAGACCCTAAGGAGATAGCATGGTCAGCCCCGAATTGCTTGAAATCTTACGTTGTCCCGCATGCGTACGCGAAGGCCGCGGTATGCTAACCCTGGTGCGCGAGAGCTGGCTGGTGTGTCAGGATTGCGGTCGCAAATATCCAATCGTTGAAGATATTCCGGTGATGTTGATCAGCGAAGGGGATAAGTGGCTTCAAACCACCGCTGAACAGCTGCTAGTTCCGCCGCCGAAAATTGACTAGCAGCCCCCCTGGAATGAATACTGCAACCAGCAAGGAACCTGCTTTTGCAGAACTCCGCTGGATAAAGAATTGTACAAAGGTATATGGCACAGGTAAAACGTTCTTCCCTTCGTAATCGCAAATCATTGGATCGTTTGACAATCATTTTGCTGGTTGCTTTTGTGATTGCCGCCGTTGCTGCCGCTATTCTGGCATTTAACTTTTTCCGTGGGTTGGTCAGTTCGTGGACGATAACCTCGCTGGGCGGTGCACCGGTGGATAGCGGCCAGGCTGCCGCGCCTGGCACAATTGTCACGGTCTCGCCGGGCGGATTCGTTCCCAGCAACGCGCCTACCGCCGAACCCTGGGACGGCAACAGCCGTGTCACCATTTTGTTGATGGGACTGGACTACCGCGATTGGGAAAGCGGCGAAGTGCCCCGCACGGACACGATGATGCTCTTGACCATTGATCCGCTCAGCCGCACCGCAGGCATGCTCTCCATCCCGCGCGATATGTGGGTGAATATTCCCGGCTACGATTACAGCAAGATCAACAACGCTTATCGTTTTGGCGAGTTGGACAAACTGCCAGGCGGCGGACCAGGCCTGGCCATGAAAACTGTCGAAGAATTCCTGGGAGTACCCATTCAATATTACGTCCAAGTTGACTTTGATGCCTTTGTCAAGCTGATTGATGAAATTGGGGGCGTCAAGATTGACGTACCCTATGAGATTACACTGGAAAAAATTGGTGATTACAAGGAAGTAACGCTGCAACCAGGCCGCGTGACACTGGGCGGTGCTCTTGCGTTATCCTATGCCCGCTTGCGCAAAGGCTACGGAGATGATTACGGGCGTGCAGAACGCCAACAGCAAATTATCATGGGCGTCCGCGATCGCATCCTCGATTTCAACCAGCTTCCGACTTTGATTGCGAAAGCGCCTGCGATCTACAACGAATTATCATCCGGCATAAACACCAACCTGACCATACAGCAAATCATTCAATTAGCCTGGTTGATGCCACAGATCGATAAAGATAATATCAAATCGAGAGTCATTGGGCCTAACGCGGTAGAGCCCGGTTTTTCAGCAGATGGTCAGGATATTTTGCGCCCCATCCCGGACCAGGTGCGCCTGGTGCGCGATGAAGTGTTCACCACTGGCGGACCGGTCGGTCCGGCGGCAGTTGCCGAAAACCCGGTTGAGTTAATGAAAGCGGAAGCCGCGCGCGTCTCGCTGTTGAACGGCACTGCCACGGCTGGACTGGCAAGTAAAACTTCCGCGTTGCTCAAACCGGACGGTATAAACATCGTTGAAGAATCCAATGCAGACGGCATGTACGAATACACGACCATCTTTGTTTATGGCGCCAAACCTTATACGGTGAATTACCTGATCGAAAAGATGGGATTGGAAAATGCGGTGGTGGTCAACCGTTTTGACCCGAACATCGGTTATGACATCGCGGTGGCGCTTGGCAACGACTGGGCGAGCAAGAACCCGTAGAACGATCCTGCTAAAAAAAGCTCCCGGAGGAATTTTCTCCGGGAGTTTTTTTGTCGTTTGATTGATGGTATCGCAATCAAGGCAATGCGAAGGTCAGCTTCCATCCGCTCAAGCGGGTGGTCCCATCTGCTGAGGTGCATCTGCCGGTAGTCAGGCCGCTGGCCTGTTCGCCGGCTTCCCCGGCGGTTACCAGATAGGTATACCCTTCACTCATGCGGTAATCGGCGTATCCGGGGTTGATTTTCGGTGTGAGCCCGGTGTAGAAAAATTCCTCGCCTGACTGCCAGGCGGCAGTGATTTTGATGCCAGCCAGCGGTTTCCCAGCGGAATCCTGCACTTGCACTTGAATTAATCCATCTTCCACAGCCGGGTCGCACACTGGCAGGCGATCTTTCAAAACAAAGGGCGGGCTCAGCGTGGGTACGACCGTGATGCGTGACGCGATGGTGGGCTGGAGGGTGCCGGTCGGCACGGGCAGGGTGGCACTAGCCTGAGGCGTGGCCGTATGAATGGCCTGTTCATTTTCCAAAGTACTGAAGGGCGTGCCAACCAGGGGAGTGATGGTAGCCAGGGCTGCTGCCGTTGCCTTTGTCAATGTGCTGGAGGTCGGTGTAGCACCGGATTGGACCATGGCTGATGCGAGCAGTGCAACCGCACGCGCGGTTTCAATCTTGCTTTCGTCCGTCACCAGGCGCTGCGCCAGATCGGTCAGCCCGCCATCCGGAGCAGGATCGCGAAGTTGGGCCAGCCGTTGGCTGGCGCGCCCAAGGTCGCCGTTCGCCTGGTAGGAGAGCGCCACCAAAATGCGGTAGGCATCCTTATCGGCCGAACGCAGTACCTTAGGCGTGGTATTAACGTATTGCACCGGGCTGATGCGCAAAGAGAAGAACAAACCGAAGACGGCCCCCAGGATCAAACCGGTAAGCAAGTACCATGGGCCGTTCTGTCTGGGTTGGCTTGAATGTTCACGGCGCTCGCGCCGCTCGCGGGCACGGCTGCTCATGGGACCGCCGTCCCCGCGGAATTTGCCGCATTCAGATTGAGCCCCTGCGCCAGGCTGGCCATCAGGGTGACATCGGCCGCGGGATAATTCAAATCTTGGGCAGTTAGAATGGCCTGCTGGACGATGTACAGCGGATCCTCTTCACCCAGTAATTTTAATTGCTCGGCAGCTTTTGCCGTGTCTTTCCCGGAGTCATAAATTTCCGCCACCATCAGGACGGTATCGGTGCGGTAATCGGCCCGCAGCGTGCTGGCAGGGGCTTGAATATCGACGCCAGGGTTAATCACCCAACCGTAGAGCAGCCCCAGGGCAATGCCGGTGAGGATGCTGATGAGGAACCAGAGGATTCGCCCGATGCGCACTTTAATTATTCCTTCAACATGGGTACTTTTATGCCGGACCGGCGGGCAAAGTCGATGGCTTCGGGGTAACCGGCATCCGCATGGCGGACAACCCCCATGCCGGGGTCGGTCGTCAATACGCGCTGCAGCCGCACAGCTGCCTCAGGGGTACCGTCAGCGACGATCACCATACCGGCGTGCTGGCTGTAGCCCATGCCCACGCCGCCGCCGTGATGAAAGGAAATCCAGGTGGCGCCGCCCACAGCGTTGATCATCGCGTTCAAAATTGGCCAATCACTGATCGCATCCGAACCGTCGCGCATGCCCTCGGTTTCTCGGTTGGGGGACGCGACCGAGCCGGAATCGAGATGGTCGCGCCCGATAACGATCGGCGCCTTGACGATGCCTTTGGCAACCATTTCGTTAAATTTCAAACCAGCACGGGCGCGCTCGCCGTAACCCAACCAGCAGATGCGCGATGGCAATCCCTGAAAAGGCACCCGCTCGCGCGCCAGTTTGAGCCAGCGGTGCAGGTGTTCATCCTTGGGAAAGAGTTCCATAACGGCTTCATCGGTGCGGTAGATGTCTTCTGGGTCGCCGGAGAGGGCCACCCAGCGGAAAGGACCTTTACCCTCGCAAAAAAGCGGACGAATATAGGCTGGAACGAAACCGGGGAAGTCGAAGGCATTTTTCACGCCCTGGTCAAAGGCTTGCTGGCGCAGGTTGTTGCCATAATCAAAGACTTCGGCGCCGGCTTTTTGGAATGCCAGCATGGCTTCAACATGCCGGGCCATGGATTGTTGGGAAAGGCGGGTAAACTCCTGGGGATCGTGTTTGCGTAATTCATCAGCCTGTTCCACCGAGTAACCAGTGGGAATATAGAAGAGCGGGTCGTGCGCGGGGGTCTGGTCGGTAACCACATCGGGAATGACGCCGCGCAGGACCAGTTCCGGAAAGATATCGGCCGCGTTCCCAATGAGCGCAACCGAACGGGGAATCTGCCGGCCGCGGGCTTCTTCAACCAGGGTCATCGCTTCTTCAAGGGTGTCGACCACCAGGTCGACATAACCAATCTTGCGGCGGCGTTCAGCGCGTTCGGGATCGACCTCGATGCACAGTCCAACGCCTTCGTTCATGGTGATGGCCAGCGGCTGCGCACCGCCCATGCCGCCCAACCCGGCAGTGAGCACGAATTTACCCTTTAACGACGGCCAGCCTTTTTGAACGGCCAGGGCAGCCAGGGTTTCAAAGGTACCCTGAAGAATGCCCTGCGCGCCGATGTAAATCCACGATCCGGCGGTCATCTGGCCGTACATGATCAGGCCTTTTTGCGCCAGCTCGTCGAAGACCTTCCAGGTGGCCCAATGCGGCACCAGATTGGAATTGGCGATCAATACGCGCGGCGCATCGGCGTGCGTTTTAAACACGGCTACCGGTTTGCCGGATTGAACCAACAGCGTCTCGTCATTTTCCAACTTCACCAGGCTGTCGAGGATGGCATCGAAGGCTTCCCAACTGCGGGCCGCCTGGCCGCGCCCGCCGTAAACCACCAAGTCCTGCGGGCGTTCGGCTACCTCAGGGTCCAGGTTGTTCTGGATCATGCGGTAGGCGGCTTCAGTTAACCAGGATTTGCAGGTGAGTTGCGTGCCGCGCGGAGCGCGCACCGTACGAGGACCGGACATGAAAACCTCCCGATGAGATTTGTAACGCCTTGGTACTGATTATAAACCGAAGCGCAGGTTCGCGCACCATCTATGGACTGGCGCGAATCTAAAGGCGGCCTCCACCGCCGGAAGCCGCCTTGTCAAATGTCAACAGGCCGTTATTCGTTTATGCGCGCGGTCATTTCCTTGATCTTTTCGCGCTGCCGATAAATGATATCGCGCACTGCATCGCCAATGGAAATCATGCCAACCAGGCGTTCGTGTTCCACAACCGGTAAGTGGCGGATGCGATGCTGGGTCATCATTTCCATGGCTTCTTCAATGGTTTGATCGGGGTGAATGGTGAATACCGGAAAACTCATGATGTCGCTGACCAGGGTTTCCCTTGAAGTCTTCCCCAGCAAGATGATTTTGCGGGCATAATCGCGTTCTGAGAGAATGCCGACAATTTTCTCATCTTTCATGACGACGATAGCGCCGATGTCCTTATCGGCCATCAAACGCAGAGCATCCAACACGCTCTGGTCCGGGGCGATCGTCCACACAAAATCACCTTTTAGTTGGAGTATTTGACGAATGGGGTTCATATGCGCCTCCTTTGGCTCAATGCTCCGTGTCTCTTTTGGCTTAGGTTTATTGTATCAAAGGCGTGAGCGTACTTCAATGTAGATATCCGTCAAATTCTATCAATTTTCATGATATTGATTTCATTAAACATCCTATAATCAATACATGGGGTAAACCATGAATTTGTTGAACAGGCAGAATATCCCAGGTATTTCTGGACAATTTAAGACAGGAGATCTATATTGATCAACCCCTCGTCGAACCCGCGCCTGGCTTTCTTATTTCCCCATTTTCCTGCTCCGGCGGATATTTGGATTCAAAGCGAGATGGAAATGCTGATGCGGCTGGGCTGGGAAATCAATGTGTTTGCACTGTCGTATGACAGCCAACAGATCGCTGCCATGCCATCCGAGATCCGCGCGTTGACCGCCGGGATGGGGGAGCGAACACGGCCTTCACCGCGCCTGGCAGGCGTGGAAGTACCGACCGACCCAGAGGACCGGCTGCCTGCTGATACGGGCCAGGTACGTAAAACGGTCATGAACCTATACCGCGGTCAGCCTTTGAAAATGCTGGAAATGCGCGCTTTCAACGACAAGATGCTTGCTCTGGCGCGCGATATGCGCATGAAGCGGATTGGCCATATCATCGCGCAATACGCCACCAGGCCAGCATTGGGCGCCTGGATCATTCACCAGGTAACAGGCATTCCATACAGCGTCCGCGTCCACGGCCCGGAACTGGCAGGTCCTTCCCCGGAAGCTGCTGCGGCGCTGGCTGGCGCGGCTTTTGTGGCCACGGCCACGCAATCGGCACGTGAAAAGCTAAGTAAAAATTATGGCGAGTCCGTGGCGGCACGGACTTCGGTAGTTCATTACGGACTGGATGTCAATGCCTATCCTCAGCGAATAGGCATATTGCGGGCCGAGCCGCCTTTCGAGGTGGTTTGCGAGCGCCCATTGGAAGCCGACCAGGGACTTGAGTTGTTGGTCGACGCCTGCGCCGGACTGTTGAACGAAGGATTGCCGTTACACCTGCAAATTTTCGGGGAGGGTGGCCTGAGAAAATCGCTGCAGAAAAAAATCGACCAGCTGCAGCACAAAAATGCAGTGGACCTGCCTGGAAAGTTATCTCCGGATGAACGTACCCGCAGGATGGCGGCGGCAGATTGTTATATTGACCCTCTTCCGGAGCTGCGAGGCGAGCGGGAAGCGCTGCCGCTGGCATTATTTGAGGCGCTGGCCTGTTCACTACCTGTGGTGGCAACCAATTTGCCGGGTCGGGATGAATTGGTGAGGCACTACGAGACCGGCGTTCTCATCCCGACGGGTGACAGTTCGACGTTGGGTTCAGGCATCCGGGATATCTATAATGGTCCAGCCAAGGCAGCCCGCATGGCACGTGCTGGACGGGCGCTGATTCTAAACGAATTTGACCCGGTTGCGAACGCGCGTTTGCTTGGAGATCTAATTCTGCAACAACGCTGATTCTTATCATGATCATTTTCATAAGTCATTAAAAACAGGATTCTGACCAATCGTCAGAATCCTGTTTTATGACCGGCCAGGGCGGGGTCAATTGATGTTCAGGCTGCCCGAACCGATATCCTGGACACGGATGAGGATGCGTTGGGTTGCATTGGCGTAACCGGCAGTTTCCCAGATGCCTTCATCACCGTTTCCTTTTTCAACCTGGGTCAAACCGCGCGGCAGGTTCAGGCTGCCCGAACCGCTGTCCATAACTTCGATCCGTACCTCGGCGCTGGCTGGCAGTTCCAATGAGATGGATCCGCTGGCGCCATCGATACTCAGGGTCATATTGGTGTTTGCCGGCAGCGTTACCCGCAGGCTGCCAGAACCGCCCTCAAAATTCGCCTCGTAGGCTTGTGCGGATTCCGGTAAAGCAACCGAGAAACTCCCGGAAGCCACATCCACCTGCAAGTCTTCGATCTGCAATTGGCTGAGATCGGCATTTGCGGAGCCTGATCCGCCAATTAATTTCAAACTGAGCGGCACATCGGGGCTGAGGGAGATATCCCAACGGGTAGGTTGGGTGGGTAAGCCCCAGGTGAGGGTCGTGGTGTTCGGGCGTTTGCGCAGTTCGATGCTTTTTTCGCTGGACCCGCTGACTTTGAATTCCATTTCGCCAAAGTGGGTAACGTTGGCATCGAACAGGTTAGTGGATCCGGAAAGCGCATTTATGCTGACCGGGTCAGAGGCAATGTCGACCAGCACATTTGCGCTCCTGGTTGAACCCATCGGTTCGTTGAAGCGTTCCTGGATGACCTGAGCTGACGGCAGGTTCAAACCCAATTTTTGCCCGGCAACCAGGATGAAGATGAACGCGCCGACCACCAGCAAGCCGATCAAGCCGCTTGCCAGGGTAGAGCGCCGGCCAAACAGGATCTCCAGACCGAGGGCCACCAGCAGCAGCGGCCATAATGCGGAGAGCGCTGCCAGATTGGCGGTGGTGATGAGGTTGAAATTGGCGAGAAGTAAAATGACGCCTGCGCCGATCAGCACAATCGGCCAAAAAATGGATCGATGACGTGGGCTTTCGGGGGTGTTCATGCATTTTCTCCTGGTAAGAATCAATTTACAGTTTCTAACTCATTTATCGGTTCGGTGTTTTCGTTTCTTCAGCCGTTTTTCAGACGACTGAAAATTAACAAAATTACTCTTCCTCATTCCATATACGGACTCTTGCCGGAATAGTTGTTCAGAAAGCTTGAGTAGATCGATTCTTTTAAGATTCTAAGAAATTCATTCTTTCAACATTAACCCCGGTCGTTAGAATATATTATACTATCTTTGTCAATAATTATGTACAGGAGATAAACCATGAAACCATTTCGCAAGAACGTAGCCATCGCCATTGATGGCGGTGGGATTAAAGGGGTTATTTGTACGCGCGCGTTGATGCTTCTGGAAGATGAGTTGGGACGGCCGGTGCATGAAGTATTTCGTTTGGGCGCTGGAACTTCCACTGGTTCGATCATATCGGCGGGTCTGGCTGCCAAATTAAGTGCTGCCCGGATGCATGATCTATATATAAATGTAGGCGAGTCAATCTTCCCCCGCAGCCTGCGCACGACCTTTTTTCCACTCACCCGATACCGTTACCCGCATGAGCCGTTGGCGGCTGCGCTGCGAGAATATATTGGTGACCGGCCATTGGGTGATTTTTGGACGGCTGAACCGCCTACCGACTTGGTTTTAACCAGCTTCGATCTGGTGGAAAACCGCACCCGCTTCATTAAACCCTGGAAAGAAGAATATAAGAGCTGGTCAATGGTTAAGGCAGTGCTGGCATCCTCCTCTGTACCGACTTACTTTCCCATCGTTGACGGACGATTTGTGGATGGCGGCGTCGGCTCGTATGCCAATCCTTGTTACCTGGCGGCTTATGAAATTATGTATGTGCTTAAATGGGATCCGGCCGAAACAACCTTGATCAGCCTGGGCACGGGGCGCGATCCGGGTAAACTCAAAGAGGGCGAAGCGGACAGCTACCATGCCTGGAACTGGATCGGACCGGTTTTGGGCGCCTTCCTGCATTCAGCCGATGATCAGCAAGTCAGCCTGGTGAAAACTTTCTTCGACCAGTTGGATTTCCGACGCTTTCAGGTCGATTTGCAGCAGTCCATCGAAATGGATGATCCAAAGAGCATCCCAGCCCTGATTGCATACGGCGAGGAGATGGGCCGCATGATCCTGAATGATTTCACCGACCGGGCCATGTTGGTCCAGGCTGCTCAGCCGCCTGACCCAGAACGGCTCTGATCCGCCTCGATTTCAGACACCACCTCCGGGTTCAACCAGCCGCGGGCAACCGCATCGCGTGCCATGCTAAAACTATCCACCGCCAGCAGCAGTGGTACACCGCTGGTTTTCAATTGGTGAACGGCTGCATCGCGGCGGTCATCCGGACTGACATCCCGAATATACACGCCCAGGATACGACCGGGGTTTTCAAGGATGAAACGGGCATATATCTCCGGATCCTGTTGGCCGCTGTCGCCGATGAGCAGAAAAGGTAAATCTGGAAACAGGCTGGTGATCAAACGCAGCATTCCAAGTTTGTAATCCACGTTGTCTGTGGGCAGGATTTCCTGATCGCTAATAGCCCAGTCGCGCAGAAAGGTGACATGCTCAGGCAAGCCGTGATAATCAAAGGTTTCTTCTAGCAGGTCGGACAGATTCCATGGGCTGCTGGAAACGAAAAAAAGCGGATTGCCACCAGCCTGCAGTCCGCGGTAGAAAGCCGGTACGCCCGGGAAAGCGGAGCGTTGACTGGCACGCCCGCTGACCAAAGTGCGTATCAAGCCAAACGGGTTCTGTACGTTGGAAACCAACAAGGTGTCATCAACGTCGCTTATCACGCCATAGCGCACAGCGTTCGAAAAATGTACAAGTGGCACCATTACTTCCGCCGTCTTTGCCGGTTCCTTGGTTGGGTCCGTTTCAGACTCTGTGAGCCATTCCAGTTGAACGCTTTTCGGGTGCGGCTGGGAGGTGGAAAAAGAGGTGTTGAGTTCAAAATAGCCCTCTTCATCGCTCTCCAAATAAAAGGTTTCACTGCCCGCCAGAAGGCGCAGGCGTGCGTTTGGAATTTCATCACTGTTCATGCGGTGGTAAAAATCGAGCAAATCATCCCAAACGCTCTGGTTATCGGCGCTGATGATTGGATGGCTTTGGTGCAGAATCCGTCCCTTGATGTAAAAGCCGCCTGGGTAAGTAAAGGCCGCCAACGGTACCACCATTGTTGGTTCTGGCCCGCTGAACCGGCCTTCGAGGCGGCGTTTGATTCGATCTACAAATTCCTCCACATCATTGGCGAGAGGGGCCAGGTTTTTTTGCCATTTGCTCATAATGCCATCCTTTCCGTGGTGATGTAGACCAGTCTCCAATTTTATTTCCAATTCGGAAATGGTCTTGCTATTTTCTTCCGGTGTCGCTATAATACTGATTCGTTGATTGCAAATGTCAATAAATATGCCACCACTATTGGATTTCGATTGGTTAAAGGTTGGTTAAAGGTTGGTCGCATATATTGACTTTGGCGATTGAAGTCTGTAAGATTAAACATGTAATTGTACGGGGTGATTATAGGCTTAATTGTAAATTGAATATTATGCATTTTTCATGTGGAGGCGATGATTCGAGACCAGAAAAATGGTCGCTTTCCTCTCCAGGGGGAGAGGTCTCGATGAGCCAATAGCGAAACCGCCCACTCGATGTTATAGGTGGCCGGTTTTTGTTTTAATAAAACCTGCCAATACAACCGATGCTCAGTTGTTAATGGATACAAGGTGCTCACTGGGCAGCAAAACCTGGCGGCAATCAAGTCCATTTTCCAGGCAGGTTTTTCAGTAGGGGGGTCTTTCCTTAATTACAACGGTACATGAATCCTTATGAGATCCTAATAGGTCCGGAGGGATTGAGGAAAGTCAAACTGAAGGAGCAAGGCAATGGGGCAAATAGTACAAAAGACCAACACCAAAGTGCTGCCGAAGATTGATTTCCGGGTAGCCCATGACATTGTAAATGCCGGGCTCCGTCTGCAATGGCGCTGGTTGATGGTTGGGATGATCCTGCTCGATATCGTGATGATTGCTGCGGGCTTTATTTTGGCCTATGTAATTCGGTTCAGGATGAACATTCCCTTTTTCTTCACTGCTGAAGAGGGTCAAGGTCCGTCCCTGCGGTTCTACATCACCCTGGGGATCTTTTTAATTCCCTTGTGGATTGCTATTTTTGCGTTGACCGGACTTTATTCACGCCAGAACATATTGGGCGGGGCTCGTGAATATGCACTGGTTTTCAACGCCACCACCATTGCCATGTTCATGGTCATTTCTGCAAATTTTCTGATTCCGCAATTTATCCTGGCGCGCGGCTGGTTGTTATTGACCTGGTTTTTCGTGTTCTTTTTTACCGCCTCCGGCCGGTTCTGGACGCGCCGCCTGGTTTATATGTTTCGGTCGCGCGGGTACTTTTTAACCCCTACATTGATTGTTGGGGCAAATGAAGAATCGCGCCTTTTGGCCGAGCAATTTCAAAATCAGCGGGCGTCCGGACTGAAAGTAGTCGGGTTTGTGGCTGACGATATGCCTGCAGGGACCGAGGTTTACAAGAATACTTTTGTGCTGGGCAACATGGCGCAACTGGTGACACTATCCCGCGAGAAGAACGTTGAAGAGGTCATCGTCACAACCAGCGCGGTTTCATCGGACGATATCCTGGAAGTCTTTAAACTCTACGGCATGGCAGATGGTGTGACCCTGCGCCTTTCATCCGGTCTCTACGAAATTATTACCACCGGCTTGCAAATCCAGGAACTGGCTTCGGTCCCCCTGGTGAAAGTTAACAAGATACGCCTGACCGGGGTTGATCAGGTCCTAAAGACAGTAATGGATTACGGCATTGCACTGATATCAATGGTGGTTGTCATTCCGTTGTCAGTCCTGATCGGTATCATTATTAAAGTTGATTCAAAAGGTCCTGTTTTTCATCGCCGTCGCGTGATGGGGATGAATGGCCGGGCTTTTGATGCGTTTAAGTTCCGCACGATGCTCGTCGATGGGGATGAAATCCTAGAATCCCGGCCGGATCTAAAGGAAGAATTGGCCAGAGAGCATAAGCTGAAGGAGGATCCGCGCATCACCCGCGTTGGAAAAGTTCTACGGAAGATGAGCCTGGATGAAATCCCGCAAGCTTTCAATGTTTTGCGTGCAGAGATGTCGATTGTAGGGCCACGGATGATCTCTCCTGAGGAGATGGAAAAATACCAGCAGCTTGGCATGAACTTGCTTACAGTGAAACCGGGCATTACCGGGCTCTGGCAGGTCAGCGGACGATCAGACGTTTCCTATGAGCAGCGGGTTCGATTGGATATGTATTACATTCGTAACTGGAGCATCTGGTTGGACCTGCAGATCATTCTGCGCACAATTCCAGCCATATTAAGTCACCGGGGTGCGTACTGAGCGGTCAGGGAAAACGTACACTACCGGAGTGAACGCCAGAGGAGGAAGGCTTGAAAATACTAGTAACAGGTGGGGCGGGTTTTATCGCTTCCCATGTGGTTGACCTATATATTGCAAACGGGCACGAGGTGGTTGTTCTCGATGATCTGTCCACAGGACGTGCCTCCAACCTGAATCAAAAAGCGCGTTTTATCCAGATGGATATCCGTGACTCTCGCATTGGCCAGGTGTTCGATGATGAACGTCCGGACGTGGTAAATCATCACGCGGCTCAAATGGATGTGCGCCGTTCGATTGTGGAGCCGCTTTTTGATGCCGACGTCAATATTCTGGGTTCAATCAACCTGATCGAAAATGCGCGCAAGAAAGGCGTCAGGCATTTCGTTTATATCTCCTCCGGCGGGGCAGCCTACGGCGAGCCGAAATACCTGCCTTGCGACGAGGAGCATCCAGTCGATCCAATTTGCCAGTATGGTGCCAGCAAGCACACCGTGGAACATTATCTGTATATGTACCACGTCAATTACGGCCTCGACTATACCGTACTTCGTTACCCGAATGTATTCGGTCCGCGCCAGGACCCGAAAGGCGAAGCCGGGGTGGTGGCGATTTTCACGGGTCAAATGTTGGCTGGCAAACAGGTGGTTATCAACGGAGACGGCGAACAGGAACGCGATTTTGTCTATGTAGGCGATTGTGCCAATGCCAATTTGTTGGCGATCACCAAGGCGCATCCCAGCGGAATTTACAATTTGGGATCAGCCAGTGGAACGAACATCAATCAGATTTATCAGGTGTTAAAAGAGATTATCGGATATCCGCTGGAGGCGGTTCACGGTCCGGCAAAATTGGGCGAAACCCGCAAGATTTACCTGGATGCTTCCAAGGCCCGGCAGGAATTGGGCTGGGAGCCGCAGGTGAGTTTCATGGAAGGCATGAAGAAAACAGTGGAATACTTCCAAAAATCGGAGATTCTTAGTTGATCATTGTGCAGTCACCGCTTCGCATCAGCCTGTTTGGCGGAGGCACCGACTTCCCGGATTATTATCTTCAGGAAGGCGGCTGCGTTCTATCCACCGCGATTGATAAATATATTTACGTGGTGATCAAACGGCGCTTCGATGGCAAGCTGCGTATCGGGTATACGCGTACTGAGATGGTTGACAGCCTGGATGAAATCCAACATGAATTGATTCGGGAAGCCCTGCGGACGACCGGAATAACCAAAGGGGTGGAAATTACCACCATGGGCGATATTCCGGCTGGATCCGGGCTGGGCTCATCCAGTGCGGTGACCGTTGGCGCGTTAAATGCCATGTACACCTACCTGAATGAGAATGTCTCGGCTGCGCGGTTGGCGCGCGAAGCCTGTGATATTGAAATCAGGAAATTACAAAAACCAATTGGCGTACAGGATCAATACATCTCGGCTTTTGGCGGGATGCGTTTTATCGATTTTCATACCGACGGCTCGATCCAGGTCGATCGTGTTGCCATTGATGAATCGGTTAAGCGCCGGTTGAACGAAAGCTTTTTGATTTTCTTCACTGGCGTAACCCGCCAGTCCGATACCATCCTGGCAGAACAACAGGTGAACATATCGAAGCGCATGGCAGTCCTGCGCGAAATCAAGCAACTGGCGCATACAGCCCGGCACGAACTGGAAACGGGAAACCTCGATGCGCTAGGTCCCCTGTTGCACGAAAGCTGGCTGCTAAAAAAGCAGATGGCCAGTCTGATCAGCAATGGGCTCATTGAGGAATCGTATCAAGCTGCCCGTTCAGCCGGTGCGTTGGGTGGAAAAATCCTGGGCGCCGGCGGCGGCGGTTATCTTTTGTTGTATTGTCCTTACGAACACCGCGAAGCAGTCCGAACTGCCCTTCCAGATTTGCAGGAACTGCCGTTTCAATTGGAACCAGATGGCAGCAAAGTGATTTTTAATTATCGCCGCTAATGACCTGGATATTTGATTTAGGGAATTGGTAGGAGGGAAACGAATGGAACGAATTACCCAGTACCTCGAAGAAATGAAAGCCGCCGTCGATCTGATCCCGATGGATCGTTTCGATCAGATCGTGGAAGTCTTGCACCAGGCGCGTTTGAATGGACAGCAGGTCTTCATCATGGGCAATGGCGGCAGTGCGGCTACTGCTTCGCATTTTGTGTGCGATTTGGCAAAAAATACGCGCAGTGCCGATTGGCCGCATTTCCGGGCGATCGGGTTGACCGATAATATTGCCATATTGACTGCCTATGCAAACGATGAAGGCTACGAGAATGCACTTGCCGGGCAGCTGGCCAACCTGATTAGACCCAATGATGTGGTGGTGGCCATCTCCTGTAGCGGCAATTCAGCCAATGTGATCAAGGCCGTTGAACTGGCTAACCAATCGGGGGCCGTCACCATTGGCCTGACCGGTCGTAAGGGTGGAAAACTTGCCACTATGAGCCAGATCAATATTTCTGCCCAGGCGGATGCCATCCAACAGCAGGAAGACATCCACATGATGCTTTGCCACATGTTTACCGTTGCCTTGAACGAATTGCCGAAGGTAGAAGTCATTGCCCGCCGCCCGGCTTACGCCGAACCGAACACCCTCTCATTGATCAAGAGCCTGTTTGGCAAGGATGTCTTTGAAGATCCCAGCGAGCTTGCCCCGCGCGGCACGCCGGTGGAACTGGTGCAGAAGATTAGCCGGGAAATGGCGCAAAACCTTGACCTGCATGAGATGCTTACCTATGTGCTGCAAATGACGCTTGACAGTGTCGGCGCTTCCAGCGGCAGCATCATGGTTCTAAACGATGTGGGTGAAGTGGTCGACGGGCTGCTGGCTTACGCCGGAAAGGTGAACAGCGGCTCCATCGACCGGTTGGAAGAGATCAAGAAACAGGGTCTGGCCGGATGGGTGGTGGAAAACCGCCAGGCAGCCCTGGTGAAGAGCACCCGCGATGATCCGCGCTGGCTGCGGCGGGAGTTTGACGAATCAACCAGCGAATCGCGCTCTGCCTTGAGCGTGCCATTGATCACGCAAGACCGCGTGGTAGGCGTTGTAACGCTGGTACACCCGAAGGCAGGCTGGTTTACCATGGAGGATCTGGCTTTATTGACCGCCATAACCATCACGATTTCATACTCGGTCAGTGCCCGTAACAAGACAGCGGACAAGTAGCCCAAGGTTTTCGTGAGTTATTGATTGAGTTGCGAGGAAATTTGATTAAGTGCTTCAGCGAGCGAATCGAAAATGCGAAACGGCTGCAAAAGGGCGGCTTCTGGCAGGCTGGCCTGCCAGCTGCCGCGCCCTGTGCGCACCAGCATGGCTTCGCGCACCCCGGCAGCCCTTCCGGCTTTCAAATCGCTGAGCGCGTCTCCGATCATGTACGAACGGGACAAATCCAGACTCAAAGCCGTCGCAGCCTGCAAAAGCAAACCGGGCTGCGGTTTTCGGCAAGCGCAGTTCTCATGCGGGGCATGCGGGCACATCCAGGTACCATCCACCCGTCCACCAGCCTGTTCCACCACCATGGTTATCCGTTGATTGAGTTTTTGTGCTTGCTTCAGGGTAATCAAGCCTCGCCCAACAGCGGATTGATTGGTGACCAAAACAATTCGAAATGGGCTGCTGCGATAATTGCGCAGCGCCTCCAGCGCCGCCGGGATAAATTCAACGTCGCTCCAGGAACGGACGTAGTCCTCCCGGTTTTCAATGATGACGCCATCGCGGTCAAGGAATATTGCTGGATCCATGCGATCAATTATACGCAAATAACCGCGCGGCGACTTCAACCGGCTGCTCAGAACAGCCGGTCGATCTGCTAAAACCGACGGTAAGGTGCGCCCGGAAAGGCGCCAATATCGTCAGTGTCATCGGGGGAGCAGCGTGCGGCATTTTTCTATGTCGTAACGGCGGAGCTTGCCCCTCCTAAACCAGGCACATGGGATCAGCGAGTGAATATACCTGCACAGCCAGTACCCACAACTGCACCAAAACCAAGGAGCCCTGGCATTGGTCTTTACCTGCAGCGCCAGGCTGACGGTTTTGGACGGTACTTGCTGGAGCAGTTGCTCTATTTCTTGATCGGTTGGGTGCCTACGGTTGTTGGAATTGGCTTGCGTGCTGTTTTTTACCGCCTGATATTAAAGATGACCGGCTGGGCTGCCATCGAAAACAGCGTTCGGCTGCGGTTTGCCAGCAATATCCACTTGCATAACGGTGTTTACTTGGATCAGGGCACATATTTGCATGCCTGTCCAGCCGGAATTGAAATTGGCGACAACTCCATTGTGATGCATGGGGCTGTCCTGCATGTGTATAACTTTCGCGGTATGCCGCAATCCGGCATCCGCATTGGCCGCGATAGTCTGATCGGCGAGTATTCAATCATTCGCGGGCAGGGCGGTGTAAGCATCGGTGACCGGGTTTATACATCGCCTTTCACGCAGCTTTTAGCAGTCAACCACATCTTCGACGACCCTGATAAACCATTTACAGACCAGGGTATCACTGCCGAAGGTATCGTCATTGAAGATGATGTCTGGTTGGGCGCAGGCGCTGTGATCACCGATGGCGTGAGGGTAGGTAAAGGCGCTGTTGTTGCGGCCGGTGCAGTGGTGACCCAGGATGTTCCGCCGCACACTGTGTTCGCCGGCGTTCCGGCGCGTATGATCAAGCAAATCGATGGCAGCCAGCCTGCCAATATGAAAGATCGAACGGTTTATTTCTTGTAGGAGGTAAGTTATGACCATGCTTTCCGTCGTCATCCCGGCTTATAACGAAGAAAAAGGCATTATTGAAATTATGGAACGGGTTCTGACCATCCGGGATGGTTTGAAAGAAGCCGGTATCGACGATATGGAACTATTGGTGGTAAATGATGGTTCGCGCGACCGGACAGCTGAAGTGGCTGGCGAGGTTGCGGACAGGAACAATGGCGTCCGCATCATCTCCCACCCACGCAACCGGGGTTATGGCGCTGCGCTGAAAACGGGCTTTGCACAAGCTAAAGGCGAACTGGTGGGTTTTTTGGATGCGGATGGCACTTACCCGCCTGAATATTTTCCGCAATTATGCCGGGCAGCATTGGACGGCGCTGAACTGGTGATTGGTTCACGCATGGCGGGAGCTGAAAGCCAAATGCCGGCCACGCGCCGTTTGGGCAATGTTATTTTTGCTTCATTGCTTTCCATCCTGGGTTGGCAGCGCGTCACCGACAGCGCCAGCGGCATGCGCGTTTTTCGCAAGGAAACATTGGCGCGCCTCTCGCCGCTGCCGGATGGGTTGAATCTCACGCCGGTGATGAGTACGCGGGCGGTACATGAAGGCATCAAAATGGTCGAGGTCGCCATTCCATACAGCGAACGCGTTGGACGATCCAAACTCAGCGTGGTGCGGGATGGGCGCATCTTCCTCACTTCGATGGTGTGGACGGTGCTCTCCTATAATCCTGTCCGGGTGCTCGGAATGGCAGGGCTTGGCGGTGTGGGTATCGCGGCTTTGATTGGTTTGGGGCTGGTGATTGCCCGTCTGAGCGGGGTAACTTCTCTCACACCGTGGGGTGTGTTCGCCCTGTTCACTGCATTGGTGGTGGGCGTGGCGGGCATCAGCCTGTTTGCTCTTGGCGCGACGTTTAATTATCTGGTATCCTTGTTTTATAAGGAACCCATCCGGCAAGGGTTGTTCGGGAAACCGGTTTTCAAGAAACCGCTTGAACTGCAATTCGGTTGGATGGGATTGGTTGGCTTGGTCGCCGGGCTGCTTCTCGCAATTGTTAGCCTGGTTTTAAGTTTGAACGGCTGGGAGATTGCCCGCCTGTGGTTATATCTGCTGGGCGGTGCGTTGGTCAGCCTGGTAGGCATTCAACTAGTGATTTACTGGCTGCTCATCCGCGTGCTGGAAGATTTGAGTCAGCGTGATGAATTGGCGCGGGTTGATATGCAGGTGGAATGATCACCGCTTATTAGTAGGTTTATGTTTTGGAGGATTAAATGGACGAACCGGTTGAAGTTTCAAAGGATTTTCAAAATCTTGGCACGCGCCGGATAGCAAAACTGCGCGAAGCCAATTTTCCGGATGCCGATCCGATGGTACGGGCAGGCATTGCCAGCCAACAGCGCTCCCCCGACGCAGTGGATATTATGCTGGTCAATCCGCCCTCGCCAGATGGCGGCATCTGGATTCGCTCGCAGCACCGCGTTGGACGGCGTTCGCGTGAAAACATGGTATGGCCGCAGGTTTCACTGGCGCAAATGGCTGCCATCTTGCGCGACCAATATACCGTCAAGGTGGTAGATTGTATTGGTTCCAAGATTGATTGGAAAGAATTTGCAGCCTTATTGGTAAAGTATCAACCCAAGTATTACCTCACGCAGGTGACTGCACCCACGCTGGAAAACGATATGTACGGCACTTTTCTGGCAAAGAACCGCGGTGCGAAAACCATGGCTTTTGGTACCCACGTCACCCCCATCCCGGTTGAAACGCTGCACAATTTTTCCACGCTCGATTTTGCGCTTTACGGAGAACCTGATCTGACCATCCGTGATTTGTTGGATCATTTCGAAGGCAAAACCGACCAGCGTCCGCCAGAAATTCAACGCATGTTTGATAAAGAGATGGGCTACAAGCCTTCGATTGTGGACGGCAAGGTGGATATGCATGGCATCCGCGGCATTGTCTGGCGCGACGGCGATAAGATTGTCAAAAACATTCCGCGCCCGTTCATCGCCGACCTGGACGATTTGCCCATCCCGGCCCATGAGCTGTTACCGTTGCAAAGCTATAAGATGCCTATGATGAAAGGTCCTTTCACTTTCATCGTCACCGGACGCGGCTGCACGGCTGGCTGCACCTACTGCATCAAACATGTGTCGTACCAATACAGCGTGCGCCTGCGCTCGCCGGCGAAAATCGTCGAAGAGCTGTGGGTGCTCAACAAGTTGGGCATTCACAACATTCACATGTATGCCGATCTGTTCACCGTCAGCCGCGAGCAGGTGGTTGAATTGTGCAAGTTAATCATCGATCAAGGCCTGAATATTAAATGGACTTGCAACAGCCGCGTGGATTACGTTGATGAAGAGATGCTGACCTTGATGGCCAAAGCCGGTTGCTGGTTCATCTCATGGGGTATCGAGAGCGGCAACGAACAGATCCTCAAGCACGCCCGTAAAGGCACCTATCCTGAACGGGCACGACATTCACTGGCGCTTTCCAAGAAAGCCGGTATCAACAACTGGGGCTACTTTATCATTGGATTGCCTGGAGAGACCGAGCAAACCATCCGCCAGACGATTGATTTTGCCAAGGGGCTGCCGCTGGACATCGCCCTGTTCCATATTGCTGCTCCTTATCCTGGAACGCCTTTCTTCTTTGAGGTGGTGGAGAATAACTGGTTCCGCCCGGGCACGCGCTGGGAACAGGTGGACATGGATAAGGAAACGGTGCTTGATTACCCCGACCTGCCCGCTGAACGATTGATGTACTGGCAGAAGCGCGCCTGGCGCGAATGGGCCTTGCGTCCCGGCCCTGCCATGACTTACCTAAAAATGCTGTTTTCCGATCCATCCACTTTCACAAATGCGGTGAGCGTCGGTTTACAGCATCTCACCTGGCAGCTCGGCCAGAAATAAACCAGCAAGGTTGATTGGAAAATCTCCTTGAACACTTCGGCAGGCTGTTTTCCAATCAACCTGACTATTGTCAGATGAAGGGCGGTTCCTCGGGATCACCTTTTTGTATTAATCGCGATTAATATGAATGGCATCCAGACCCATGGCAACGCAAGATTCATATAACGAATTGCTTCAAAAGCTCGTCGCAAATTGGAACGGTTTACCAGATAAACCGGATGAGACTCCCGAAACTACGCTGCGGGCATTATGGACATATGCCGCCCAGAAGAACGAGCATCAGGGCCAAATGGAAGGCGATTTTGCAACCCTAGAGCCAAATTCGATAGCCATACTGTCCAAACTTGTTGACCAGCGCCTGGCTGGTACGCCGCTGGCTTATTTAACCGGCCGTCAGACCTACCTGGGCGTGGATTTTTTGGCTTCCCCGGATGCCATGATCCCGCGAAAAGAGACTGAACTCTTGGGGCAATCTGCGTTGGAGCGGGCAAAGTTGCTGGCCAGCGAACGTGGAAAATTACGGGGTATGGACCTCTGCACAGGCTCTGGAAATGTTGTCCTGGCGCTATTGCATTACATCCCGGAGTATCAGGCTGTGGCAGCGGATATTTCAACAAACGCAGTCGGATTGGCCGAACGGAATGCCAGGATGCTGGGTCTGGAAAAGCGGGTCAATTTTTTCGCCGGCGACCTTTTTGAACCCTTTGCTGGGGCCGATTTTGAGCATGCTTTTGACCTGATCACCTGCAATCCGCCCTACATTGCTACGGCAAACGCCGAGAAAATGGCCTTCGAAATTTCGCAGTTTGAGCCGCGTGAAGCATTTGACGGCGGCCCATTTGGCGTAAAGGTCATCATGCGCCTGATCCGCGAGTCCCCGCGCTTCTTGAAACCAGCCTCCTGGCTTGTTTTCGAGGTCGGCCTGGGACAGGGAGAAGGTCTGCAACGAATTATTGAAAAATCCGCCGATTTCCAAAAAGTTGAAAACCGGACTGGAGATAATGGTCAAATTCGAGTGCTCTTAGCACAATCTCTTTGATTTTCACGAATTAGGACAGTCGCCCTGGCGGACTGGAAAAGACAAAAGCTATGCTCGTACAAGAGTTCTTAGAGCGAAGTGCATTGCGAACCCCCGATAAAGTTGCATTGGTTTGCGACGGTAAACGATTTACGTATGCCCAAATTGAAAAAAGCGCCAATCGAATTGCGAATTTTTTGACCAACAAGGGATTGAAGCGGGGAGATCGCGTTGTAGTTTATCTTCCCAATTGTGAAGAAGCGATCAGCAGTTTATTTGGGATCCTAAAAGCAGGCGGGGTTTTTGTCATGCTTAATCCGACCACCAAATATGACAAGGTCGTTCAAATCCTGAATAATTGCCAGGCCAGCGCAATCATTGCCTTAGAAAAGGATCTCGAATTTTTTAAGCGTGTCCGGGTGGACGTGTTTTCAATTTTGGCCATGATCCAGGTTGATCATTTGAATAAGGTCGCAAATTCTGAGGTGGTTGCCGGATTATCTGCCTATTCTGAAATCATGGCGTTCAGCGGTGAACAGCAACCGAAAAAAGTCAACATTGATTTGGATCTCGCCTGTCTTGTCTACACCTCGGGAAGCACCGGCGATTCAAAAGGTGTGATGTCGGACCACAGCAATGTTGACTTTGCCACCAGTTCAATCATTTCCTATCTGGAAAATACGGCTGAAGATATCGTCATCAACTGTTTGCCGCTATCGTTCGATTATGGTCTTTACCAACTGTTAATGGTTTTCAAATTTGGCGGTACATTGATACTGGAAAAAGGTTTCGTTTTTCCAGCCGCGATCTTAAGCCAAATTCACGCCGAACGTGTCACCGGGTTTCCCGGAGTTCCTACCATATTTGCTCTGTTGCTCCATCTGGATATCTCTCAATTTGATCTGTCCAGCCTGAGGTACATTACCAATACAGCCGCGGCGCTGCCGGTCAGCCACATATTGCAACTGCGCGATAAGTTCCCCGGGGTAAAGTTATTTTCAATGTACGGCCTGACTGAAACAAAGCGTACGCTCTACCTGCCCCCTGAGGAATTGAACAACCGGCCTGGGTCCGTCGGGATTGCGATTCCCGGAACCGAGGTCTGGCTGGAGGATGAAGCTGGCACTCGCTTAGGAAACGGGCAAACCGGGGAACTGGTTGTGCGGGGACGGCATGTGATGCGCGGTTATTGGAATGCACCCGAGGCCAGTGCGGCCCGTTTCCGACCGGGCAGCTTGCCCAACGAGCGGGTCTGCCATACCGGAGATCTGTTTCGATCGGATGAGGATGGGTTTTATTATTTTGTCTCGCGGAAGGATGACATCATTAAAACGCGCGGCGAGAAAGTTTCTCCAGTGGAACTGGAGCGGGTGCTGTATGGCATCAACGGAGTTGTTAAGGCGGCTGTGATTGGCGTTGAGGATGATGTATTGGGGCAGGCCATTAAGGCAATTCTTGTCAGTCAAAACCCGTTATTGACGCAAAAAGACGTGCTCGGTTACCTCCGCAATCATGTTGAAGATTACATGGTGCCCAAATACGTTGAATTTGTCCCTGATTTACCGGTGAGCGAATCGGGAAAAATCCTGAAACGCGATCTGAAATAGTACTTTGGCCTTAAAATGGTCAATGAAGGTTTTAATTTACTTCTAAGGAGAGGAAACGATGAGTTCAGTTGAAAATATGGTGCGGGATTATATCGTGCAAAATATTCTATTCAGCAGCAATGGGTATCCTTACCAGGACGATACCTCATTTTTGGAAAATGGCATTATTGACTCGATGAATGTGCTGGAACTGGTCATGTTTGTAGAGCAAAAGTTCGGGGTAAAGGTGGAGGATGCCGAGATTGTTCCGGATAATTTTGACTCGATCATCAAATTATCCGCATTTATCCGGCGCAAACAAGAACTAACAACCGCATCATCGTCTTGATTTCATAAATTTAGGAGGGGAGATGAACACCGCGGATTACCTGCTTGAAAATGGCAATCCGGATGATCTATTTTTACTGGGAGATCGATTCCGCTACAGCTATCATGAGTTGCAACAGGCCTGTGCTCGATTGTATGGCGAGCTGGCAAAGGTAGGGGTGTCCACCGGTGAACGCGTGGCCATTCTTGGGGGAAATTCGCTCTTTTGGGCGGCGGCGTATTTGGCGATACTAAAACATTCGGCAGTGGCAGTACCTTTTGCTCTTACCTTAACCCCGGATGACGCTGTTGGCTTACAAAACCTGGTTCATTGCAAAGCGATGTTTATCGAACGGCGCTTGCGTACAAAATATGGTGGTGCGCTGCCCGCCGACCTTGATCTGATTTTTGAAGATTGTTTGGACGTTCCTGGACCGTCTGAATGGCCTGCGCCCGAAAGCGCACTTGACTTGAACCAGGATGCGGCCTTGATGTTTACATCCGGCACCACTGCTCAACCGCACGCTGTCCGGGTGACACACCGCAACATCCAGGCAAATACCAATTCAATTATCGAATACCTGGAGCTGACCAGTGCCGACCGGATCATGGCCGTACTGCCTTTCTATTATTGTTTTGGCACGTCTCTCTTGCATACCCACCTGCGGGTGGGAGGCTCGCTGACCCTGGCAAATTCGTTCGTCTACCCGGAACTGGTATTGGATTTGATGGAATCTGCAGAGTGTACAGGTTTCGCGGGGGTGCCTTCCACTTACCAGACGCTTTTACGCAATTCAAGTTTTCCTCGCCGCGAATTGAAAACACTTCGCAAGCTGCAGCAGGCCGGCGGTAAACTGCAAAACGTGCTGATTGAAGAATTGGTCACCTCGGTACCGCAAGCCCGCGTATTCATCATGTACGGGCAAACCGAAGCCACGGCCAGGCTTTCTTATCTTCCTCCTGAAATGCTGGCGACTAAACTGGGCTCCATTGGCAAAGGCATTCCAGGTGTGACACTACGCGTTTTGGATGATAACGGCTGCGCGGTCAGGCCGGGCGAAGTGGGTGAAATCTACGCAACAGGCGACAATATTTCGCCCGGATATTTGGACGATACTGAAGCAAATGCACATAAATTTATGCACGGAATGCTTAAGACAGGCGACCTGGCCACTGTCGATGAGGATGGTTACATTTACATCGTCGACCGCAAAGCGGATTTTATTAAATCACACGGCTTTCGAATCTCCAGCCAGCAAATCGAATCGGTCATTCTTGAATTGAAAGGTGTGGTTGCAACCGCGGTGATCGGTGAACCGGATTTGTTGCGCGGCGAGGCCATTAAAGCCTTTGTGGTTTTACAGGAAGGCACTATATTGACGGCCGAAGAAATCATTACTCATTGCGGGCGGCGCGTGGCAAACTATATGGTGCCGCGGGATGTGGTCTTCATCAACAAATTGCCGTTGAATGCTCACGGTAAAGTGGTAAAAAATGAACTGCGCAATCTCTCGGCAGGGTAAGCCAGGAGGCATTTGATGTGCGGTATTACCGGTATTGTCAATATCAATCAGCCTGATCCAATCCGTGAAGAAACACTGCGGGGCATGTTGGGCATGCTGCGGCACCGCGGCCCGGATGAATTTGGCATTTATCACAGCGAGTGGGCTGGTTTAGGCAGTGCGCGACTGAGCATCATCGATTTGAGCGGGGGGCAGCAACCCATAGCCAACGAGGATGGCAGTTTGTGGATCGTCTACAATGGCGAGGTGTTCAACTACATCGAGCTGCGTCCAAAACTGGAAGCGCTGGGTCACCAATTCTCCACCCATACTGACACCGAAATCATTCTGCATTTATACGAGGAATATGGACCTGACTGCCTGAGCATGCTCAATGGGCAATTTGCCCTGGCCATCTGGGATGAGCGCGAGCGCAGCCTGTTTTTAGCGCGCGACCGCATGGGCATACGCCCTTTGTATTACACGATGAACGACGGCAAGTTCATTTTTGGCTCAGAGATCAAATCCATTCTCGCATATCCGGCGGTTAAGGCTGAAATTGATCCTGTGGCACTGGCCCAGGTGTTCACTTTTTGGAGCGCGCAACCACCGGCCAGCATATTTCGGGGCATCAAGGCCCTTCCGCCTGCGCATTATTTGCTCTTGAAGGACGGCCGCATTGAGGTAAAACCTTACTGGAAACTGGATTTAAGCCAGGAAATGGATGCTGATCAACCGCTGCAGCCTGTGTTGGATGAATTCAAAAGGCTGTTAATCGATGCCACACTCATCCGCCTGCGCGCTGATGTTCCGGTTGGGGCATACCTCTCAGGCGGATTAGATTCATCATTAACTACGGCAATCATCCGCAAATATGCTCAGAATCGGCTTGAAACTTTCTCTATTGCATTTTCGGATCCGCAATTCGACGAGAGCAGTTTCCAAATGCAAATGGCCAAAACGTTGGGTACCCACCATCACGTCGTCCAGGCCACCCATGAGGAAATTGGCCGCATTTTCCCGCAGGTGATCTGGCATGCCGAAACACCCATCCTGCGGACTGCGCCGGCGCCTATGTACCTGCTTTCGGGTTTGGTGCATGACCATCATATGAAAGTGGTCATGACTGGCGAAGGCGCGGACGAGTTGTTGGGCGGGTATGACATCTTCAAGGAGATGCTGGTACGGCGTTTTTGGGCACGCGACCCCGATTCGGAACGCCGCCCGATGCTGCTGACCCGCCTGTACCCGGATATCGGCGCATTGAGCGGTCCGGGCCGCGCTTACCTCAAAGCTTTCTTCAAGAAGGATTTGGCGCAAACGGAGTCGCCCTTTTATTCTCACAGCATCCGTTGGAACAACGGGCAGCGTCTACTGCGCTTCTTACAACCGCAGCCGCTTGCCAGCCTGGTTGAACAAACGAATGCGGTGCCGCTGCCAGCTGGATTTGACCACTGGTCGCCCCTGGCGAAGGCGCAATACCTGGAAATGGTCACTTTCCTTTCGCCGTACCTGCTGTCTTCACAGGGCGACCGCATGGGGATGGGGCATTCGGTGGAGGGGCGTTTTCCATTTCTTGATGTCCGTGTGGTTGAATTCTGCAACCATCTGCCGGCGCAATGGAAGATGTACGGTCTCACCGAAAAATGGCTGCTGAGGCAATTTGGCCGTGAATTATTGCCTGAAGAAATCTGGCGCCGCACCAAACGACCCTACCGTGCGCCCATCCACCGCAGTTTTTTCAACGCAGACGCGCCGGATTATATCCAGCATTCATTTTCAACCGCGGCGCTGGAGGAAAGCGGCCTGTTCAACCCGATTGCCGTTCAGCAGTTGATGCGCAAAGCAGCCAGTGGCGCCGCCTTGAGCGAGGTGGATGATATGGCGGTGGCCGGCATTCTTTCCACCCAGCTGGTTCATGAACAATTTGTCCAGCATTTTTCCACCCGGTTAACCAGCCTGACTGCCGCTGACCGGGTCAAAGTCATTCATCGCACCACGGAGGTACGCCCGTCATGACCGAAACCATTCCTGTCGCTCTCTTCAACCGCCACTCACTGGAATTGGATGCAGCCTGCGAAGTGGAAAGGATTGTTCAATTCTTGCAGGAAAACGTCCAGCACAAACTGCACCGTCAGGGCGCCGTTTTGGGCATTTCAGGGGGCATCGACTCGTCCGTTGTAATGGCTTTGTGTGTACGCGCTTTTGGAGCGCAACGCGTGATTGGCATATTGCTGCCTGAGCGCGAATCCAGCCCGGAAAGCGCCAAATTGGCCCATTTGCTTGCTCACCAATTTAGTGTGCAGACTGTTACCGAAGATATCACGGCTGCTTTGGAGGGCGCCGGTTGTTACCGCCGACGCGACGAAGCGGTCAAAAGGGTTTTCCCTGATTTTGAGCCCGATTGGAAATCGAAAATAACCCTGCCGGGAAACCTGTTGGCGGAAGATCGCTTGAACATCTTCTCGCTGACCGTGGTCAAACCGGATGGCAGTGAACAAACACAGCGCCTGCCGCTGCGCGAGTTTGCACAAATTGTGGCATCCTCCAATTTTAAACAGCGCGCGCGTATGTCCATGCTGTACTACCATGCCGAATTGCGCAACTATGCCGTAATTGGCACACCGAATAAAAATGAGCGCGATATGGGTTTCTTCGTTAAGTTCGGAGACGGCGGTGCAGATATCAATCCCATCGGGCATCTGTTCAAGACGCAAGTCTTTCAACTCGCCCGTTTTCTGGATATCCCGGCAGAAATCCAGCAGCGTCCGCCAACCACTGATACGTATTCTGCTGGCAGTACCCAGGAAGAATTCTTCTACCGCATACCCTTTAATATCCTCGATTCTGTTTGGCTGGGTTACGAACGCGGCGTAAGCCGCTCCGAAATTGCTGCCGCCTTGGATCTGACCGTGGATCAGGTGGCTCGCGTTATTGCAGATATTGAGCGCAAGCACCGCACCACTGAATATCTGCGGATGCACCCCATTAACCTGGATTAGTTGATCCGCCCTTGATGTCAGAACAGAAAGATGGATTCTATGAATCGACGATTCTTTAGCCGCCTGATTACACTTGTTCTTGCCATATGTCTGGTGGCTGGCATTGCCGGCGGCGTTTGGCTACCGGTTCATGCTCAGATCGACATGGGCGGCTGGTCCATTCCCGTGAATTTGTCCAATTCTGGCAAGACTGTCCGGTCATTCATAACGGCTGACAGCAGCGGGGTAATGCATGCTTTCTGGCTGGATAAATTGAATGGCATGCAGTATTCCCACAGCAGGACAGATGGCTGGAGCACACCCCGAAAAGCCGTATTCCCAATTTCATTAGCAGTATTGACAGCATCGAACCCGACAATCCTGCTGATGCCGAAATTGGTCAGCGGTCCGTCGAATTGGGTCTATTTATTCTGGCAAGACGGTAATGGGTTGCGGTACAGTTCTGCCAACACAGCCAACGGTAAAACGTTAGCCGCCTGGTCCAACGGCGGAGTGGTGGCGCTCAATTCTGCATCGTACGATGTGCTGGTCGATTCAGATGGCGTGCTTCACGTAGCCTATGTCCAACCTGTTGATACCAATGGAGATGCAGGAGTATATTACGTCCGATCCAACAATTCTGGATCCAGTTGGACAGTCCCCGTGCTCCTATACAGTTCGCCATATTATCGCAATCTTGCCAGCACTGAAATTACTTCCGCACCGGTTGATAATTCAGTGGATCTATCGGTGACCAACGTTGATGGGAAAAAGGCAATATTTGTTGCTTTCGATAATCAACCCCGAAAACGTGTTTTCATTGCCCATTCACTGGACGATGGAATTAGTTGGGAAAACGTTGAGGAGATAGATGCCCCCCTGCCTGGTGCAGGCCTGGCTTCTCCGGGCCAGATCCATGTGAGCGCCCGGTCAAAACAAGCTCTCCTTGCCTGGCAGGTGAAGCAATCTGATACAGTGTGCTTTACCTATTTTCGCAATTCCGACGATGGAGGCAAGACATGGAATGCCGGTCAGAGATTGTACACTCCCTATTCGGGCTGCGCCGATCAATTTGATTTTCTTGCAGGCTTTGAAAAATATTCGATGCTGGTTGTTTCTGTTGAGGGCCTTTCTTTCTTGAACGCCTGGGATGGCAAATCATGGACAGGTTTTCAGCACCAATCAATGCTTTCGTCCTTCATAGATCCCGAAACTCAAGATAATGTCTCCTTTGAATTGTCTGATTGGACTCTGAAGAAGGCTGATCAACTGGCTGCGATTGGCAACGATCGCGGAACTGGAGGAGATACCTGGCTGATGACGCGCTCGTTGGCGGATGTTTCTACCTGGTTTGCAGGCGAACCCGGTTGGAAGATTACTCCCGATTTGGAAAGAATTACCGGAGAAATATCCAACTTACAGTTGGTTAGTGAAAGCAGCGAAGTATTGCATGCCTTTTGGGTGCATAAGGAGGTCGTGATCGCTGATCCTGCCAACTTGGTTCCCAGCGAACCCAGCCGGGTGGTTTACTACTCAAGTTTGAACGAAAACCGTTGGACTGATCCAGTGCAAATCTTGCGTGCGCCTAGCCTGACAACCCAAACCAGCGGGAACCTTCAAAAAGATGATGTGACTGACCTGACGGTTGCTTCTGGTCCGGATGATCGTTTGTGGGCGCTCTGGAAGAACAGTGTCGGCGGCGAGATTTATATCAGTTGGGCACGCGCATCCGCTGCCAACTCGGTAAATGAATGGTCAAAACCTGCATTAATTGCTTCAATACCCGTTACAGCGTCCGAATTTTCAATGGTGGTTGATCGAGGCGGTTGGATTCATATTGCCTATGTGGTACCGGTGAACGAAGGACGCGGTGTTTATCTGGTGCAATCGCGCGATCAGGGACGTTCCTGGAGCAATCCGGTTTTGGCGTTTGATGGTCAAGCCCAGAACTGGGAACGCGTATCCAGCCCATCCCTGACTGCTGCAGCAGATGGCAGCCTTTGGGTCCTTTTTAGCCGGCAGTCGGTGAGCGCCAGCAATCTGGCAGCCGGGTTGTATTCCGTCCATTCCATGGATCGTGGAACTACCTGGAGTACGGCTGAAACCGTATCCCAGGAGAATATTTTGGCAAACCAAATGTTGGCACAATCCAATGGGGTTCTGCACCGAATTTGGTTGGAGCAAATGGACAATGGTCAGGCTTTGATTTTCCACCAGGTATCAACAGACGGCGGGCAAACGTGGGGACGTGTGACCCGTATTTCCGATTTTGCCGGAAGTCCCGGTCCAATTGCTGCAACGATTGATCGGACTGGTCAGATCCATCTGACGCAAATCTTGGAGGATCAATATCAGCATTTACTCCTGCGTTACTGGTTATGGAATGGCAGCCGTTGGAATGTGCAGGATGATTTTGATCTGGGCAACGGAAGCCTGGATGCAATGGACATGGTCGGGTTGGGTATATCACCCGGTGGGCAGTTAGGAGCTATGATCAGCCGGCCCTGGATTGGTACAGATATCTTTACGCCGGATTCATTGTTGGTAGGTTTCAACCGCCCTGTCACACTTCCAAAAATAATAGAAACTCCATTGCCGCCCTTACCAACGGAAATCGTTGAACCCTCACCACAACCCAGCGAGACCCCCGCAGCCACGTCAACGATCGACTTGGCCACGCTCAATCAGGGCGGTCCGTCGACTGGCGGTGGTACCGTTGGCGGGGTGGTCATTGCTTTGGTTGCATCGCTGTTGGTGATTGGCGGCGGGGCAGGAATTGCAATTACTCGGGCGCGAAAGATCCGTGGTGAGTAAATGGTTCTTAAGATGATTGACCGGATGGCTGCCTTTTCTCTCCGTTATAATGGCAGTTACATTTCTGGTTACCATCATCAACGAAATCTCATTACAACCCACACTCCGCCAACTACCCTCCACTTTTGATGAAGATCGATTAGGTTTACTTGTGATGGCGATATTTGTTGCTTGAATTCAGCACCAGCGAATCGCCCCTGAAAATGTTTTGGCAAATTACAAGCATGACTGGTCTACCATTTTATAAAGCTAACGATCTCTGGGGTGGGTATCCCTGAAACAATGATGGAATAACCGAGAATTAATCCACCTTTCGTTTCTCCCTTTCAAATTTTTGGAAAAGATATCGTCAACGAGAGGAATAATTCGAGGAAGTTTCGCAGGATGAATTTATTCAAGAACAATAAAGCGCTGCCGCTTCTTGTACTCCTGGCATTTTTAGCAAGTGGATTCAGCCAGGTACAGGCCAGCGGTACCCATCAGGATGTTACCCCCACGGTTACAGAAACACCCACCGTGACAGTCACAGAGACTCCTGCCGCCACGGTAGAGAGCCCACAAACGCCAGATGCCAATTCTGCCGCCGATCCAAATGCAATTGCATTGAGCGATTGGCCGCAGGTGCAACGCGATTCGCAACACAGCGGTTATTATCCGGCCGCGCTTGGCGGTAATTTCGCAGTCACCTGGCGGCATGCTTTCCAGCCAGAAAAGGTATTTCCACAGGTACAGGCAATTGTTGCCAGCGGGAAAGTCTTTGTTGGCACCGAAATGGGCAATCTCTATGCCCTTAATGCGACCAACGGCGCTCAAGCGTGGAAGTTTACCGCCAACGGGCCTATTTTAAATAGTGTGGCTGTGGATGGCGACCGGGTGTTTTTCGGTGCGATGGACGGCGCTGTCTATGCCGTCGATGCCAATACAGGCAACCAGGTGTGGAAGGCCCAGTTATCCCAGTTCTTGGGCTTCTCCACAGCCCCGGTGATTGCTGACGGCAAGGTGATGTTGGGCGGGCGCAACGGCATTTTTTATGCCCTCAATCCAGCCAACGGCAACGTGATCTGGTCGTATAACGCCGGTTCGCCGATATTAATGACCGCAGCCTGGAACAGCGGCAAGGCATACTTTGGTACGATGGATATGTATGTGCATGGCGTCAACACCGCCAATGGAACGCAGGCCTGGAAGAGCCCGCGCATACCGGGTTTGACATTCAAAGATTACTGGCCGGTGGTTACGGGCGGGATGGTGTATGTACGCCCGATGAACTTTGGTTATGTCGGCTTTGACAGCACTGGCTATTCCCAGATCTTGAGCGGCAGCGCACAGAATCAGCTTCTGGCTCAATACGCTTCCAATCCAGCCAATTTCGAAACATCGTTGGCCCGATTGAATGAAAGCAACGGCCAGCTTGCGCCAATGGTCATTCATTACAATTTTCAGACGATGAACGGCGCGACAGCTCCACCGTGTGTAAACCGGGATGGCAGCAACCTGGTGATGCCTATTTGGCTGCCGGTGCGCGAGTGGTTCACTGGTTGGGGCCTGCTCAATCCGAGTTCACGGATTATGGTGGACGCATTTACGGATGGGAACGATGGCGGCGGCAACAATGATGAGAACATGGCCGTCACCTGCGCGCAAAACATGGTCATTGCCATGCACATTGAAGAGGAAAATGCGAATTTTACTGGTTTCTTTAACCTGGATTCGCGTCAATGGACGAGAATTGCTGCTGGCGCACAGAACCGGCAAATGTCCAATAACACCCAGGGGGGTGGAGCGAACCCGGCCAGCATCGCAAACGGTTGGGTTTACCACATCTCGTTTTACGAGTTGATTGCTCGCAATACGAACCAATAACCCCGGGATATATGATGCAAAAGCGAATTTCTAGTCGATTAATTCCCCAGCTATTGCTGGTTCTCACTTTCTTAATGTCTGCAATTGGAACTCACACCGTCCGTGCGCAGGATGAACCGCAAGCTCTTGCACCATCCTCCTGGCAAACCAGCGCAACCGGCATGCTCAGTACACAAAATGGTGCAGCTCATGTGGGCGGTTTGGGTTTTGTTGTAAAAGCGCAAAGCTGGCCGCAATTGATCTTGCGCGGCGGCGTGCAGGATGCAGCGGATTCATATGTTGGCGTCCGCATCACCGGCCCGATCGGAATCACTATTGGGCAGGTTCAGGTGACAGGTGCCAGTGGCAGTTTGACCGCTCAGAATGCGGATTGGGCACATAACCAGCTGACTTATTCGTACAGCGGATCACAGCTCCAGTTTTATGTCAGCCGCATGTCGCCTGCAGTGGCGCTGCAGAGCAGTGCTTCGGCACTCAGTCTGTTTACCGGAAGCCTTCCGCGCTATACCATTCAGGGTGACCGCGTTAACCGCCTGTCGGATGGTGCGGTCCTGCCCAAATATGTGGCATATCCGAGCAGCGGGGGTGTGCAGGTCAAGGCGCTGAGCGAATCATCCACAGCCTTAACAGGCATGAATGCCAACTGGGCGCTGGTGTGGTACGGCAATAACAGCCATATCGTTGATACGCGCCTGCCGTTATCCTATGAATGGACGCTGCCGACCTCGGCTGCTTACCGTGCGGATGCGCCGATGCTGCTGGTTTTTCAAAATAAGCCTGGATCGATCAAGCAGGGTTCAGGCGGCGGGGTGGATCTGGCTTTTTCCGGCGGTGCCGGTGCCATGGCGATTTTGCCGATCGACGGCCGTTTGACCCGCAACATCAGCGAGACCGAAGGCTGGGCAGGCGGCTTGCCCGCGGCTGTGAGCCAGAAGGCAACCTGGTGGGCCAACCACCTGGGTGAGTTCCCCCTCAGTGTTTCGGAAACTTATGCTTATAATGCTGCGACGGATACGGCATCGATCACCGAAAACTTCACTTTCCTGCCCATTTATTCAGGCGGTACGCGCTTTGCTCCCCTGCCGCCCATGCTGGCTCTGGCACGCGATTCCATGCCGCTCACTTTTTCCGGCAGTGTGGTGGATGGCGGTCTGAGCGGTGAATTTGGTCCATCTCAGGGCATCGAGGGCGTTCAATCCTACACCTGGAGTATGAGCGGGATAAGCCAATTTACCAACAATTACCGTGAGTTGCAGAATGGCGATGTGCCGGACGAACTGACGAACCACCTGAACGCAGAAGTGCAAAAAGTGATTGCTTCAGGCCACTACCGACCATGGATTTTCCTGGATGCTGTACCCATTCACCGCAGCCGCGGCGATCTGTATTGGGATAACCCCGCCGATGGGCTCTTACAACTGGTGGAAGTGGCTGAAGCTGTTGAAGATCCGGCTTTGAAGAATTCGCTGATCAATGCCATCATTACTGAACGCAACGCCTATCCACCCGAAACGGTTTATGCCCTTTCGCTTACCCAGGGAAAAATGCGCGGCCCGTATTCATATTTTGACAATGTTGTTCAGTGGACCTGGGATCCAAACCAGACTCAGGAGGATACGCGGCAATATTCGTTCTTGAAGGATGTGCCGCTTTATTCGTTCTACGCACTGGCACGCTACTACAATCTTATTGGTAGTTCCCTGCCCGCACTTACCTGGCAAAAAGCCCAGGAGACGCTTGACCGGGATATGCGTGAACAGGATTGGGCTTCTTTTTACTGGTTTGCCAATTACGAGGATCGCCGCGTGGCCACTGAAAACGCCAACCGCCATGTTGCCGGTATGATCGGATATGTCCGCCTGGCGCAGTTGCAAGGCGACACATCTTCAGAAGATCTGGGACTCGCGTTGTTGTTGAAGGCAGCTGCCATGCGCGTCGGCATGGCGCGCTATCCGCGTTATCTCGGGATCACTGGTCTAGTCCAGGTACCCTCTTCCAATGCAGCCTGGATGATGACATACCACACCCACCCGTACATTGGCTATCTTTATAATTACCAGTGGGTGAATTCCTATGATGATTCGCGCCAGGTGGTGTATTTCAATCAATTTTCGGTCGACCTGAACGATTATAACTACCTGCAGACGCCCTATAATTACCTGCGCAGGGATTTCGACACCCGGCCTGCCGGACAGGATTCGCCTTACCTGGCCGCCTTTCGCGATATGGTTCCAGAGGTTGGTCGCATCCTCAAGGAATATTCCTTTGAGGATGTGGATATCGCCATTCAGAAGATCACAGCGCTAACCCCACATTGGTATGCAGCCTTCGCTGAGGGTACCTTGGGCTGGGAGCATAATCTTCAACATCCGATCGATTCCTTCCAGGTGTTCAACGCAGAGGCGTGGATCGAAGATGCTTCAGCCCAGGACCTGGGTCATTATGCGGATATTAGCTGGCTTTCGGAAGGCGATTTCTTCTACATGCAGAAATTATCCGAAGCGATCAAAGCTTATCGCGGGTACACCTGGGCTGGAGATTCTTACGTGAACCTGTCAGTAATTCCGGGTGATGGCACGCTAACCCTGTTATGGCGGGCAGCATTGGACAACCCGGACGGTGTGACATGGACCATCCATCTCAGCGGTCCCGGAAACAGCACGCAAGTTGTTACTGATTTGCCTTTTGCCACCACCTCTTACAAATTCTCCGGTTTGACCAACTATGCCCGCTATACCATCACCTTGTCCGCAGTAGATGGTAACGGCCAAACCGTGCTGGAAAGTGATCCAGATGTCGCGATGCCCACTGACATTCTTTTCTTCCTTCCGGCATTAATGAGTGGTTCGCGGTAACCATTGGTTAGCTGAGTAAATTCACAAAGCTGAACACTGATAAACCCAGGTTCAGCTTTTGAAATTTATGTTTTTCTGGATATCCATTTACCGTCATTTTCAAATAAAATGATGGCAAATGTGATTTTGCCATTTTCAAGTGCTTTCAGATAGATTTTCCTATCAGGGTATAAATGAAAAAGACGATTTCATGCCTTAGCTTTGCCATTCTAGGGATTGTGTTTTTGCTCATCATTGGCCTGGTGGGGTATCAAACCATTTCCGGGAGAAACCTCGAATTGGGGAGCAAAGCCTGGTTGCTCACCAGCCAGGTGAGGGTGATTTTAACCGCAGACCGCTTTCGCGGCCAACAGGATGGTTTATTCAACAATATCATTTTTGTGCACCGGTCCGTCGGCAAGGGCATGCTCGATCAGGGCAAATTGCGCGAGACGCTAACCGCCAGCGGTTTTCAAGTCTGGGACCAGGGCTACCGCGTTGAAGGACTGTGGGATCCGGCTGGCAACAACACCGGGCTCACCTATTTTATTCCTGGCGATAATACCGATCCGGATGGATTATATGAACTTTTTATGCAAACCATCTCGAGTATCCCGATCAATGGATTGAGTGAATTGTTTTTGCATGATGTAATCATCATAAAATCATGCTTTACGGTCAGCGACATTGGCGATGATGCCAAACTTGAAGCAGATAAGCAATATTACCGTGCGATTAGCACAGTCATGGGCCAGCATCCCGAAAAATTGTTCATCCTGCTTACCCAGCCCCCGCGCAACCCGGCGGAGACCGACGCAGCTTCGGCACGGCGGGCAAGGGAACTCGCCAGCTGGCTGGTTTCGGATGAGTTTATCCAGGGGCATGCCAACATCAAGGTCTTTAATCTGTTTGATTTACTGGCAGAACCTGATCAGTCACCCGCAGATGCAAATACGTTGAGAACCAATTTTCGAAATGGTACCGATTCCCATCCAAATGATGCCGGGAGTCTTGCGGCTGGACAAAAATTCGCGGAATTTGTTATTCAGGCAGCAAGTACTTATCAGGCTGACTACAGCGCTAAATGAAGATAGCCATTCCATTTATTTATATTCCATAAGTCCGAATTGGAATTTGCGACCATAATTTGCTCTTTTTACAGAAAAACACCGATGACCAGGAGTGTATATGGGTAGACAATTTCAATTGCTGCGTGGATTTGCCATCCTTTTGGTGCTGTTGAATCACACCATCACGATGAGTTTTTGGATGGCTGACCGCTATGGATATCCAATTCCTGTTGGGGCAGAGTATGTCATTTTCGACATTCTCAGGACCATAGGGCTTTTTTCTGTACCACTTTTTCTTTTCCTCTCCGGAGCCTTTTTTACTTTTGCGATTCAGAATCGATCCCTGTCGGGCTCATATAAGCTGGTCTGGCATGATTTGGGGAATATTCTCTGGCCATATATCATCTGGTCAATTGTCTTCTACGGGATGGTTTTTTTCCTGCTGGGCGAAAAGTATTCCTTCCTGGGGTACATCAAGAATTTGATCGTGGGGTATCCGAATAATTTTGTACCGGTCCTGATTCTGTTTTATTTACTCGCCCCAATTCTTGTGAGAATTGCAAAGCGCCAACCGGTTTTGTTACTGGTTGTGATATTTGCTTACCAGTTGTTTTTGACCAACGTCCTGCAACCAGGGGTATTGGGTTTTACCTTTCCCGCGTGGGCGAAATACCTGGCTCCCCCGATTGTACGGGACACTCTTTCGACATGGGCAATTTTCTTCCCATTTGGAATGGTTTATAACCAGTATTTAGTGGTGTGGAACAAATCGCTCCATAAATATGCTCTGATTTTATGGGTTAGCTTATTTGCGCTTTTTAGCTTGGCCGTCTTGTCGAATTTAGGAATCCTAAACTTTGTGGTTTCTGGCATTCTTGTTCCAATTATGGGCATGATGCTGATCCCTGCCATTCGCCGTGACATTGTACCTTTCTACCGGTGGATGGAGGATGTGGGAAAACGGGCATACGGGCTATACCTTACCAACCTGATCGTTGTCACGCTTTTGTTATTCGGAATTCGCGCAATTTTCCCGTGGCTTCTTCAGCAATACCTACTATTAATTCCGATATTATTCCTTTTAGTATTGTTTATCCCCTTAATTT
>DATMYV010000031.1:0-6696 GCA_035560795.1 Longilinea sp.
ATTAAAATGATAGTAGGTTTTTTTCCAACCGGATCCCGATTGAATGGCGCGACCAGACTGGAAAAGGGCCGGAGATATCAATGCGGTTTATTCTTCCGCTTTCAGCCTGTGAATTATTTTTACATTCTTTCTCTGCGCACATATTCGATTATTTGGTGATGGCAATTCCAAATGGTCGTTTTGCAGTGTGGTATCCGTTTCATCAAATCTTAATAAATTCCCGGTTCAGAGTCTCTGGGACTTTGCAGTCTGAATACCCCTATGCAATAAACCAGCAGCAGCGGTATAGGAAGAAAATTGGAGGTGCGTATAGATAGCAAAGAAAGATCATTAAAAACTTATGGGTATCTGTTCGTCCTGTTGTGACAAATCAGACCAATTGTATAAGGAGATATGAAATGCCATCAAAAGTGAACCAACCTGTTGGTTCAAATAAGGTCCGAAATTTCCTGATTGAAGGCCAGATACAACGCGAGCAAGCCGACCTTCAACCAGGCGATTTGAAACTGGCGGCTTATGCCTTTGATAAAGCTGGAACGCTGCTGGGCAGCGCGCCCCTGGACGCCAAAGGCAGCTACAGCGTTGCCTTGCGGCTGGCGCGACCGGCGGATGTAGACCTGTTTGTAGGACCTGCAGACATGCCTGAGCAAATCCGGCACTCGAGCGCTTTTTCGCAATCCTTCTCAGCTAAAGATTGGAAGGGCGATGCGGGCCAGTTCCGCCTCCGATATGACACGTTGATACCGGTGGATATCTGGCGGCCGTGGTGGCCGCTGCGCATCTGCGTTTCCGGGCATGTCCGCAAGGTTAACCACCACGACGGCGTCACCGATATTTGCCCGGTGCCCTTCGTCAAGGTTGAGGTTTTCGACGTTGACCGCGAGTTCTGCTACTGGCCGTATCTGCGCAATTGGTGGGAATTGCTGTTAGATCGCCCGGTCTTTCGCATTCCGGACCTCTTGCGTGAACCGCCCATACCGGTCCCACCTCTCCCAGGACCCGACCCGGCTCCGGACCTGAACCTGGACCGGTTTTCTGGCCTGCGCAGCGACATCCGTTCTTCCCTTTTAGATCGGGTAGCGCTCAACCCCCAACCCCTGCCGCCGAAGGAAATGCCGGGCATGGCTGCCAGCCTGGTTTCCAATTTTGCGCTCCAGCCCCGGATGGAAGTCTCCAATTTTGCGGCATCCCAGCCAGCTTTTTCTCGCGTCGGCGAAGCGCGCCTGTTGGACAGCAGCATTGCAGCCCGCCTGGACAAATTGACCCTTACCTCCAAGCTGGCCCCGTGGCTGATCTTCCCAAATTGCTATTACAGCAAAGTGGAAGTGTGTGAGACCACCACTGATTGCAACGGATTCTTCAACTGCTGCTTCTCCTGGTGGCCGTTCCATATCCGCCAGGGCAGGCTGCGCTTCGATATGCGCCCCGATATCATCATCAAGGTAACCCAGGTAATCAACGGCGTGCCGACGGTCATTTACATGGATCCCTACACCAGCACCCGTTGGAATGTCAACAATACCCATATTGACCTTTTCCTGGATAACGAAGAAATACTGTGCGGCAGCGGCAACTGTAATGAACCGCCGGCTGGGTCGCCGGTGTTCTTCACGCGCATCGGGGACGACGAGGTCTACAAGATCAATCAAACCAGCGGTCTGTATAATGAAGCTCCCCTGGCGAATGTAGCCTACGGCAGTTCGCTGCTGGTTTACGGCCAGTTCGGCGACAACCTGACCACGGGTGCGCCTGCGCGCTATTACCGGCTCTCCTATGCCAAAGAGGGCAGTACCGAATTTACTCCCGTCACGGCCTCCCT
This sequence comes from Longilinea sp., assembly GCA_035560795.1. Classification (GTDB taxonomy): domain Bacteria; phylum Chloroflexota; class Anaerolineae; order Anaerolineales; family Anaerolineaceae; genus Longilinea. The sequence goes on from DATMYV010000031.1 coordinate 1,820, forward strand.
CGCTGATACGCGCGTTGCCAAGAGTACATTGTTCAGCGAGAACCATCCGCTTGGTCCGCTAACCGTGAATGGCGTACCGGCGTTGTATGAGGTGCGCAACTTCAGCGATTATTACTGGTACAACCCGGACTGGCTGGGCACCTGGTACAGCTGGTTGGCGGAGGCGGACACCGGGAAATACATCCTGCGGCTTGAGGTGTTCGACCAGAATGGCGTCAAGCTCACCTCGGCCATGGGCGTCGATTACCGCGACGGAACAGTTGCGCCGCCGGCGGTTCTGCCGCCGATGCTTGACCGCTGCGACCTGGTGATCACCCTCGACAATAAAGGCCCGGTGGTTGACCTCACCATTCCGGCCGTGTTGAATGAATGCGGGGTGATTCCGTTCAGCTCGGTACCGCCGCTCGATTTCCAGGTGAATGTGTCCCAGGAAAACAGCCGGCTGCACAGTTGGGGCCTGTACTACACCAAGGGCATTAATCCCACTGTCCATTACCTGGCAGGTCCCTTCACCTTCAACGGCGGCACGCCGGGACCGATCACGCCTACCGTTTCCGGGGCGGCACTGCTGGTCGGACTGACCTCCACCTGCGCATTCTCGCTCAAGTTGTGGGCAACAGCGCATGTGCGCGATGGCCGAAACTTCATCTTCTATGACGAGCAGATGAAATCCATCGCCATTGAAAAATGTTAGGCTGGCTGCCTTTGACATGATTCAAACCTGAACCAATCCAGACAAAGGGACGCCGCGAGTTTTTCGGCGTCCCTTTCGACATTGTATTAGGTTGAAAGGCAAATGTGCCTTGACAAAGTCGTCTACATTCAGTATCATTATTTTGTAATGATTAAGAAATTGAAATGAATTAAATATTATGGATATTTCAAAAGAGTTTCTTACCGAACAACTAAAGAACAAAGATATCCGGCCTTCCTACCAACGCTTGAAAGTCCTGGAATACCTCTACCAGAAAGAAGGTCACCCAACTGTTGAGGGGATCTTCCGCTCGTTAATTGTAGAAATTCCTTCCTTATCGAAAGTCACCATTTACAACACGCTGCACACGCTAATCGACGCCGGTTTGGTGCGGGTGGTCGATATTGACGAAACCGAAAAACATTACGATATCACGCTTGCCAATCATGGCCATTTCCAATGCGATGCCTGCGGAACCATTTACAACTTCAATGTCAACATTGACCAGATTCCCTTTGATGGGCTGGATCAATTTCTGATCAGGCAAAAAAATGTCTACTTTAGAGGGCTTTGCCCGGATTGTTACGAACGATTAAAGACAGAAAAAAGGAGTAAATAAGATGAGCGATGAAAGCAAATGCCCGGTAACGGGCAACTCACACCCACAAACGGCCGGCAAAGGCACTTCCAACCGGGACTGGTGGCCAAACCAACTGAACCTCAAGATCTTGCATCAGCACTCTTCCCTGTCCAACCCAATGGACGAAGGTTTCGACTATGCTGAGGAATTCAAAAAGCTCGACCTGATGGCCCTGAAGAAGGACCTTTATGCCCTTATGACGGACTCGCAGGACTGGTGGCCGGCTGATTTTGGCCATTATGGGCCGCTCTTCATCCGCATGGCGTGGCACAGCGCTGGCACGTACCGTACCGGTGACGGCCGCGGTGGCGCGGGCTCCGGCTCGCAGCGTTTCGCACCCCTCAACAGTTGGCCAGATAATGTCAACCTCGACAAGGCGCGCCGGCTGCTCTGGCCGATCAAGCAAAAATACGGCAACAAGATCTCGTGGGCTGATTTGATGATCCTGGCTGGCAACTGCGCCCTGGAGTCGATGGGTTTCAAAACCTTCGGCTTCGGCGGCGGGCGTAAGGACGTTTGGGAGCCGGAAGAAGACATCTACTGGGGCTCCGAAGGCAAGTGGCTGGAAGATAAACGCTACAGTGGTGAACGCGATCTTGAGAATCCTCTGGCCGCCGTGCAGATGGGGCTGATTTACGTGAACCCGGAAGGGCCGAATGGCAATCCGGATCCGCTTGCCGCTGCCAGGGATATCCGCGAAACCTTCGTGCGTATGGCCATGAACGACGAAGAAACGGTTGCACTGATTGCAGGCGGTCATACCTTCGGCAAAACTCACGGAGCAGGCGATGCTTCACTGGTTGGCCCTGAGCCGGAAGCAGCCGGCATCGAGGAACAAGGCCTGGGCTGGAAGAGCAAATTTGGTTCCGGTAAGGGCGGCGACACCATTGGCAGCGGCCTGGAAGTCACATGGACCTCCACGCCTACCAAATGGAGCAGCAACTTCTTCTGGAATCTGTTCGGCTACGATTGGGAGCTGACCAAAAGTCCGGCCGGTGCGCAGCAATGGACGCCCAAGCATGGGGCCGGCGCTGGTTCGATACCGGATGCGCATGACCCATCCAAGCGGCACCCGCCAGCCATGCTGACCACCGATCTGGCCCTGCGGTTCGACCCGGCTTACGAAAAAATCTCAAGGCGGTTTTACGAGAATCCGGATCAGTTTGCGGATGCCTTCGCCCGGGCCTGGTTCAAACTGACCCATCGCGACATGGGTCCCCATTCACGCTACCTCGGCCCGGAAGTCCCGGCTGAAGAGCTGATCTGGCAGGACCCGGTGCCCGCGGTAGATCACCAACTGATCGACGCGGCGGATATCGGGGCGCTCAAAGCAAAGATCCTGGCGTCGGGGCTGTCGATCCCGGAACTCGTCACGACCGCCTGGGCATCGGCTTCCACCTTCCGCGGCTCCGATAAACGCGGCGGTGCCAACGGGGCGCGCATCCGCCTTGCCCCGCAAAAGGATTGGGAGGTTAACCAGCCGGATCAACTGAAAAAGGTGCTGCAGACCCTCGAGGGAATCAAACAGGAGTTCAACAATGCACAAACCAGCAAGAAGGTTTCGCTGGCGGACTTGATTGTGCTGGGCGGTTGCGCAGGCGTTGAAAAAGCTGCTCAAAATGCTGGCCATGCAGTGACCGTTCCCTTCACCCCTGGACGAACGGATGCCACACAGGCGCAAACCGATGTGACGTCTTTCTCCGTTCTTGAACCGGTGGTGGACGGATTCCGGAATTACCAGAAGACGAAATTCGCCGTACCGGCAGAGGAACTGTTGATCGATCGCGCCCAACAGCTGACGCTGACCGCTCCTGAGATGACCGTCCTGCTGGGCGGTTTGCGGGCCTTGAATGCTAATTTCGCCCAGTCTCAACACGGCGTCTTTACCAAGCGGCCAGGGACGCTCACCAACGATTTCTTTGTGAATTTACTCGACATGGGCAACGTCTGGGAGCCGTTAACCGAAGTAGGGGACGTGTTCAACCTCCGCGACCGGGCTTCGGGCGAAGTCAAATGGACTGCCACGCGGGTGGATCTGGTCTTCGGTTCGAACTCTCAACTGCGGGCTCTGGCAGAAGTCTACGGATGCCAGGATTCCCAGGAGAAATTCCTGCGTGACTTTGTGGCGGTATGGAACAAGGTCATGAACCTTGACCGATTTGACGTTGGCTGACGATCATTGATCTGAAGATTAAGGAAAAGAGATCCATCGGGCGATGTTTGTCCGATGGATCTCTTTTTTTATATATGCTAGGGCGGGGGTGTGGCAAAAAGCCTGAGAGTCGGAAAAAGAATTAGGTGTAGGAAACTGCTTCTCGACGCCGCAAGACCCCCGATGTCTGCTGCAAGCTGTGTTGGGTGGCAGGTGTAAGGGCGAAGCTTTATCGGATTGCTGTAAAAACAAGGTCGGTATGGTTGGTTGTGGGGGGTTCGTTTGTGTAGTCGCCATGTAAACTGATAATACGAAATCCAACCACTTTTAGCATAAGGAGCAATTCATTCTTAAAGTATATATCCTCACGTAACGTGTACTCTTCAGAGGCACTCAATTTACCGTTAATCCATTTTTCAAGACGCACCTGTCTTGTATAAGTCTGCTCCAATGGGTCAACATCGATCAGGCGGAATTGAGCGAAGTGCTCGCTTCCGTCTGGGGCAACGCGGGCGTCACTTTTCTCGGGCCAGGGTTGTGGCATGGTCTGACGATGCTCAGGTAGCCATTGATTCCACGATTCAGCTGATGTGTACTCAGCCTGAATATTGAGCAATAATGCTCCGCCGTCTTCCAAGTGCGAATAGCAGCGGCGCAGTGTTTCCAGGTCGTTTTCGCGACTGCCAGCCAGACCAAATGAGTCGCAGATGTAGATCATTTTGTATTTTCGAGGAAGTTCAAAGGCGTGCATCGAATAATTGTACAAATTCAGATGAAAGCCTTCACTGGTCGCCTTGGTTTGACAATAATGCAACATATCCCTGGAAATGTCGTTACCATCAATATCAATTCCTGCCCGTAGTAATGGCAAAAGGACGCGTCCGGTGCCGCATGCCAGATCGAGAACGGGTTGACCAAATCGCGCGATCTCGTGAAGGAAGAAGGGAACTTCACGGGCATCGGTGATAAATTCAGCCCAACGCTCAGCCATCAAGCCATAATGCCAAACAACTGGATCATCAGTCATGGTCAATTTCCTTTTTTCTTTAGCCAGTCAACGATATATGGATTGATGTGGCGATCGGAACCATTATCGAGGGCTTGGTTCAATATGCCGCCACATTCGTCCGAGTTGCACGAAGTGGACAGTAGTCAACTAAGCTATTTTAGCAAATATACCCAGTAAATTGAGATTTATGCCTTACCACCCGTTGAATTCACCTTCCTGCAGGTGGTTATTCATCCATGTATAGTCAAAAAGCCTATCTTCACAAGCTGGAATTGGCGGGAAACAGTGTATGGAGAAATCATTGCTTTTATGAAGCACATTCATTGAGCTCAAACGGGAAAGCCTTGATGAAGAAATAGATGAACGCGAATAACAATTATAA
>DATMYV010000032.1:0-2589 GCA_035560795.1 Longilinea sp.
GAGGCAATTCATCGATTACTCTGCCAGTTTTTCCTCGGCGGTTGGGCGAAAGGGTATGGTTTCTTGGGTTTCAGAAAATGGGGATCTCCTGATGGTCAACGCCCTGTCCAAAGTGATGCAGAGGAAGGATTTCCTGAAAACGCTGCCGCGCAAACTGCAGGGCACCAATAGCTTCGCCATGTTCAAAGGGGTGCTGCGCATAGGGTTTCATATGGTCAAGATTTCCCGGGCTAATGATGCAGCGCTCGTTCCCAAGCTGATCGAGCGCATCGATGCCCGGATCCGTGGCCTGCAAGCAAAGATCGCCAGTGTATCCGGCGACAAACTGTTTGACCTGATCTTGCAGGATAGACAGGAATTTATGGCGCACTTAGAACGGGAAGACGCCGCAGCGTTCATCATCGGCCAGCAGGCGTTAAACTGGCTCAACAAGAATATGGCCAAGTGGTTGGGCGATGTGAAGGGGTGCGACGTGCTTTCCCAATCCGCGCCCCACAACATCACTTCCGAAATGGGCCTGGCGCTCCTGGATGTGGCGGATGTGGTCCGCCCATATCCGGCGGTGATCGCCTATCTGGAACAGGCTGACGATAACACCTTTTTTGAGGGCTTTGATGGGCTGCCTGGTGGCGGTGCGGTCCGCGACTCCATTCAGGCGTTCCTGGAGCAATACGGCATGCGCTGTCCCGGCGAAATCGACATTACCAGACCGCGCTGGAGCGAGCAGCCGACCGCCCTGGTACCGGCAATTCTTAGCAACGTCAGGAATCTCCAGTCTGGTGCGCATAAAGCAAAGGTCAAACAGGGACGGCTGGAAGCGGAGCAGAAGGAGCGGGAGCTCCTGGCCCGCCTGGAACGATTGCCCGGAGGCAAACGCAAAGCCAGGAAAACCAGGAGGAAGATTAGCATTTTGCGCAATTTTATCGGCTATCGGGAATATCCCAAGTATTTTTATGCCAGACACTGGCAGTTCTATAAAGAGGCTTTGATGAGAGAGGCTGCCGTCCTGGTGCAAAAGGGCGTAATTAAAGACCGGGAGGATGTCTACTACTTATCGTTTGAGGAGTTCCGGGATGTCGTCCATTCCGGCAACCTTGATTATAGTATTATCGCCGCTAGAAAAGAGGAGTACGCAGCCTTCGAAAAGATGACGCCGCCGCGGGTGATGACATCCGAGGGCGAGGTCATCTCCGGCGAGTACGACACCGTCGATATTCCTCCGGGGGCCCTGGTAGGCATGCCCGCATCCTCAGGCGTCATCGAGGGGCCTGCCCGCATTGTTTTAAAGATAGAGGATGCCAACCTGGATGACGGCGATATCCTGGTAACCACATTCACCGATCCCAGTTGGACGCCGCTGTTTCTATCCGTCAGGGGTCTGGTGGCGGAGGCGGGCGGGTTGATGAGCCATGGGTCCACCATTGCCCGCGAGTACGGACTGCCGGCGGTTGTCGCCGTGGAAAACGCCACCAGGTTGATTGAAGATGGGCAAAGAATCCGGGTGAACGGCACCCGTGGGTACGTGGAAATACTGTAGCGTCTTCCACCAGGGCAGCAGCTCATTCCGATAGCATATACTGTTAAACTATTTAGTTCGCGCTGAAAAAGCCTCCTATCGGTTTAAGCAGAAATCAATTAATTTGTAAGGGGTTTTAAAAAATGGAAGTGAACATATTAGAAGATGGGATTCCCACCAAACAACCGGTAACTGGAATTGATCGAATCTGTTATTTACTCGGTTACGGATACTACAATATGCAAATCCAGGCGGTCATAACATTCGATCAACACCTGGATACAGATGTTCTAAAAAAAGCGGTTAGATTATCTTTGGATGCTGAACCGATATTGCGATGCCAGTTTATTGAAAATGATAAACAACCCTATTGGCAACCCTTTGAAAATCCAGACGAAATCCAGTGGTTTGAATTTGTACAAAACGATAGTAAACAAGTGGCAATTGAAGAGTTCTTGAAAAGCCCCTTTTATTGTGAAGAGCAGATGCTGTGTGTAAGGCTAATTCGGGTCAATGATAATGATACCCTTTGTGTGAAAATCTGTCATGCCTATTCTGACGGTGGAGGGCTGAAGCAATATTTGCAGTTGCTGGCCGAAATATATTCAAGCTTGCTAAAGGACTCCCATTATAAACCCGAGCCGAATACCAAGCGCCGACTGGACCAGAAGAGTTATTTTGAGGCCTTGGGTATTAAGGATCCACTGGCATTACTGGATCCCCATGCCCAGCCTCTGCCCGCTGCTTGGGCATTTCCTTATTACGGTGTTGAATCAAAGGAAATGCATATTTCCATGCGCCGTTTTGCTGATGAATCCTTCGATAGAATTAGAGCATTTGGCAAAACTCATGCAGTAACCATCAATACTATAATTGTAACCGCATTTTTTAGAAGTATGTTTCAGCTATTGAACCCACCGGCCGGGGATGACCGGGAGATCTGTGTAACTGTGGATCTGCGGAGGTCTTTTAAAACCGATCCGTCCCAGGATATTTGCAACCTGTCTACATCGATAACTCCAAGAACCTACCGGGTGGAGGAAGAAGCTTTTCTGGGGACATTAAAAAGGGTG
>DATMYV010000033.1:0-26560 GCA_035560795.1 Longilinea sp.
CCAAATTGGATCCCAGATAAACCACCCTCGACAAAAGATGACAAACAAAACTGTAAAGCAAGAGAAAGCTGGCCGTATGACCAATCAAGATTCAAGGATGCTACAATCATTCTGTGAAAATCTTGCATTTTCGATTTGCCGTATCGCCAGAGATAGTTGGGGAGCATAAAGGATGAAGCATCGCGCTCCGGCAACCTCGCGCATATTGCTTCTCTTACTTACTGCGTTAATTATGGCCAACGTGGTCTATTTGCTGTTCGTGGGGTGGCCTCAAATGCGGGCGGAAGGACCCAAAGCCGAGGCTCAGGCAGCCACTGGACAACCCCAGACCTCGGAAACAGTTTCTCCCACACAATCTCCAACATTAACTGGTGAGCCGGCAAACAAAAATCAAACTTCGACTGGCGGCGCTTTTTTCCTTTCGCTCAGCGATGGCCTGGACGAGCACTTTTTTGTCTTTCAGCCAGCAGCCCAAACCCTGCAACGAATCACTTCGCAATCCGGCGAAGATCGCGATCCCGCCGTCAGCCCAGATAGCAAACAAATCGTATTTTCCTCCCGCCGTAATGGGTATTGGGATCTTTACATTCTTGACCTGACCACCGGTAAAACCCGGCGGATTACGGATACTCCCGAATATGATGGTGCACCAGCCTGGTCACCAGACGGCCAGTGGCTGGCGTATGAAGTTTACAACGGCGATAATCTTGATATTTTCCTGCGGTCACTTGCCAACCCAGCGGATGCTCCGGTGCAACTCACAGATGATCCAGCCCCTGATTTTTCTCCTAGTTGGTCGCCTGAAGGGCGCACCATCGCGTTTGTTTCAGGCCGTTCCGGCGAAGATGAAATCTGGATGGCATCCCTTGACCGGATTGAAGATCGTTTTCAAAACATTAGTCTTTCCGTGGATACTTCCGAAAGCCAGCCGGCATGGTCGCCAGACGGTCGCTACCTGGCTTGGGCCGTGGAAGCATCCGGCAGCCGTTCGATTGTCGTTTGGGATAGCCAGGACGCAGTTGGTGCCACAACGCCTTTAGGACTTGGCGATGAACCAGCATGGAAGGCGGATGGCAGCGCAATACTGGCGCGCATCTCCGGTCCAAACCAGGAAGCCATTACAACGTATCAATTTCCTGGCGGAGCACATCGACTGTCCTTTACCCCATTGCCGGGCAGTTTACACGGTTTTTTCTGGCTGCCAGACTCGGCAACCGAATTACTAACCGCCTCCACTTTACCAGGACAACTCATCACGGCTTTACCCACCTTGTGGTCGACGGTTATCACCATTTCGCCGGTGGTACCCGCGGGTAGGGTTGCGCTGGCCCCATTACCGGATGTAACTGCACCGTATCCTTTTTTACTTGATTCTTTGGACGAATCCTTTAATGCCCTTCGCAGCGATCTCGCCAATCAGGCTGGCTGGGATGTGCTCCTGAATCTGGAAAACGCTTATTATCCCTTAACCGAACCTTCATCACCCGGGGTGATTGAGGATTGGTTGTATACCGGGCGTGGTTTCGCCCTCAATCCGTTGCCATTTTCTGCTGGATGGTTGGTGTCAGTCCGCGAGGATTACAACGGTCAAACCTATTGGCGCCTTTATGCCCGCACGCGCTATCAGGATGGTTCCCAAGGAAGCCCGCTTTCTGTTCATCCTTGGAATCTGGATGCACGCCACAGCGGAGATACCCAGGCCTATGAACATGGCGGAGCGTCAGCGCCTATTCCGGCAGGTTATTGGTTTGACCTGACTGATCTGGCTTTGCGGTATGGCTGGCAGCGGCTTCCGGCATTGACCAATTGGCGGTCCTATTATGCAGCTTCCCGGTTTAATCAGTTCGTAATGCGGGATGGCCTGAGTTGGAAAGAGGCCATGGCGCAACTGTATCCAGAGGAAGCCATCGCCACGCCAACTTTTGTACCGACGCCTACCACTACATTGACACCCACTCGTACGCTCAATCCAGCCCGGCGTTATTATCAAACCAACACGCCAACCGCCACGCCGGTGACGCCGACAGCCACCAATCGGCCCACCTGGACTCCTCCAGCCGCCACGCCAACGCCATGAAACTACGGGTGGGGTTTTTCGTTTGGATGGCCGCGGCAATGCTGATCAGCGGCTGCAGCCCTGCGGCTGTCCCGGTTGAAACCACGGTCACACCTAAAGCCACCTTTACGCCTACACCTGTGATGCCGGCATTAATTCCAGCTACGAAAACGCCCGGACCGCACCCCCAGGAAACGCCACTGCGGTTTACATTTCCCACGCCAGGCAACCAACCGGTATCGCTTTGGCGGCCACCTTTATATGAAGTCCCCTGGGCGGCCGATCCACATGATCATTTTTTCTTCAGCCGCCCCATTGCAGCAGATGAGATAAATTGGCCGCTGGCAGATTATCGCTACGGTGGCATTTTTCCTGATTCAACAATCGTTCATACCGGTATTGATATCGATGCGCCCATGGGCACCCCCATTCTGGCTGCCGCGCCAGGAAAGGTGGTATGGACCGGTTATGGCCTCTACAGCGGCGCAGGAAACGAAGGTGATCCTTACGGACAGGCCGTCATGATCCGTCACGATTTTGGCTTTGAAGGGCGCCAGCTTTACACCGTCTATGCGCATATGTCGGAGGTTAAGGCCTATCTTGGCCAGAGGGTTGAAACAGGAACGGTGATTGGATCGGTCGGTGATACCGGATTCACTACCGGCCCGCATTTACACTTCGAAGTGCGCATCGAAACGAGTTCTTTTTATGCCTCCCGCAATCCCGAATTATGGTTGGCTCCGCCTCAAGGTTGGGGCGTGCTCACAGGACGGGTCATGGACGCCAAGGGCATGCTGATCACCAATCAGGAAGTCGCCGTTTATTCGGTCAAAACAGGGCAAAGCTGGTCTGTTTTTACCTACGGTCCCACCTCGGTAAACCAGGATGATTATTACCGTGAAAACATGGCGCTCAGCGATTTACCGGCAGGCGAATATAGCGTTTATATTTTAATAAACGGAAATCGCTATCGCACCCGGTTGAGCATCCAGCCTGGAGCAGTCACGTATTTCTCATTTCGTACCAAAACTGGATTCGACTTGGATTTGCCGCCAACCCCGTCTCCGGATGAGTGGTTGGTTACCCCAACATCCGATTCTCGCAAGAACCCTTGACAATTCATACAATAAAATAGACAATAAACGTTCGGCCAAATTTGGCCGTATGTATTTTGTTTTGTAATTGGAGGAATTTAGCATGTTTGGAATGAAGAAATACGCCGGTGTACTCGTTTTAGTTGCCGCAGCATTGGTTTTGGCAGCCTGCGGACCGGCCGCAACACCCACCGTCGATCCAGCCGAAATCCGCACTCAGGTAGCCAATACCGTCCAGGCGGGTCTCACGCAGACAGCGGCGGCAAAACCTACCAGCACCCCTACCAAGACCCCTGAACCCACCTTCACGCCTACCAAGGTCACTCCTACATTGGGGGTAACCGCAACAACATCTGCCTCAGCCACACCCACCCGCGTAGTCGCGGCCGATCTGGTTGAAGTCATCGGCGTAACTGCGCCTGCTACCTACACGCCCGGACAGGCCTTTTCAGTAACATGGACTGTCAAAAACACCGGCAACAACACCTGGACCACCGGTTACCAGGTGCGTTGCTTTACCACTGCCTATTGTTTCAACGGGGTGACGACGAATTTCAGTAAGGAAGTCAAACCTGGCGAAACCATCGATGTCACCATAAACCTAAAGGCTCCCAGCACCGCTGGAGATCTCTCAACCTTGTGGGTTCTAACCAATGCCAATGGCGTCAATTTTGGCCGCGGCCTGACCTACAACTTCAAAGTTGCTGGCGCCACCGCACCAACAGCCACAACCGAACCTACCTCAGAACCAACGGTTACCCCTACGCCGTAGTTTGACCTTGAAAAGGCCAGGTCATGCAATTAAGTAGCTGGATAAAAGCCGAGGCAGCGCGCCTCGGCTTTCCATTTGCAGGCATCACCACGCTGGCACCGCCGCCGCATCTGGAATCATTTTTAACCTGGATTGCGGCCGGCAGGCATGCCAGCATGACTTATTTATCGGTTCCCCACAATTTGGAAAAACGCGCCTCGCCTGACTTGATCTTGCCGGAAGCAAAATCCATCCTTGTGCTCGGTATGCCCTTTATGCCCTCCCTGAATGGTGGTTCTTCAACTGACTCACAGTTTGGGCAGGTGGCATCTTATGCCTGGGGGGCGGATTATCACGAAATCATCCCGCCGCGGGTAGTTGAGCTGGCCGGGCAAATCGGAGATCATCTGGGCTGCCAGGTTAAGCATCGCGCTTATACCGATACAGGCCCCATTCTTGAACGCGACTTTGCCCAACGGGCTGGCCTCGGTTGGGCCGGGAAGAATACTTGCCTCATTCATCCAAAAAAGGGCTCGTACTTCTTCCTGGCTGAGCTTTTCATCGATATTGAGCTTGAACCGGATCTTCCATTCCTTCCGGATCAGTGCGGGAATTGCCGGCGGTGCATCGATGCGTGTCCGACGGATTGCATCCGAGAAGATCGAACACTGGATGCCGATCTTTGTATTTCATATCAAACAATTGAGAATAAAGGCCCTATTCCCCTTAATTTACGGCCAAAAATCGGAAATTGGGTATTCGGTTGTGATGTGTGCCAACAAGTTTGTCCCTGGAACCGTTTTGCCACCTCTGATGAAGTCGATCCGGTCTTCCAACCGCGTGCAGAGATTTTTGCGCCGGAATTGGTGGCTGAGATTCTATTGGATGCTCCAGCATTTAATCAAAAATTCCGTTTCAGCCCGATAAGGCGCGCAAAAAGGCGCGGATATTTACGCAATGTATGCATTGCGCTTGGAAATTCACAGGACGCTGAGGCTTTACCCGGATTAATCACAATACTTCGAAATGAACCGGAAGTGCTCGTCCGCGGGGCGGCAGCCTGGGCGCTCGGTCAAATGGGGTCAGCGAAGGCCTATACTGCGTTGAGAGATGCCATGCCAGGTGAAACCGATCGTCAAGTCAGAGAAGAAATATCGGCTGCCTTACAGATGGATTAATTAAGGCAGCCATTGCGGGCGGGCAGCGTCCTCCGCCACAACCTTGAGCACACCGCTTTCCCGCAGCCAAACCATTACTTGCGGCCTTGATTGAGAGGTTTGCAATTGTAGACGTTGAAACACCAATTGGTCTCCATTTGGATCCCACTTGTAGGCTGCAAAGGAAGCACCCGGATCTTCTGTGATGGGTTGGTTTGCACTGCCGTCCAGTGGAATCAGCCACAATTGTTTGTTGGTTGATCCAGCCAGTCCGCGAACCGCCATAATCAAGGATTTCCCGTCCGGCGAATAAACGGGCAGGCTGGAATCAACCTGGCCAAGGTCAGCCTCCTGCAATGGGCGAATATCTCCCGTTGGCAGGTCTGCCACGTAAATTCTTACATAGGGCAACCCAATCTCACTGCTTTCGGCTCGGGTAAATAAGAGTTTTTGGCCGTCCGGCGACCACGAACCGATGGCATGCTGATCGGTTGGGATCAGAATGACCCGGTTTGTTATCAGGTCGAGTACGCGGATTTGAGCGAAATCGGGATCGTAGAATTGTAAATAATGGCCTTGTGGCGACCAGTTCGGATCGATTCCACTAATTTTTTGATCAGGATATAAAGCCTCAGCTTTTCCGGTCGTCAAATCGAGTAACCAGATTTCGCCTTGAGGAGAGGATTGGCTTTGACGCGAGAAAATTACAGCTGTTTCGTCTGGCGCAACGGAGGGCTGCACACAAGAGTCTGTGCCGCAATCCAGCAAATGAGTGTGGTTTTCCCCGTTTCTGTCGACCGCCCATAAATCTGCACCGCCCTGTGCGTTGGTTGAACTGTAAACAACATCCTCGCCGCTGGGATAAATTGCAAAATCCAGTACCTTTCCACCGGTTTCGGTCAATGGCCGCCGGATGGTGCCGGCACTATCGGCCAGCCAAACCTCCGGTTGACTGGCAGTCTGACCCAAATAAGCAATATCGGCTGCGCGAATTGTAAATGACCAGGTCACTCCAGTCTTCAGGCTGCGTCCCGTTTCATCCTTGGCGCCGTTGTTCAAGCGTAATGTGTATCTCTCCCCGAGTTGAAATGCAGTCTGCGGGCGGAACGTGGCCTGATTCCCATTCCAGGTCCATGCGCCAGCCACAGCTGGTTCAAGACTCAGGTAGTCCTCAACCTCAGCTGAAAGCACCGGATGACGGAATTTGACAATAAGCGGTCCAAGTGCACCCACCTGACCACCTTCAGTCAATTTCAAGGTCGGTTCAGGCATCCCTGCGATCAGGTAGAGCAATAATACAATTCCAATGCTGATGAATCCAACTAGAATGACGAGAAAACGCCAGTGGGTGAAACGGGTGAAGATCTTTTCCAACATCGTAAGGCAATGCTATCCCAATCACCTGCCTTTGTCAAAAAAAGACCCCGTTTCCAGGATGGAAACGGGGTTGGGTATTTGGCTATACTTTATGGTGTTGGCAGGGTTGCTGTAAAAACGGGAACAGTGGGCGCCAGCGTTGCCGTGGATTGCGTACCACGAACCGCAGACGTAGACGTTGGAGCACGGGTGGAGGTCGGTGTGACTATGTTCACGCGAACTTTCAACACCGCGCCGGCATAGATCGTTACCCCATCAGTAATCTTGTCTTTGTTATCTGCGACAATTTGAGCCACGGTCGAATTGAAATACGAGGCAATGCTGGCAAGCGTGTCGCCTGTCACAACCGTATAGTTGATCGTGCCGCGAAATCCTGCAGGCAGGGGTGTTGCTGTTGGCAATTTGGTGTCCGGTGCCGGGATGAGCAGAACTGTCTCATTCGCCTTGATTAAATTGCAATCAACCGTCGGGTTCATTACCAGCAGTACGTCCACAAGAACATTGAACTTTTGCGATATGCTCCAGCAGGTATCGCCTTCCTGGACGGTATATTCAAACGGTCCTGAGACTGTAGGAGTGAGTGTAACGGTTGGAGTTTCGGTAATGGTCGGTGTAATGGTGAAAGTCGCGGTTGGTGTAACAGGTGTGACTGTCGCTGTCAGGGTTGCGGTTGGGGTTGATGAGGCAAACAGGCTGAGTCCCGGTTTATTCGGCCCGGTCAACCAGGCAATTACCAGGATTGCACCGACAGCAACAAGAACAATTGCCAGACCTCCAAAGAGGAAGGGCATCATCTGTTGCCTTTTTCGGTAGGTTTCAAAAACGCTTTGTGGTGTATTTTTTCTATTCATTGTTCGTGTTTCCTGTGTTCATTAGGTTTCAGTTTTGAGGCTGGTGAAACAGTTCAGCCAATAAGACGATACCTGATCGGGTTTTTCAAGAATTTGTTCCTGACTTTGAGTTTACCATGATTTAGGCATGATATAATCACCCTATCATTTGAACCGTTCTTTAGCATCCTTCTTCGGAGGAATTCAATGGAAATCACTCATACACAGTTCAAGCACTGCGATGTTGTGAAAGTATCCGGACGCGTTGATAGTTCGACTGCGCCATTACTATCGGAAGCCCTTACTAAAATCACCGAGTCGGGACGCTACCGGATTGTCGTTGATATGGGCGGGTTGGATTTCATCTCGAGCGCAGGTTTGCGCGCTTTAATCAGTACCCAGAAATCATGTAGACGCTATAACCGTGGTGAAATTGCCCTGGCAAGCGTGCCGAGCAATGTTGCTGCCACGCTTGATCTGGCTGGTTTCACCCCGCTATTTAAAATTTTTGCGGATGCAACCGCGGCAGTTGGAAATTTTTAACGGTAGCGGGTTGAATTGAATGACTACGCTCACATTTCCTGGGCGATTCGAAAGTTTACCGGCGATCGCCGATTTTGTACGCCAGGCTGCCCAAGACGCCGGATTAAGTTCATTTCAGGTGTATGCCGTAGAAACTGCCCTGGATGAAGCTTGTGCCAATATCATTGAGCATGCCTACGGCGGCGAAAATAAGGGCGAAATTGAATGCAGTTGTCTCATTGACGATGTCGGACTGACTGTTATTCTTCGGGATCAAGGCCATCCCTTTAATCCGAAGAAAATTAAGAATCCCGATGTGAAAGCCCCTCTGCAAGAACGTTCTGATCATGGTCTTGGCCTCTACTTCATCCGGCAATGGATGGACGAAGTCGACTTTGATTTTAAGCCCGGACATAACACGCTGACCATGTCAAAACGGAAGGAAAAGGAACGATAATGGTGGCTCCCGGGTTGGCTGCCATCCCAGAGTGGAAGCAGTTCCTTCACCTGGGCGAAGAATTGTTGAAACAACCCAATGCGGCAGCCCAGTGTGCATTGATCTGTGACATGATTGCGCACCAGTTTGTTGCAGAAGCCGTCATCTGGTTGGCTGAACCGAATTATCCATTGCCTAACGAACCTGAGGTTCTTCTCCTTCCGTCAAAGGCTGCACCAAAGATTGTACAACAAGTTTATACAAGCCACCGGCCAATTTGCCAGTCGGAAGATGGCAAGAAATGTTCGCCAAGCCGGTCACCCCGGTTGCTGGCTATGCCAATCACCACCCAGGAGAATCTTCTGGGCGTTCTTGAAGTCCATCGCGATGCCGGTAAGACATTCCAAAAAGAAGAAATCCAATTCCTGGAAGGTGTGACGGCGCATGCCGCCAGCTATTTACAGATATTTCGGCAGGTATCGTTAAAGAACTGGCGGTCAGAACAACTAACCCTTGTTCGCAGCGTTACTTCGCAAATTGCCAATGTTACCGATCTAAATGAACTTTGCCTGCGGGTCACGAAGTTAATCCAACAGACCTTCAATTATTATTACGTTGCCATCTTCACCCTGGATAACAGTGATGAAATCCTGCAATTTCGCGCCAGTGCCAGCCTGAATAAAGAAGATCGCCAAACTGCCTTGACAGCCCGCCTTGGCGAAGGCGTAATTGGCCATGCTGCATCGATTGGCGATGAATTTTGGGTTCCGGATGTGCTTAAGGATGAGCATTACCGTTATATCGACTCGTTGCCTGAAACAAAATCCGAAGTTGCCTTTCCATTAAAAATTGACCAACGCATCCTGGGGATTCTGGATGTGCAAAGCGACCAGGCGGATGCGTTTCACGAACTTGACCGCATTGTTTTACGCGCCCTGGCGGATAGCATTGCCATCGCTGTGGAAGGTGCCCGGCTCTATTCGGATGTTCAACGCCGTGCCGAACAAATTTCTGCCGTCTTCGATATCACCCATGCACTCACCTCGATCCTGGACCTGGATACCTTGCTCGATACAGTGGTTGAGACCATTCAAAAACGTTTCGGCTTTCCATTTGTACATCTTTACTCCGTGCATCCGGGACGAAGGCTGATCCTCTATTGGGCTGGCAGCGGTGCCCGCAGCAGTACTTTACGCGAACAGCAAATCCAAATCTCGCTGGATGAACCCACCGGTATCATCCCATGGGTAGCACGTTCTGGAAAGCCACTCCTGGCCAACGACGTCCGCAAAGAACCCCTTTACCGGCCCTCCAACTTGCCGCCTTCTGAAACCTGCTCAGAAGTTGCATTGCCCCTCACCTACGGCGGTGAAACACAGGCCATCCTCGATATCCAGAGCACTGAGTACAACGCATTCGATGAGAAGGATGTTTCCATTCTTGAAGCGTTAAGTGCATCCATTGCAATTTCGCTCCGCAATGCTTCTCTCTATCGTTCTGAGCAATGGCGCCGACAGGTAGCGGATAGTTTTCGCGATGTCGCCAACCTACTAAACGCGAACGTTTCCCTGGATGAGCTGCTGAACAGCATCCTTTCTGAATTGGAGAAAAACCTTCCCTGTGAAGCATCCGCCATATGGCTATACGAAGAAGATCCGCAACACCCAAATAATAGCGACCGCCTGAGGCTGGCTTATGCCCACGGTTTCACCCTCGAACACATGAACCAGGTTCTGGAAGAAAATCCCACTGCCCGCCAAACCCTGGAAGCCACACTTACCAGTTCTGAACCATCCATCCGCCGGGCAACGGATCCGCTCGGCCCAATGGGGGCCGTACTGAATTTCAAACCGGATTACTCCTCCATTGCTGCACCTCTCATGAACGGCCAGCAACCGCTGGGGGTAATGACGCTTTCGCATTCCACCTACGGACGCTACGGTTCAGAGGCGCGCGCCATGACGGCAACTTTCGCGAGTTATGCCTCTGCGGCCATACAAAACGCGCGTCTTTATGCAGCTGCACAGGAGCAGGCCTGGGTCTCCACTGTATTACTTCAAGTCGCCGAAGCCTGTCAGGCATTGAATACGGTCGAAGATTTACTGGAGACAATGACTCGCCTGACCCCGTTGTTGGTGGGAATCAAGAATTGTGCAATTTTCCTATTTGATCCTGCCAGACAGGCTTTTGAACTTAAGAATTCCTATGGCATTGACGGTTTAGTAAAGGACAGTCTGCTATTCCTTGAATCGGAAGCTCCAGGGTTTCAACAATTACGCACAACTCAAGCACCGGTTTTTATAGAGAATGCAAAAGCCGAATTACAACTGCCTGAGGCAGCGCTATCCGGCAATAATGGCACCCTGGTTTTGGTTCCCTTAATAACCCACCAGGAAATAATGGGCGCAATGCTGGTTGGGCACCAAAATGACAATTTGCCTGGTTTCCGCCAATTCTTCGACCAGCAAACCTTGGCCATTATTCAAGGGATAGCCCACCAGACTGCTGTTGCCATCGAGAATATTCAATTGCTTGAAGTCCGCCAGGAAGAGGCATACGTCACTGCGGTCTTATTACAGGTGGCCCAGGCAGTGGTGAGTCAGAATAACCTTTCGGATATTCTCGATACGATCGGCCATCTGATGCCAATCCTGATCGGCATTGATGCCTGTATCACTTATTTATGGGACCGCGACCATAACCTGCATGAGCCGACCCAAGCCTTTACCGGCCAACGCCAGCAAGAACAACAGGTTCTGGAAAGAGTATATCCCGCCGGTGAATTTCAACTATTGGATCAAATCATCCGTACTGATTCACCATCATCCTGCCGGCTGCCCGATCCACTTTTTTCGCCGATGGATTGGGCTGGCATCACACCTCTAGGGCCGGGCGAAATGCCTTCTCCCGCCCAATCTGCTCAAAGTGCATGGGTGTTGGGTTTCCCTCTATCCGTCAAAGGCGAAGTTTTCGGTGTAATGTTGATGAAGGAATCATATGTTGCTCCTTCCTTCCAGGAAAAAAGACTGGAAATCCTCTCGGGGGTTGCGCAACAAGTGTCGTTGGCTATTCAGAATGAACGGCTCAACCAGGAAATGGTTGAACGCGAACGCCTGGAAAAGGAAATTCAGTTGGCCCGTCAGATCCAACGAACATTTCTTCCCAGCCGCCTGCCAACGCTGACTGGATGGGAACTGGATATCCGCTGGCAGACTGCCCGCCAGGTTGGCGGCGATTTTTATGATGTTTTTCATTCGCGCCAGGGTAAACTGGGTTTGGTCATTGCGGATGTGTCTGATAAAGGCCTGCCAGCTGCTCTGTATATGACTGTAACCCGCACTTTAATTCGCGCTTTTATGCAAAATACGATCTCACCTGGGCGCGTGCTCGATCGGGTAAACAACTTATTATTGATGGATTCGCAGAGCGGCATGTTTGTGACTGCAGTCTATGCATCATTGGACCCCATGCGCGGAATTTTAACCTGTGCGAATGCGGGTCATAACAGAGCCCTGTTATGGCGTTCCAGTGACGGCACTCTTGAACAACTTCCCAAAGGGGAAATCGCACTGGGTGTATTGGAAAACGTGCATTACTCAGACCAGATTTTGGAAATCCTGCCGGGCGACTGCCTGCTGTTTTATACAGACGGGCTAACGGAATGTTTTGCCCCGAATGGGGAAACATTCGGTGAGGAACGGCTGCAAAAGATCATTCAATCAACGGCGATCCAGGGCGTTCACCAATTACTCCATGCCATTGAACAATCGATCATTGAATTCCGGGCGACGGAAACAATTTCGGATGATGTCACCTTGCTTGCCATCCAACGCCAGCCTGAAACCAAATGATCCATTAAGGGGTGCCAAAAAATATGGCCATTCGGGGAATTCTTTGGGATATGGACGGCGTGCTTATCGATACAACCGAGGCCCATTTTGAATCCTGGCGGCAAGTTATGGCTGAACGGAACATGGAATTGGATCACCAGTATTTCCTGGGTGCATTGGGGATGAATAATGCTGGTGCGATCGAGTATTTGTTTCGCCGACGAACCAGTCCCCAGGAAGTCGCCGCTATCGGCAGGGAAAAAGAAGCGTTGTTTCGGAAAATTCTCAAGGGCCGCGTTCATCTTTTGCCGGGCGTTCAGGATTGGCTGGATTATTTTGGAGCGAATGGCTTCCATCAAGCCGTGGCAACTTCAGCGCCTTGGGAGAATATCGATACACTCCTCGATGAAACCAGCATCCGATCTCATTTTCAGGCGATTGTTTCCGCCTATGAGATGCCTGGAAAACCAGATCCGTATGTTTTCCTCAAAGCAGCAAAGAAGATCGGTATCAATGCTGTGGAATGCCTGGTCATTGAGGATTCGGTGGCTGGAGTTGAAGCAGCCAATCGAGCCGGCATGAAGTGCCTGGCAGTAGAGACCTCCAATCCAGCCGGGAAACTCAACCAGGCAAACTGGGTGCTCAACCGTTTATCCGACCAAAGTCCAGAACAATTTCTGGCACAAATTGATAAACAATAAATCGGCTGCAAATGCAGCCGGTTTGAAATGTAATAACAACAGGTTTATTCGCCAAAAAATAAGGCCCACCAGACTTGCCAGTTCTTCATCGCTGGCTGGGTGGCTTGCGGGCCAACAACTGGCACAGGTGTTGCATCTGTAGGAGCAATGGGAACGATTAATTGGTCCCCCGGCCGGACCAGCATGCCTTCTTCGCGGGCCCATTGTTCTACCGCACCATCCGAGGTGGCATACGCAATCTGCGTTTCGAGGCCGACGGCGGTGCCTGTCAGATTAGCAATTTCAGTTCGCATAGAATCACGTTCGCGGGTCAGGCGGTAAAGATCATTCAAGCGGGTGTTCAAATCCACCATCAGAAAAAACAGAAGGACCAGGCCAGCTACAACGATAATTCGTTTCTTGTCAAACTGGATGCTCTTCATAGGCGTATGTTACTCCAATTGACCACCCGTTGCAAGTTGATGACCAGTGCCAAGAAAAAGACCCCGCATTTTGCGGGGTCCAGGTGCCGGAGGAGGGATTTGAACCCTCACGGGTGTAATACCCACTACGCCCTGAACGTAGCGCGTCTGCCAGTTCCGCCACTTCGGCAATCCTCAATCGACGGGCAGAATTTTATCGCAATTCCATGATTTGTCAACCTTTGCAAAATGATGATGGTTTAATCGACCTGTCAGGAAGATCCCCCGTGCTATAATCCCCCAAGGATTTAAAGGGAATGGAAACCACGCTAAAACAAATTCTCAATCTATTGATCGAACCGCAGGGGAACCTGATTTACCATACCGTACTGGTTTTTTCGGTAATTATGGCATTGCAGGCAACTTTGTTAAATAAAGCCCGCATGCCAAAATCAGTTACCAGGCGCACGGTCTTTGGGTTAGTGGTGGTTCTATTAATCCAACTGTCCATGTTTATAGCGAGCGGTCTGGCCTGGCAAGGATTGTTCAACACTCATATCCTAATTCCACCGCTTGATCGAGCGGTGCTGTTTATTACGATCGCGTGGATCATCTGGATTTGGGCAACGCCCGATACCAACCGCGCGGCTGATGTGGGCGTCGTCATTCTCACCTTTCTCGGGATCATCCTTGTAATCTTCTCCGTTTCAGCATGGAATTCCGAAGGCACTTCGCAATCCTTTAATGGTACCTATCTGGATTGGGGCTGGCAAATTGCCTCCCTTGCGCTATGCATCATCGGCCTGGTCGGTTTATTCATACAGCGACCAACAGGCCGAAGTGCTGGCATCGGTTTTCTATTGATTATTATTGCAGGAATATGTTTTCACCTGGTTTTCTTGCAACCTTCAGCTGACTTATCCGGGATTATTCGCGTTTTCTCGTTGTGTTGCTTCCCCCTGCTGCCCATCCTGGCACAACGATATCCAATTGAAACCAGTGAACCCACTGTATCGGCTGGTGCTGGCATAAATAAGGGGCAGGAAGTGGAAGTGCGAAAACGTCTGACAAGCGAGCCCAGAACGGTCTCCGCCTGGTTGAAACTTGCGAATCAAACCGATCCCGACCAGATCCAAATTGCGCTCACCCGGGCTGTTTCTCGAACCCTGCTTGCCGATTTCACCTTTCTGATTTACATCGATGCAGAGATGGGTTCATTGGAAATTGAATGCGGCTATGATCTCATCCGCGAGGAACCAATTGCAGGAACCAGATTAAGCATAAGCAGCGTGCCGGCATTGGTCAGTTCAATCCAACGCGGCAAAGCCCTGCGCCTTTCGACCAACGGCACGCCGCCGCAGGACCTGATTACACTTACGCGCGTTTTCGGATTGAACGAATCAGGCCATTTATTGGCCATCCCCTTGATGGTCAACCCTGGAGTATGGAACGCTGGGTTGGTATTGCTAACGCCTTATTCCAACCGGTTATGGAGTACCGAAGACCAAAACATCCTCATTGGCATGAGCGAAGCTTTAGGCCAGGTCCTGCAGCGCGTATCCACGATCAACGACTCTCGCATCAAAGCCGAGCAAAGTCAGTACGAGATCAATGATCTCCGCCTCCAGGTGGAGAACCTGCAGGTTGAAGCCGAGAATTTACGGCTGGCATCTGAGAATCAAACACATCAAAATATGCTTGCTCACTTGCCGGAAAGGTTGCCTGAGATCTCAACCTTGATGGAACTCCAGCAGGAATCCCAGGTTACCATCCAAAGATTGCAAAAAGAAAATGATGAATTGCATCAGCTCCTGGTTCGCAATGGACCCTTCGCGGTTATTCCGGAAGACCCAGTTTCCAACGATGAACAAATGAGGGTCGGACTGATTGATCCAGAACCAGGCACATCGTATTTTTCCTCCCAACCCCGCGAGGATGTACCTGCTGACATCCGGACTAGTTCTCTCGATATTTTGGGTTCTGGTTTGGATCATTTTTCAAAATTGGTTGCCTTTGAAGAAACGATCGATCAGGCAATCAGCGCGACCAGCGGTTTGTTTCGGGATAAATCCATCACCTTGAAGATCAATTTCCCCGATTCATTGGCTGCAATTCGGGTTGAAGAGGGCGTGTGGCGGCAAGTTTTAGTTGAATTGCTTCAAAATGCAACTGCTGTCATGCCAAATAATGGGGTTGTTCGGCTTAAAATTGAGCTTCCTGAGACCGGTCAAACCGGGTCGCTTCTTTCTTTTCAAATCAGTGATGGACTCAATGGTGAAATTGGAGATGGATCGGATGCCATTTCTAAATTATCTGAGCCGAACCAATCAAACCTATCCATCGCCGGAGATTCCGATTCGGTGGTATCAATGATAAAACCACAGATCGAAGCTCACGGCGGCAGGATCGAGCTGCAGACCAATAACGGACAGGGTAGGCGGATCTGCGTGCTTATTCCAATTCAGAACGGCAGAGATCAATAAACCAGTTCCAGGAATGCAGATCCTGTGCCAGTATTTAGAGGACTAATGTTTACTTTACCCACGGAGAAGAAGGAAGGGGTTGCTGCGCTACCAGGGCAAGGTACTCAACAAATGGAATATTTACATTTGCCTAAAGATGGCGATTTAATGGGTGTTCCCGTCGTTACCACACAGGTTTCAGATATGAAATCGGCCCGTCCTGGAACTCAAATCCCATCTCTGACGTCTATATTTGAGACCAAAACTGTCCTTCTGGTTTTTGTTGGCTCGCCAAAAACCGTCCAAGCACCAAACCTTTGGTTATCCTGTAATATGAATTATTAAAGAATGAAACGAGTAAGCTATGCGTAGATTAATCCTGGTTTTTTCCCTTTTGGTTTTATTATCCCTGGCATGCAATCTACCGGGCCTGGCCAGTGCGCCACAGGTTCAGGTGGTCGACCCGGCGCAAATTGTAACTCCGGATCCGAATGCAAGCGCAACCCCTACCCCGTTTCAACCGCTGGCACTTACCCCGACGCTGGCTGAAATCATAGTTCAATCAACTGCGACTGCCACACCATCCCCTACGCCTGGCGGATCGGTCGCAGATTCTGGTGAAATCGTTCATAACCTGAAAATGCCAGATGGGCAAATGAATATCATGGTTTTAGGATCCGACTACCGACCTGGCGGCGGGTCGCGCACTGACGTCATTATGCTGGTTTCACTCAATACCAATACCAGCGTCGTAAGCGTCATATCCTTTCCGCGCGACACCTACGTTTATCTGCCTGGCCGGGGCATGGATCGCATTAACACAGCTTATGCCTATGAAGGTTTCCCATTATTGGCTGACACCATGGAATACAATTTCGGTGTACGGCCGGATCATTACATGGTCACCAATTTTTATGGTTTTAAATCAATCGTTAATACGCTGGGTGGCCTGAATGTCTATGTCGGTGCGTACCTGCGGGATAAATGCGACCTGCCGGCACGGGATTGGGAAGGGTATTGCAGCGTTGCCCCCGGATCGATGCTGATGGATGGCGATACTGCCCTATGGTACGTCCGATCACGCTATTCCACCTCCGACCTTGACCGCACCCGGCGTGAACAAGAAGTGATGGAGGCCTTTTTTAGACGGTTGATGAGTCTGAATGCAGTCGCCCGCGCGCCTGAACTTTTCAACCTGTTCATCAGCTCGGTCGAAACGGATCTGAAGATTGATGATCTGCTGCCAATCGTGGTCATGGCTCCAAAGCTCCTTTCGGATGATACCCTGATCCATCGCCATTTGATTGGCAGAGATATGCTCACTCCATACGTGACGGATGCCGGCGCGCAAGTTTTGATTCCAGACAAAGTAGCGATTTGGGAATTGATCAAGCGGGAAGTTTATGGGCAATAGCTGCCTGAAAATTGATTGATATCCTCGCATCGCCGGTGGTGAAATCAACCACCGGCGATGCGTTTTGGTTGACAACCTTTCCCAGGAACCATTGCCAAGTCGGGATAGGCCATGCGGAAATTTTTGCTAAGCGGCGATTCTACCATTTGACATTGCGTAATAAATCATGTACACTGTATGTGATAAGCTATACGCAAAATCAGCAAGGACACGGTAATGGCTGACATCTCACCTGCTGCCCATATTTCTTCAAACACCCCCCTCCTCCCTGCCGTTCGCGCCTGGGAACTCTATCTCAACGACCAGAGCCGTTCTCCCTACACGGTAAAAGCCTTCGTTGGCGACCTGCAGCTCCTCTCATCCCACCTGCCTCCGGATCGGACGGTCGGTTCGATTACCACCAAGGATCTCAATCAGTTTCTGCAGTGGATGCAAAATGGCCGGGGAATTCCTTGCAGCCCGAAGAGTCTTGCGCGCCGCATCACTTCAATCAAGGCATTTTTTCGCTGGCTGGTGCAAAGCGGGCGTATCGTCTCCGATCCTGCTGAAAAAGTACTGCAGCAATCCGTGATGAGCCCGTTGCCGATCATCCTAACGCCTGAAGAAGAGCAGCGCGTTTTGGAAGTAGCGATGAAATACCGCACCGCGCAAAAACCGGATGCCCGGCCTTACACGCTGCTTTTGTTATTGCTCACCACCGGCATCAAGAAGGGCGAATGCCTTACCCTTAATTTAAATCACATCGACCTGGAAAGTCCGACCGGACCGATCCTCTTCCTCCGTTACGCAACCCCTCGATCGCGCTATAAGGAACGAAAGATTGATTTAACCAGTGAATGGGTGGAAAGTTATCGCGAATACCTGGACCAATATAATCCGCGCGACACCATTTTCCCCTGGTCTCCCCGCCGTCTGGAATACCTGCTGGAGGACCTTGGCGAAGAAGCCGGTCTTGAAAAGCACCTCTCTTTTGATATGTGCCGCTGGACTAGCGTATTGGATGACTGGCGTACTGGCATTGAACATGACCAGATCCGCCAAAAAATGGGCATCTCCAAAATCCAATGGCGTGAAATAAACTTCAAACTCCGTCGTCTATCCGGCGAAGTGGCAGCATGAAATTCAATGGCGTCCGAAGGGACGCCGTTATTGTTTTCGGACGATCGTGATATAAATGCAAGCTTCCGTTTCTGGCCGGACTCGGAAAGGATGGGCCGGGGCAAACCCGGGCACCCAGGCAATTTCGCCTGCACAATAGACAATCGGCCAGGTACGGCGCGCATCCACGGGAATGTGCCGATTAATCAAAAAATCGGATAATTTTTGACTGCCTCTGGCCATTCCCAAGGGCCGTAGACGGTCGCCGGCCAGTGGTCTGCGCACGCTAACCAGACCGGAAAGCGATGCTTCATCCAGCCAGGCTTCGAGCTGCAATTCGCCTTTTTTTGTTTTAAAATTATCTGCGGGCGGGCGGCTGGCACGTTCGAAGAAAAGGGACCAACCATCCCCCAAATCCAAGCGGCAAGGCAGGTCTGCCACCGCCAGCTCAACGTCTCCCATGCTTGGATACTGATGCAAATTGGCCTGATATTCCCGTCTGGACAACTTGAGCACTTTTCCGTCCGTGGTCAGGATCAAGTTTTGCGCCAGTTCAATGGTCCGCCCTTTTTTTGGCATGTGAATGTATTCTACAGCCCGCATTGTGTTTTCGAGATCAAGACTCTCTCCGGAGGGACGCAGATGCGCTGCAGCACGCCGGATTAAACGAGCCTGCAAACCATCAGCCTGGTCACTCGCCGTTTTCAAATCGATAAGAACCCGGGTATCTTCCACAAAGAGGATACATTTATTCCAAGCCTGTTCCTCAAGATCCTTCATGATTTGTAAATCGGTGGCGGCAAGCCGGGATAAATTCCAGATGCGTTGAGTCACACCGGGAGCCAATTCTTCCAATTTTGGCAATAAATCAAGGCGAATGCGGTTGCGAAGGAAAACTGGTTCGAGATTGCTGCTATCCACAACCGGGATCAATCCAGCTTCATCGCAATATTCAAGGATTTCCGCCCGCGAGGTTTTCAACAAAGGTCTCACCAGCGGAATTTGTTCATCCCAGGCGGTTAGGGAGCGGAAAGCCATTCCGCTCAAGCCGTCCAGCCCGCTTCCACGCAGAATGTGCATCAACACTGTTTCAACCTGGTCGTTAGCATTATGCCCCACCGCCACCGCATCCGCATTCAGAGCACGCGCGCTAGAAAACAGAAAGCGGTAGCGTAATTCCCTGGCGGCTGCCTCAATTGATAACGCGTGAATTTGCGCAAACTCGATGACATTTTCAGATCCGGAAATGAAACGGACTCCCATTTTCTCTGCGATGTCTTGAACATGGCGGAGTTCGTCGTCGGCTTCCGGTCGCAACTGGTGGTTGAAATATGCGGCAATCAGGTGGAAACCCAATTTGCAGAGCCCATCCAACAAGCAAAGACTGTCCGGTCCGCCGGACACGCCGACCAGTAGAGTCTGTCCGTGGTTGAGTCCGCACTTGGTAAACGCTGTATCCTTGATTTCTGCCAACATAGGCTGATTATAGTGTATGTTTTTTTTCGTTTTGATTTAGAATAGTATGTAATCCAGAATTACTGATTTATTACGCCTTTACTTCACAGGCGTTGGCACTTACCTTGGAGGGATGCAATGCCAGAAAAAATTCTCATTGTTGATGACGACCTTGAAACGTTACGATTAGTGGGTTTGATGCTTCAGCGGCAGGGGTATCAAGTTGCGTCCGCCCACAACGGCATCGAAGCGCTAACTATGGCGCGCAATGAGCAGCCAGATCTGATTGTTTTGGATATTATGATGCCGGATATCGATGGTTATGAAGTAACGCGCCGGCTGCGTTTGGAAACCGCCACGACCGTCACGCCAATCCTGATGTTCACTGCCAAGAGTCAGGTGGATGACAAGGTAAAAGGATACGAATCGGGTGTTGATGATTACTTGACCAAACCTGTCCACCCGGCTGAATTGGTAGCCCATATCAAAGCGTTGTTAACGCGGGTCAAGGCACGCACCGGCCCAACGCCTTCGCTCGATCGCGGTTATACGCTGGGCGTAATTGGAGCCAAAGGCGGCTTGGGCGTATCAACCTTGGCTTTGAATCTGGCATTGGCTTTTCACGAACGAACGAAAACAGGGACCATCGCAGCCGAATTGCGCCCCAGCCAGGGCACATGGGCCATTGACTTGAAGCTGTCAAACCCTGAAGGATTAAACAACCTGTTGCGCTGCCGGCCAAGTGATATTACCAGCAATGTAGTTGAAAAGGAATTGATCCGGACGACTTTTGGTGTCCGATTGTTGTTGGCCTCCTCCCGCACGCGCGATACCGATCAACTCAACTATGGTCCCCAGATAGAAGCGATCATTCAACAGTTATCCCTGATGGCACCGTTCGTGATTTTGGACATCGGTACCAGCTTTAACCCCATGCTTGACCGCATTCTGCCGCAATTGAAGGAGCTCATCGTGATCACTGAGCCCCAGCCATCATCGGTCGAACGCACCCGCTTTTTGATTGACGATTTAACAGCCCGCGGTTTTGGGAAATCCAAATTGCTGACCGTGATGGCCATCAACCGGGTTCGGGCTGATATTGTCCTTTCCGCAGCGCAGATGCAGGAAAAACTCGGCCAACCGATTGCCATGATGATTCCCCCTGCGCCGGAGCAGGCATTCCACGCGGCCACTCGTTCGATTCCTTTGATCGAAATCCAAAAAGAAGGCCTTGTCAGCCAGCAATTCTTCCGGATCGCTGATCTCCTTGCTCAAAGGGTAACAACGCAGGCGGAATGACGGTTAATTCAGAAGAATACATACAACGGGCAGCGAAAATGCTCAGGTCTGCCCGTCATGCTGTGGTGTTAACGGGCGCCGGCATTTCCACACCGTCTGGCATTCCGGATTTCCGTTCCCCGGGAACCGGAGCATGGGTAAACCTCGATCTGATGGACGTGGTTTCCTTGACCTCATTTCACCGGAACCCGGAGCAATTTTATGCCTGGTTGCGGCCGTTGGCCATAAAAATGGCAGTTGCAAAACCAAACCCGGCTCATTATGCCCTGGCAGAACTGGAAAAAACGGGAATACTGCACGCAGTATTAACTCAAAATATCGATGGGCTGCATCAGAAGGCAGGCTCAAGGAATGTGATCGAATTACACGGATCGCTCGATACACTCTCGTGTTTAGCCTGCCATCTGACTTTTTCCAGCGATGCCTGCTACCCGGATTTTATTGATAAGAATGTGATTCCGCATTGCACTGCCTGCGGCGCTATCCTCAAACCGGATATTGTTTTCTACGAAGAAACCTTGCCAGAAAATGCCTGGCTGACGGCCCTTGAATTTGCTGAACAGGCAGATGTGTTCCTGGCAGCGGGTACTTCATTGGAGGTGACGCCGGTCAGCGGATTGCCGTTGTATGCACTTGAGAATGGGGCAAAACTGATAATTCTGAATTATTCAACCACTTATCTGGATAAACAGGCTACAATGTCAATTAAGGATAATGTTGCAGTTGTATTGCCGGAAATTGTTCGTGCTATACTGAAGGAGAGCTAACCGTGCTTCCCAACATTCAACAATTCAACCAGCTGCTCGATATCTCGCGCGATCTCGCTTCAACGCGTGATTTGGAAGTATTATTGCGGAAAATATTAAGAGTGGCGGTTGATTTGAGTGATGCTGAAACTGCTTATGTCTTTTTGTATGATGAAACCAGAGGGGGTTTATTCTTACAGTCTTCCACCGATTCTCAACTTGATCAAATTCCGCAAGACCGTGCCGTTCCAACTGCCAGCATTGCTGGCTGGGTCAGCGAGAACCGCGCTCCAATCATTGTGAGGGATGTCGAGACCGACCAGCGTCCGTTTGTCCACACTGATTCACTGTTGAAGGCGGGCACGAAATCGGTGATTGCGGTACCGCTGACAGCCAAGGAGAAAGTTCAGGGGGTTCTGGAAGTGGTTAACAAGAAGCGGGATTATTTTAGACAGGAAGATGCTGATATTCTGTCGGTCCTGGCAACTCAAGCGGCTATTGCTGTTGAAAACTCGCGCCTTTATCAGCAGGCCGATTTGCTCAACGAATTGGTGCATGAATTACGGACTCCGCTTGCATCGGTCCTCACCATTTCCTATCTATTAAAGCGCAATGACCTTACCGAAGAACAACGCCAACAATTTGCTGATTCGATCGCCGTTGAGATCACCAGGATGAACGACATGGCCAGTTCCTACCTGGAGTATTCCCGCCTTGAAGCGGGCCGGTTGTCTTTTTCCACATCCAGCTTTGACCTTAAAACGCTATTAACGGAATGCTGCCGTACATTCAAACCCAAAGCTGATGAAGCCGGGATCACGTTTCAAATATCCCAACCTGATCAACCGCTACAAATTAAAGCTGATGAAAATAAGATCAAGCAAGTGGTCATAAACCTGCTAAACAATGCCATCAAATACAACCAGGCTGGCGGTAAAGTGATTGTCAGACTGTGGGGAAACGACCAGATGGCCGGATTTTCCATTCAAGATAACGGTGTAGGTATTCCCGAAACGGATCTACCCCATGTGTTTGAAAAATTCTTCAGAGCCCACAATATTCAAGAAGCCTACCCGGGAACCGGGCTTGGCCTCTCGATTTGCAAACGGATAGTTGAAATCCATGGTGGAACGATCAGCATACAGAGCCAGTTGAATGCGGGTTCAACTTTTACCGTGGAACTTCCCGTTTGCACAAAAGAATGCGATTAGGCAACCAACTGGGCGAAAAATGCAGCCGGTCCGACTGCCATGCCCACCAGACCGGTACCCACATGTGCGCCGAGAGCTGGCGTAATCGAAACAGTTGGAAGCCACTCAATTTCGAATAACTGCAGCAGTTTTTCACGCAGCCACTCGGTCCCGGCCAAATTATTTGCGTGCAAGAGTTGCACACGTAATTTTGTCCCTGCACCAAACCGTTTGACCAGCAGGTCGGCTTCATGATAAATTGCCCGTTTGAGCGTTATTTCCTGCCCAAGCTGTATGTAGGTCCCGTTTACTTTTTCCACGCCAATAATCGGTTTAATATTTAACAACGAAGCGACCAATCCTTTGATGTGGCTGATCCGGCCGCCGTGAATCAGATATTTCATCGTCGCTACGGTAAAAATCCCATCTGTCTGCAGACGCATTTCTGATAAATAATTCAGAATGCGCTCCAGGCTCCACCCTGCCCGATGTGCCCGGGCTGCAGCTTCCACCTGCCAACCCTGCGGGCAGGAAAGGGTACGCGTATCAAAAAACGTGACATGAGCTTCCGGTACCATGACCGCCGCCGCCCGGGCAGAATTCATGGTTCCGCTTAAGCCTGAGGAAATATGTATGGAGAGAATCTCAGGATCCGTTTGCGCCAGTTTCTGATACAGTTCGACGAATTCCCCGACAGAAGGCTGCGATGTGATCGGCATATCGTCAGTGTTTGCTAACAGCTTATAAAACTCATCCGGCATGATGTCCACGCCACTCGCATAGGTGCGGTTATCCAGCGTTACCTTCAGCGGGGTGAAATGAATGCCAAATTCCTCAGCCACTTCGGGTAAAAGGTCAGCACCACGGTCGGTTACAATTTGCATGGGATCTCCATTATCTTAAGAATTACCGGCTGCCCCGCCGGCCAAATTGACGTTCTAGCAAGTCCACCGATAGATGGATCATCGTCGGCCGTCCATGCGGACAAGTCCGCGGTGATCGGCAGGATTCCAGGTCTGATAATAATTTTTTCTGTTCTTCAACGGACATGACCTGGCCCGCCTTGATAGCGGCTCGTTTACACACCCGCGCGGCGATGCGACTTTCAATCTCGCTGCGCAGCGGACTTTCATCTTCCTCAAAGTCTTCCACCAGCACCCGCAAAGCAGCTGCCGGTTCAATACCAGTTAGCAATACCGGAACAGCCCGCACCCGGAAGGTACTGGGGCCAAAGGGCTCTATTTGAAAACCAAGATGCTCCAACACCTCCAATTGATTGGCAAACAAGCTGGCCTGCTGGGGCGGAAGTGTCACAACGGCGGGTTCCAACAGTGTCTGAGCGGCGATACGTTTTCCATCCACCTGTTTCATCAGCCGTTCGAACAGTACCCGTTCGTGTGCAGCGTGCTGATCGATTAAATACAACCCGTCCGGACCTTCAGCCACCAGGTAGGACAGCCCGACCTGGCCAATCAAACGTAGTAAAGGCAATTGCCCGGAAGGTAAATCATCGGTCTCAACATTTCGATTTGTTGTTGTGTCTAGGGATTCCTCCAAAATTTCTGCCTGGAGGTTGTTTTTCTGCAAATCGGCCGCCATATTCCAGGCTGGATCGATGATTTGTGGCTGGTTTCCGCCCGTTTGCCATTGCGGCATGCCGATGGATGGCACGGGCGAATAAGCCAGGAGCGCTCGGCGGGTGCCGCGCTGTACCAGGCTGAATATGCGATCCGCATCCCGAAAACGCACTTCTGCCTTGGCAGGATGCACATTTACATCCACATCCTCCGGCGGTAAATGAACAAACACCACAGCCAGCGGGAAACGCCCTACCATTAAGAGTGTGTGGTAGGCTTGCACCAATGCTGTGGCCAGTGGAGCCGATTGGACCCAGCGGCCGTTAATGAAAAAAGTGATATCCCGCCGGTTTGACCGTGTCAGAGCAACCGGACTGATGAATCCATCCAAATGCCTTTGATCTTCTTCCGAAGACAATTCCAGAAGTTGTCTGGCAATATCGACGCCATAAAGCTGCGCCAGGATTTCACGCCGGTCGCCGTTGCCGCTGGTTTTTAAGGCTGGCCGGTTATCCTGCCAGAGTTGAAAGCGAACCTGCGGATATGCCAGCGCATAGCGCGTAACAAGGCCATCAATTTGGCTTCGTTCCGTCATATCCTTCTTGAGAAATTTCAGGCGCGCAGGCACATTGAAAAACAAATTTTCGACCCGCACAACGGTACCATCCGGGACGCCCACCCCCTCCAATGGGCCATTCAAGCCCCCTTCCACCTTAATACGCGCACCTACCTGGGCGCCAACGTGCCGTGTGGTTATTGAGAAACGCGAAACGGAGGCAATCGATGCCAGCGCTTCGCCGCGAAATCCCAAAGTCGTGATGTGAAACAAATCTTCCGCAGTGCGCAGTTTGCTGGTTGCATGACGGGCAATGGCCAAGGGCAGTTCGTCCTGTGAAATGCCGTCACCGTCATCGGATACTTCGATCAATCGCCGTCCAGCTTCCTCAATCCGGATACTGATATTGCGCGCGCCTGCGTCCAGTGAATTTTCCAGGAGTTCCTTCACCACAGATGACGGCCGTTCGACAACCTCTCCGGCGGCAATTTGTGATGCGACATCTTCCGATAGCAAATGGATCGGCATGAAAGCTCCTGAGCTAATCGATTATAAAATGTCCAAAATAATTTATGAATAGGAGCAAAGTCCTATTTTCAGTCACGATTTCCGCATCGACCATCTTAGCGGTGCAAACTTGGTAAATCCGCTCGCATTCGATTATACTGGCGATGTGGGTGAAAACACGCTTTTTATCGATCTTGACGATACCCTATACCCGGCTGACAGCGGTGTTTGGCAGGATATTCGAAACCGGATTGATCTGTACATGCACTCGGTGTTGGGCATCCCTGCGGCAGAAGTACCGGGGTTACGCCATTATCTCTTTACTACCTATGGGACTACTTTGCGCGGTTTGGAGGCGACACTATCCATTGATCCCATGGACTATCTGCGTTTTGTTCACGATGTGCCGCTTGACCGCTACCTAAAACCTGACCTTGAACTACGCCGGATTTTACTCAATTACAAAGTTCCCAAATTCATTTTTACCAATGGAGACCGGCCGCATGCCTTGCGCGTCCTAAAGATCCTCGGGTTGGAAAACCTGTTTGATGAAATTATTGATATCGTTGCATTGACCCCTTATTGCAAACCCATGCCTGAAACCTTTGATATTGCTTTAAAATACACGCGCCACTCTTCACCATCTGACTGTGTCTTGGTGGATGATGCCCCCCGTAACTTGGCTGCCGCCCACGCCTATGGTTTCCAAACAGTCCTGGTCGGTCCGTCAAATCCAAGCGTACCTTTTGCAATAGTAATTCCACGAGTTGCTGATTTACCCCTCGTGCTTCCTGTGAATGGCAATTTTGCATTTGATAACAGTGCGGGAATTCCTAATGACTGACATACCATGGTTAGGCTGGGTATTGCTTGGGTTATTTTTGTTGTTTTTCGTGGCGATTAATTGGTCTCTGATTGCTGCTCTGCGGAAGAAAAATGATCGAACAGAGAACAAATCAGCCAATGCAATCAAAACAATGACACAATCCATTAAGCAACCATGGAAAAAAGAGGATGAAATGCTTGCTGAGCTTTCCCGCCGCGCCAATGAATTGCGCAAGCCAGCTGAATCCGATGGGGAAACGCAGGATCCATCCAAAT
>DATMYV010000034.1:0-40432 GCA_035560795.1 Longilinea sp.
TAATAGCCGTGTATTTATTTCTCTTAAATAGTGAAACGTTTCACATGTTGGAATTGTCATTATTCATTATCCGGGAGATGGAATATACACGGCGCGGGCGAGCAAAGCTTCAAAGGGCCTGATGAAAAATAAATTTGAGAATGTTTACGGCTATTTTTCAGAAGATGGGAAACAATACGTAATCAAGACTCCCATCACACCTAGGCCCTGGGGAAATATCATCAGCAACGGCGATTACAGCATGATGGTTTCCCAAACTGGATCCGGTTACAGCTGGCGGGGAAATGCAGGCCAGAATCGGATTACCCGCTCGTTTCAGGACCTGATCAAAGATAACTGGGGAAAATATTTCTATATTCGCGATTTAAAAAGAAACACGTACTGGTCTGCCACCTATAAACCGGTGATGCATCCCTATGATCATTTTTCTGTTGTGCACGGAATTGGATACTCCAAATTCACCCAGCAAATCGAAGATATTGAAACCGAGTTAACCGTTTTTGTAACCGCTTCCGATCCCATAGAGATTTTCCAGCTAAAAATTACCAATAAGAGCAAAGAACGGCGCGAGCTGGATGTTACTTCCTATGCCGAGTGGTTATTGGGGTTTGCCCCGGATGAACACCGCGAGTTTCACAAGTTATTCATTGAAACAACGGCCGATGCGGCACATCGTTCCCTTTTTGCCCGCAAATGCTTGTGGGGTTTTCCGGACAATCAAGGCAGGCATAATAATACCGACTGGCCATTCACTGCATTTGTGTCGGTCAGCGAGCCTTTAAAGTCCTTTGATTGTGATAAAGAAACCTTTATTGGTCTGTACAACAATGATGATAAACCAAAAGCAATGGTCGATGCCAAACTGGGCGGCAGAACCGGAAGGTTTACCGATCCCATTGCCGCCTTGCAGGTGGCGGTGAACCTCGACCCCAATCAATCTAAAACGGTCGTTTTCACCCTGGGCGCTGCCGAAGATGGCAAAGAGGATGCGGTTGAGCTCATCAACCGCTATACCGGGGTCGAGAAAAGCGAACAGGCTTTGCAGGACGTCAAGAATTTCTGGTCGCGTTTCGTTGACAGCGAGCGGGTAGAAACGCCAGATGATGCTTTCAACTTAATGACCAATTTCTGGTTGAAATATCAGTCGATTTCCTGCCGGCTGTGGGGTAAATCCGCCCTGTATCAGGTATCTGCCGGGATTGGCTTCCGCGACCAATTACAGGATAGCCAGATATTCCTGGTCAGTGAGCCGGAATATTCCCGCAAACAATTGTTGTACCATGGTGCCCAGCAATTCGTCGAAGGCGATGTCTTTCACTGGTGGTTTTCCATCCGCGGGGGCGGTCCCCGCACAAATTGCTCGGATGATTTACTGTGGCTGCCCTTCATCCTTGATTCGTACCTGAAAGAGACCGATGATTTCAGCATCTTGGATGAAAAGATCCCCTATCAAAACGGACCGGCAGAGCCCTTATATGATCATTGTAAACGGGCGATCGAACGCTCATTCTCCCGTTTTTCACCAAGAGGGATCCCATTAATGGGCGATCACGATTGGAACGACGGGTTGAGTACGGTCGGAACATTTTTAAAAGGCGAGAGTTTTTGGGTTGCTGAATTCTTGTATATGATCCTCGGGAATTTTATTCCAATCGCGAACAGGCGCGGCGACGAGGGCTTTGCCAAACGATGCGATTCGGTTCGCCAAAGTGTTAAAGATGCTTTGAACCGGCATGGTTGGGATGGCGAGTGGTATATGCAGGCAACCACCGATGAAGGTTTGTTATTGGGATCAAAACAGAATGCCGAAGGCAAAATCTTCCTGATGCCCAATAACTGGTCTGTGATCAGCGGCATCGCCGACGATCACCGCGCCAAAGTGGCCATGGATTCGGTAACGAAGTACCTGCTCAAGGATTATGGAACTTTGTTAAATTACCCGGCCTTTACGAAACCCCGGCCTGATGTCGGCTATGTTACCCGCTATGCGCCCGGATTGCGCGAAAACGGCGGAGTTTATACGCATGCCGCAACCTGGTCCGTCTGGGCCTATACCCTTGTGGGTCAGCCAGAATTAGCCTATGAAGCGTATCGGAGAATTTGTCCACCCAACAGAAGCAAGGATATTGATACTTACAAAGCAGAGCCTTATGTAACCCCGGGCAATATTGACGGTCCGCTTTCAGAATTCTCTGGCCGGGGTGGCTGGACCTGGTATACAGGTTCTTCGCAGTGGCTGCACCGCGTGGCCACTCACTGGATTTTGGGTATCAGACCGCAGGAACACGGTTTACTGATCGATCCATCGATCCCTTCCTCCTGGTCTGGCTTTACAGTAACCCGCAAATTCCGTAATGCTGTCTATAAAATCGAGGTGAAGAATCCCCAAAATGTCAATAGAGGCGTCAAATCAATGATGGTTGACGGCAGCCACCTTGAAGGCCAATTAATCCCGGCCTTTGATGACGGGCAAACCCATGCAGTCGAAGTCATCATGGGTTAGTAAGAGTAGCAACGATTGTTTGTTAATCTGTCTCAATTGAACGGAGCGGCCTATGGGATAAGTTGAACCAAAAATAAACACATCTATTTGGACCTATTAGATTTCATGAGGAGAGATAAATGAAAACCCATGCTAGAGTGATCGCCTTAATGCTCGCTGTTACCTTTCTTGCAAGCCTTATCGGCTGCACCGCGGCCCCTGCCGCCACCACCGCCCCTGCAGGCACTCAAGGCTCCGCTGCCACGCAGGGCCCAGCCGATACCCAGGCCCCTGCCGCCACCACGCCCCCTTCGACCGAGCCCATTACACTGACCTATTCAAACTGGAATCTGGGTACTGAAGCGGACAATAACATTCAAAGGCAGATGATCGCTGCCTATACAGCCTTACATCCAAACGTAACGATCAAGATTGTGGATATTGACACCAGCAAGAATCCTTGGGACGCGGGCCTGACGGCTCTGGCAGCCAAGGGAACATTGCCGGATGTCTTTATGGCGAACAACGTCCCGTTGTATGTCCAAAACGGTTGGTTGGCGGATATCACAGCCTTAACTGCGGCTGATCCAGATTGGAAGTTTATCCCCAAGGCCTTGCAGGACGCGTTTGTCTATTCAGGCAAAACAATGGCGTTACCTGCCGGCCAGTTCATCATGGGCTATTTTGTCAACCTGGATCTTTACGATGCTGCCAATTTAACTGCGCCGGAATATGGCGTATCGGTGGATGATTTCTTCAAGGTTGCCGCCTCCTTAACCAACATCCCGAAAGGCATTCTTGGACTGGATGAACAATTCTCCATCGAGGGATGGTACCCCAGCACTCAGGACAGCAATTTGAAGTACTACAGCTTCGACGGAGCTAAAATGAATTACAACTCCGCCGCTTTCAAAGCTGCTGTTGCCAAAACCGCAGAAGAGATCCCCTATACCTGGCAGGGATTGTCGGCAGAACAGCAAAAGAACTTCAAGTCCAAGGGTCCTTGGGAACTGTTCAACAATCAGGAAGTCGGCGTGCGCTGGGATGCATCCTGGGCAGTGCCGGACCTGGTGAAGAATGCTCAATTCAATTGGGACTTTGTAGGCATCCCTGGTGGAAACCAATGCATCGTCTTTGATGCTATGGTTGTATCCAAAACCGCACCTAACCTGCAGGAAGCCTACAATTTTGCCCGTTGGATGACCTTCTCCATCGACTCCTACAAGAAACAGGCTGAATTAGCCAAGGCAATGAGTTCTGCGCCCAATATTCCGATCGCGGTCGATCCCGACTCGCTTGCGCTGTACAAATCCTTCTTTGACAAACCGGGCATCAACAAAGCCCTGGATAACCTGGACAACAGTTTGCTTGAATCTCTGGCAAAAGTGGTTCCGGGTTATATCAATGCCCGCTGGGAAGGAAAACCCGGTATTGATATCGGTAGCGATATGGACGTCAGCATCGGCTATATGCTTGATAACGCACCTTCCGGAAAATTCAAATTTGAGGATTATTCCGCAAAATTGGAGGAATTTGCCAATAAGATTTTGGCAGATGCGGCAGCTGCGGTGAATAAGTAGTCTTGTATCAATAAAGGGCGTTGTAAATGGTTGCAACGCCCTTTATTTCAAATATTAGATGCTGGAAAAAATAAAAATGGATATGTCATTTAAATTCATTAAACCGCTAAGGTTATTTGCTTCCGTCGTCCTTTTATTGACGGCGATTCCATCATCTGTAGGCGCGCAGGGGATTGAAAACCGCCAACCGCTTGTTACCAATCAGCAAATCCAGTGGTTGGCACCTGCAGCTGATGGGAACCAGGTAGAGATTCTCGCAGATTCATACGGGCTGCCTCTTTCTACGGATCCAATCGCCGCAATGTATGGAAAGCCGAGCGTAAACCTAAAGCAAAATGACAAAATCCAATTCACTGCATCCGTCGCGGCAGATGGCCTGTATACCATATCGTTTGACATGGCGGCTGTCGACACCTTCATCCAGCCTGAAGGTCAGCTTATGGTGGATGGAGCCTTTCCGTCAATCGACGCCCAGGGAATGGTTTTCCCGATCTATTATAAAAACAACACTGAAACATTCCCGCTCGACCGGTATGGGAATGAAGCCTTGCCCCGCCAGGTGAGACTGATTCGCTGGACCAAAGTGCCCTTGCGAGATGCCAATTTCAGCCAGAAATATCCTGTCCAATTGAATTTAACTGCAGGCGAGCATCAGTTTGAATTCACATTAACCAAAGAAAGCATGTTTCTGGGTAGTATTTACATCGATTTATTTTCAAATGATCCCGACTATAGCCAGTACCTGCAGAAAAATCCTGCCCCTGATTCTTCAGGCGTATCGATCGTGCTCGAAGCAGAACATCCTTCATATAAAAACGATACTTCCATCCGTCCCACCAGCAATCGCAGTCTGGCAGTTACGCCTTATGATACCTATAAGTTGTTGTTAAACAGCCTCGGTGGTGAAAGCTGGCAGCGCAGCGGAAGCACTGCTTATTATGAATTTGACATTCCTGAAGACGGAATGTATAGCATTACCCTGCGAGCAGTTCAGAATATTAAGAACAATTATACGGTTTTTAGACGGATCACTCTCAATGATGCGGTTCTATTTGACCAGTTGAATGAGATTGCCTTCAGTTATACGGCTGACTGGACAAACACTACCCTGGGCGGCGACACCCCGTACCGGATTTTTATGAAGAAAGGCAAGAATGTTCTGGGAATTGAAGCCAATAATTCCCCCTATTATGCGCCTATTCAAAAAATCCAAAAAGTCCTAATCGATATTAATGACCTGTCATTGGAAATCAAGAAACTAACAGGAAACCAGGTCGATCTTAATAAAGACTGGGTGATTTCCGACTATATTCCGGATATTAAAGAGCGTTTGATTGCCATCGCGGATGATTTGAATAAAGATAAGGATGTTCTGACCACGATTAATCGGGGCAGCGGCTCACAGGATATTCTTTCCTACCAACTGGCCATCGATAACATCCTGTCTTTGAGCAAGGATCCAGATAAGATTCCCATCCACATGAATCTTTTTTCAGAAGGCTCGGGGTCGGCAGCCCAATTGCTTGCCAATGTTTTGCCTTCCCTACAGGGTCAGCCGCTGGCCCTGGATAAGATCTTTATTCATTCTCCCGACAGGATACCTCCTCAGGTCAATGTTTCATTTGTTACCTCCTTCAACGAAGGGCTCAAGCGCTTTCTCCACTCCTTTGCGCCGGACCCATATCAATCCATAAAAGCAGATAAAAACGAGCTCAATGTATGGGTTAACCGCCCGCGCCAGTACGTCGATTTGCTTCAATCGATTTCCGATGAAACATTCTCGAAAGAAACAGGCATCAAAGTTAAGTTTTCCATCATGCCCAATGAGTCCAAATTGGTGCTTGCCAATGCGGCCGGAATCCAACCGGATGTGGCTCTGGGAGTCAGCACAAATGTTCCTTACGATTTGGCTATCCGCAATGCACTAAAGGATTTGCGCTCCTTCCCCGACTTCGACTCATTTATCAAGATTTATTCCCCTGGCGCTCTTTTGAGCTACATCATTAACGATTCCGTCTACGCTCTCCCGGAAACGCAGGATTTCTGGGTCACTTACTACCGGAAAGACATCATGAAATCACTGGGATTGCCAATTCCGAAGACCTGGAATGAGGTGATTGAGATCCTGCCAGAACTGCAGCGGTTCGGTATGAATTACAATACGCCCCTTTCCAGCGGCACCGGGACCAAGGGCTACCTGGCTACTGCGCCCTACATCTTCAATTATGGCGCGCAGTTGTACGCTCCGGATGGTTTTTCAACCGGGTTGGATAGCGATCAGGCCATAACAGCCATTAAATTCATGGCCGAGAGTTTTACCAAGTACGGCATGCCGCTGACAACATCAAGCTTCTACAATAGTTTCCGTTATGGCAGTGTGCCAATCGGGGTATCAAACTTCGAAACCTATATCAAATTAATGACTGCCGCGCCGGAAATCAAAGGGTTGTGGGGCATTGACCTGTATCCAGCCACGGTTCTGCCAGATGGAACCGAAAACCGGTGGGCCACAGGCTCTGCCCAGGCGAGCATCATGTTTGCGAATACGGATAAGCCGAATGAATCCTGGGAGTTCCTTAAATGGTGGATGTCAACGCCAACGCAGGAAGATTTCCAGCAGCAATTAATCCTTAATTACGGGCCGGATTATTTATGGAATTCCGCCAATCTTGAGGCGTTTAGAGTCTTGCCAATTCCCCAGGATCAAAAAGATGTGATTT
This sequence comes from Longilinea sp., assembly GCA_035560795.1. Classification (GTDB taxonomy): domain Bacteria; phylum Chloroflexota; class Anaerolineae; order Anaerolineales; family Anaerolineaceae; genus Longilinea. The sequence goes on from DATMYV010000034.1 coordinate 6,783, forward strand.
TGGAACAGTGGAAGTGGGATCAAGAGCCAGTCAAACTGCCCGGTAGTTACATGGAAGAACGGGAACTGAGCAACGCCTGGAACAAGATTGTTTTTGATGGGGTTAATCCACGGGTCGCCATCGATAGTGCAGTCATCACCATCAACCGTGAAATAACCCGCAAAATGATAGAGTTTGGCTATCTCAAAAATGGCGTAAAAGTAAAGGAATTTAAGATACCGACGATTGATACCGTCAAGAAGTGGATTGAAAATGGTCAATAATCAAGCAACTGAACGGGTAAACCCACTAAAGAAATGGTTTTATAAAGAAGGAAGCGCATATGGCTTCTTGTCCATGTATGCAATTCTGTTCATTATATTTATCGTGGTCCCGGTTGGCGTAGCAATCTACCTGTCATTTACCAACTTTGACACGATCCAGATTCCGAATTTTATCGGTTTAAAAAACTACGTCACCCTGCTTACCCAGGATGACATTTTCATGAAATATGTGTTGCCCAACACCATCGAATTCGCGGTGATCGTTGGTCCAGGCGGCTACATTCTGTCATTCCTCCTGGCCTGGATGCTGGCGCAGCTGCCCAAAACTCCCCGCACAATTTTTGCCTTGATCCTCTATTCACCCTCCATGACCTCCAGTGTTGCCATGTCCGTCGTATGGTTGACTTTGTTCAGTGGCGACCAGACTGGTTACCTGAATAGCTTCCTGCTGGGTATGAACCTTATTCCGGAGCCTATTCAATGGCTTCAATCCCCCAAATATCTCATGATGATGATGATTATTGTCACGTTATGGAGCAGCGCCGGAATTGGTTTCTTGGCCATGCTGGCCGGCGTGTTGGAAATCAACCCCGAACTTTATGAGGCCGGCGCCCTGGATGGAATCAGTAACCGCTTTCAGGAAATCATGAACATCACGATTCCTTCAATGAAACCGCAGCTGTTATTCGGGGCAGTGATGGCCATTGTTAGCACCTTTCAAGCCGGCGCAATTGGGGTAACCCTTTCGGGAGGTAACCCTACCCCACAATACGCCGGGCAATTGATCGTCAATCACATTGAGGATTATGGTTTCCTGCGTTATGAAATGGGCTATGCGGCAGCGGTTTCGGTTGTGCTGCTGCTAATGGTGCTTTTATTCGCCAGGCTGTCGAACCGGTTATTTGGAAGTTAAGGGTAGGAAAAAATATGAAAATAAATTTCCTAAAGCGCTACTCGGGCCTTCACAACAGCGGAATAAATCCAAAAGGCTTTAATACCAGCCAGATACCTTTTTACATCATTCTGCTGCCGTTAGCCGCATTCATGCTGCTGCCGATGATTTTTATTTTTTCAAATGCGTTGAAACCGCCAGATGAATTATTTGCCTATCCGCCGAGCTTTTTTGTGATAAGCCCCACATTAAAGAACTTCTCGGATTTGTTTTCAAAAATGTCGAACTCTGGCGTTCCGGTAAGCCGGTACCTGTTCAACAGTGTTTTAATCACCGTGGTAACCATTGCTGCATCGATTATCGTATCCACAACGGCAGCTTTTGCCTTATCAAAAAAGAGATTCAAGCTGAAGACCGCCCTGTTCGCCATCAACACTGTGGCATTAATGTTCGTGCCAATTGCAGTAACCATCCCCCGCTTCCTTGTGATTAAGAATTTAAACCTTATCGATACCTTTACAGTCCATATCCTACCAGGATTGGCCATGCCTGTCGGCCTGTTCTTGATTAAACAGTTCATTGACGGAATCCCCGATGAGGTTATTGAGGCGGCACAGATTGATGGGGCGTCTGATGTCCGCATTTACTTGACGATCATCATTCCAATGATCATCCCCGCCATTGCCACAATTGGCATTTTGACCTTTCAAGCCACGTGGAATAATTCCGAGATTTCAACCCTGTATATAAATACAGACAGCCTGAAAACTTTCGCTTTTTATCTTTCTACCTTGACTTCAACTTCCACGGGAAATGTCGTCGCGGGTCAGGGAATGACGGCAGCAGCGGCTCTGATCATGTTTCTGCCCAACCTGATCATATTCTTGCTATTACAGAGCCGGGTAATGAGCACAATGGCACATTCAGGTCTTAAATAAATGAAAAAAATAATTCGAATTATCCTGATTGCCTCGATACCGTTGATCGCATTGATATTCTTCCGTTCTTCCATCAATGCGAGTGCCGAGTCTCCCTACACGACATGGGCTTTAGGACCCGGGGGACGTCTATTCCAGACGCAGGATGCTTATGTACCTTCTGCAGAGATTAACTTGCCAATATCGGGTGCAGAAGATATGTTCGTCACACCGGATGGCTATTTTTATATTGCCGACACCGGAAATGGGCAGATTGTAAAGCTGAAAGATTTCAAGGTCGTTGCAACGTATGGTGCCGGGATTCTAAAAGGCCCGAGCGGCATATTCGTAGACGATAAAGGAATCATGTATATTGCCGATGCCCAGAAGAACACTGTGGTCATCCTGGACAAGGATGGAAATTTAGTCAAAGAATTTGGCCGGCCGGTGGAGCCTTTATTTGGAAAAAATAAAGAGTTCCTGCCCCGGAAAATTGCCGTTGATGCCCGTAAGAATTTATATATCATCAGCGAAGGCTCGGTCAACGGTGTCGTTCAGATGAACACGAATGGCAATTTTATCGGTTATTTTGGGGCCAATACCTCAACCGTTTCGCTGAAGATGGTCCTGCAAAGGATGTTTTTGACCAAGGAGCAACTGGCTCAATTTGTAAAGAATGAAGCTGCATCGCCCTCGAATTTAGCGATTGATAACCAATCCCTGGTGTATACCATTACTGCCGGTACAACCAGCCAGCAAAGTATCCGGAAATTCACCATTGCCGGTCGAAATATCTTCCCAAATGCACATGGCTCGACCACCTTCAGGGATATTAATGTCAGTGATGACGGCCTGATTTTAGCGGTGGACGCGACCGGCCAGATTTATGAATATGATCTGAACGGCACGATGTTGTTTGAATTTGGCGCCGAGGATAAAGGCGATCAGCGCCTGGGTACGCTGAAAAACCCGACTGCCATCGAACGGTACCAGGATTTCATTTATGTGCTGGATAAGGATAAGAATGCAATCGTTTCGTTTCAAACAACTGCCTTTGCAAAGACGGTGCATAATGGAGTTGGCCTTTATATGGGCGGTTTTTACCGTGAGGCCAAACCATACTTTGAACAGGTTATAAACTTCAACGGTTCCTTCATTATGTCGTACCAGGCAATTGCCGATGCTTACTTTAAAGCACAGGATTATCCGAACGCCCTGGCAGCCTACAAACTGGCTGAGTTCCGAAACGGATATTCGCAGGCATATTGGGAAATGCGCAATGTTAGTTTGCAGCGCTCCTTAACCCCGGCTCTCTTGGCGATATTCGGCCTATGGGTATCGATGAGCGTGGTCGGGCGGCTGGATAAACGCTACAAATGGTTTGATCCGGCTCGCAAATGGTTCAAGGATTTGACGCGTATCAAACTGATCGATGACTTTGTTTTCATGTTCCGTTTTATAAAACAGCCTGCAGATAGCTTCTATTACATCAAGATCAAACAACGTGGCAGCCTGTTATTTGCCGGGTTGATCTACTTATGGGTTCTCATCGTCCGCGTCCTGGTGCTATACGTCACCGGGTTTATCTTTAACCCCAATGCCTCCTTGGCGAATATCCACCCTGAAAACGTTATCGTCATCACCCTGCTGGCATTCGTGATCTGGAACGCCGCCAATTACCTCATCTCTACCATCAGCGATGGCGAAGGACGTGTCCGTGATGTAATTATTGGTAGTGCTTATAGTTTATTTCCCTATGTTCTGTTTGCCTTACCGATAGCCCTGATTTCCAACGTGCTTACCATGAATGAGGTATTCATTTATTCCTTTTCGGTGAATATCATGTGGTTTTGGACCGGGCTGATGCTTTTTATTATGGTCAAGGAAATACACAATTATTCGTTTTCAGAGACGATACGGAATGTACTGCTGACTTTATTCACAATGGCCATATTCCTCTTAACTGGCTACATCCTGTATATCCTGTTCACCCAGCTATTTGGTTTTGTTTCCGCAATCATCCAGGAGGTAGGTTTACGTGGCTAAAATCCGGCGAAAACTTCAAATTTTTCTTATAGTTTGTCTGTTCCTGGGATTGATTGCAGGAAGGCCTGGTGCCATGGCACAGGCGTCTGGTTTCCCAGTTAATCAGGTCGGTCAGACCGAACCTCCAATGCCGGATCAGCAAACCGGGCAGGATATCCCGGCCAACTATGAACTTGTTGGAGAAAATGAGCTGTTCCAATTACATGTCGATAGAACAACCCTGGCGTTTAAAGTGGTTGATAAGCGCAGCGGGTACGTCTGGAATTCCAATCTGGATACCGTCACTCCGGAGGATCAACTCAATAAGACATGGACCGCATTTGCCACCAGCGGCATCAGCCTCGATTATCTTGATCAAAAAGCTGCCAGCAAACGCGTCTCCCTCACAAACTCCAATCATACAGTAGACGTGCAGTCGATCAACCAGGGATTCCAGGCTACAGTCACCTTCAGTGATTATTCGATTTCGGTCGGAGTGATTGTCACGCTGGAGGCAAACGGCGTCAGCGTGGAAGTGCCGAACAGCTCCATTAAAGAGGACGACCCGGCATATAAACTGGGCGTCCTTTATGCCTATCCATTCCTGGGGGCTACCAAAGAGGATAGCATATCCGGCTACATGTTTATTCCAGATGGATCTGGAAGTTTGATCCGCTTTAGCAAGTCGACCAAAGCCCAAAATATGTTTTATGGCAAATACTACGGCCCCGATTTTGGAATGATCACCAATCTGCCTTTTGATCGGACGATCAACCGGCCCAATAACCTTTCCATCCCAGTCTTTGGCATGGTTCACGAAGAAAAGCAGAATGCATTTATATCGATTGTGGAATCAGGCGCATCCTACGGCGAGCTCCAGGTCCATCCGGCGGGTGTAATCACGAAATTTAATTTCCTGTACAGTGCATTCGTTTACAACGAAAGTTATTTTCAGGCTACCAACCGTTCCGGAGATGGGGTCACCACCATCCAGCGCAAAACGAATGTTTTCGATGTGAAAATCCATTATCGCTTCTTAACCAAACAAGATGCCGATTATGTGGGGATGGCAAGAAGCTATCAGCAGTATTTGAAAGACATGGGTATTCTAAATAAAGTTTTTGATCTCAATACCAATATCGGGATCAAGCTTGAATTTTTGGGCGGGGAAAAGGAAAGAATTTTATTCTGGGATCGCTCAATTCCGATGACGACTGTCTCCCAGATGAGCGACATTCTTCAAGATCTGAAAATTAAGAACCCGGATGTGGTTTATTACGGCTGGCAGCCGCTTGGAGCTTCAACCACGCCTCCAACCACCATGAAATTGGAGGGCAGTTTAGGAACCCTGGACCAGCTCAGCGCCTTAGCCCAAAAAATCACCTCGGATGGCGGGAATTTTTACCTGTATTTGGATCCCCAGGCAGCCTTGACGGATGAAGGAGGTTATTCCCCTCGCAACGACCTGGCAATGTCAATTACCAATTCTGACCTGGTGGGTTTCAACCGCAACAAAATTAACTATTATCTTAATTTTGCTGCGCTTAGTCGTGATTTGTCCTCGCTGAGCATGGATGTTGTTAACAAAATCAAGGCAGGTTTGGCCCTGGATGGTATTGGCCTGACTCTGTACAGCGATTTTAAGAACAATCACTTTATGAATCGGGAAGAAACCATCCGTTTATATCAAAAACTAATAACCGATGATGTTGGCAGCACAGCTTTCTACACGCCCAATGATTACATGTTTGGGAATATGAAGGCATACTATGATATGCCATTGACAGATAATGGTTACATTTATACCTCCGATGTGGTTCCATTTTTGCAGATCGTCTTCGCCGGGTATATCCCATTTTATGGACCGGCCTTGAATTTCACGTCCGATGTTCAGGAAGACCTGTTGCGCCAGATTGATTTTGACGTCTATCCGTCCTATTTCCTCAGTAACGCGCGCACGGCCAACATTCTTAATACAAGTTCTAACTGGATTTACACCTCATCCTATGGCCAATGGGAAAAGGAAATAAAACGGTCTTACCTCTGGATGAACAACCTGCTGGCTCCGGTAAAAGGTCAGGAGATTATTGCCAGGCAAACCCTTGCACCCGGTGTGGTAGCCACAACCTATAGTAATGGAAGACAGATTATCGTTAATTATAGTGACCAGCCATTCACTGCTGGCAATCTGGTAGTCAATAGTAGAGATGCTGCAATAAGGTAGGTGTCAAAGTGAATGTAACCAAGAGTATTCGCAACAAGGGAATCAGGCTTAGCACAAGAGAAGCTTTGTACGGTTACGCTTTTGTGGCACCCTGGATTTTGGGTTTTCTGGTTTTTACATTAGTCCCCCTCGTTCAAACCATTATCTACAGCCTCAATCAGGTCACAGTTACCGCGACGGGCATTAATCTTGATTTTGTGAATTTTGCAAATTATTCAAGGGCCCTCGCATCTGACCCAACATTTGTTGAGTTATTAATCGGGTATGTTTTTGAAACATTGGTTTCAGTACCGATTATCATTATTTTTTCAATCATCATCGCAATTTTCTTGAATATGCACTTCAAGTTCAAGGGCATATTTAGGACGATTTTCTTTTTGCCGGTTGTCATAACCAGCGGACCGGTCATTCAGGAACTGGTATCGCAAGGCGCCACTGCAGTTCCGGGGCTTGGCAATTCTACAGCGGTTACCACTTTTGTCGCACAGCTGCCATCCTTTTTGCAAAGTCCGGTTAATTACTTGCTCACCTCGTTTATTTTAATCCTCTGGTTTTCCGGCGTTCAGATTCTGATTTATCTATCCAGTCTACAGAAAATTGATAAAAGCGTTTATGAGGCTGCCTCGATCGATGGCGCTTCTGCCTGGGAGTCGTTCTGGAAGATTACACTTCCGTCTCTTTCCACGACGACGATGATCGTGGCAGTCTACACGATCATAACCCTGGCTCAATTTTCAGAAAACAAGGTGGTCAAGTACATATTCAATCAGACCTACGCGGTACAGGGGGGTATCGGTTATGCGAGCGCAATGTCGTTTCTCTATTTCTTCATCCTGATTCTGATCCTCGTGATTGTGTATTTTCTACTGACCAGCCGGGCTAAGACGAATTAAGAGGCGATAACCACCTATGAAAAGTATTATTACTCAAGAACCGTTGAATAGCTCTCCACTTGGCAATCTGCCCAAAAGATGGAGTTCTTCAGTACTTTCCTATCTGAAGAAATTGGATAAAGAGAGTGTAAAGAGCTTTTTCTTTGGCAATCGAACCAGTTATGGTTTGATATTCACCACATTATTGTACGTATTATTGATAGCAATCGGATTTGTTTACCTGTATCCGCTGTTATTCATGTTCGTTTCCAGTATGAAAAGCCCGGCTGATTTATTAAATCCGATGGTGCAATGGGTTCCGACCACGCTGGACTTCGGAAACTATGTCAAGGCGTTCAGGGTATTAGATTATCCCGCAACACTGGCAGCATCGATCCTGGTGAGTGTGGTACCGTCTGTAATTCAGGCTGCCGTATGTTCACTGGTTGGCTACGGCCTGGCGCGTTACCGCTTTTTTGGAAAAAACCTGTTGTTTATGTTGATTCTGGCTACCTTTATCATTCCCCCACAGACTACCGTGATCCCCCAGATGCTGGCCTATAAAAGTTATGGGCTGCTTGGTAATATTTTGTCGTTGATTCTGCCGGCATTGCTGGGACAAGGATTCAAAAGCGCGATTTTCATCCTGATTTTTTACCAAACCTTCCAATCCTTGCCAAGAGCCTTGGAGGAGGCAGCCCGGCTGGACGGGGCTTCCGACTTCAAGATGTTTCTTCAAATCGCCCTGCCTGCCGCAGTACCTGCCTTTATCATTTCGATCATATTCTCGGTTGTATGGTATTGGAATGAGACCTATTTAACCGTGATATTCCTCGAAGGCGGGATTCAGACTCTACCCATGCAGTTATCCAAGTTTGTCCAGGCCTATCAGAATTTGTATCCGGCCGGAACGGTGAATATCTTTGATCGCCTCAACGAGGCCGTCAAACTGAGCGGCACCTTCCTGAATATTCTGCCGTTACTGCTGATGTACTTCATTCTGCAAAAGTGGTTCGTCGAATCGGTGGAAAGAACAGGTGTCACTGGTGAATAAACTGTTCGTCTGGATCCTGGCAATTTCGCTGATCATCAGCGGGTGTTCTGCTCCAAGTATAACAAAGGTAGTTGAGACTGCTCCACCCCCAGTTGTGGTTGAGGTCACTCAACCTGCGGTTATTAAGCCAACAGCAATTGCCGTTGCCACCGAAGCAGCCAGTGAGACACAGAGCCCTGTTCCGATCGAAGATGTTATCAACTATGAGATGAAAGGCTCCTTTGATTTCTTCTGGGAGCAGGCCAACACCGACGTTAACAGCCCGGGCTACGGCATGATCCGCGACCGCTATCCCGGTTCAGAAGGACTTGCCAGCACGGCCTCGGTTGGATTTGGCCTGACGGCCTACCTGATTGGCATTGAAAAAGGATTTATCACCCAAAACGAAGGCTTTGACCGGGTGAACAAAACCCTGGATACGCTGCTTGCGATGGACCGAGAGGAAGGCTTCTATTATCATTTTGTTGATATGAAAACCGGAAAAAAATCACCGGGAAGCGAAGTATCATCCATTGATACTGCCATCCTATTGATGGGCATACTCTCAGCCGGTCAATATTTTGGTGGAGAGATTGCAGCCAAGGCAAAACAGATTTATGACGCGGTCAATTGGCCCTGGTTTCTCGATCCATCGAATAATCAGTTTTATATGGCCTGGAGACCGGAAAAAGGGAGCGGCTTTGAGGGCCATTGGGACTTTTATGCAGAGCAGTTGATGCTCTATGTCCTGGCAGCCGGATCGGATACCCATCCTGTTGACGGCACCCCCTATTACACCTTTACCCGGCATGACGGGAAATTTGGCGATGGCAAGCCTTTCATCCACTCCTGGTTTGGCTCAATTTTTACCTACCAATACAGCCACGCCTGGATCGATTTCAGGGGGTATTCCGACCAGAAGAAGGTAAACTGGTTCGACAATTCCGTAGAAGCTTCTTTAGCGAGTTATATTTTTGCCGTGAAAATGGAGCCAAAATACAAAACGCTCAGCCCAAATGCCTGGGGACTTTCGGCCTGTGATGGCCCCGATGGTTATAATGGTCTGTACGGCGCACCGCCTTCAGGCTTCGATGATAAGGCCAACGTTGTCGATGACACCATTCCGCCTTCAGGAGCGATCGGCTCGATTATTTTCCTGCCAGAACAGGCGCAGCAAGCCATGTTGAATTACTATTCCATCGACCAGCTCAAAGGGGAATATGGGTTTACCGATGCTTATAACCTCAGCAAAGATTGGTTTGACGCCGATGTAATCGGAATTGATAAAGGAATCACATTGCTGATGCTCGCTAATTATGAGAGCGACATGGTTTATAAGATCATGATGAAGAACGACATCATCTTACAGGGACTGAGTCGTTTACAGATAAAAAAAACCGAATAGGATCGTGATCACTTGCCACCAACCATTAAAGATGTTGCCAGATTTGCCAGGGTCAGCATTACTTCAGCATCCTATGCATTAAACAACACCGGTACAATCAGTGAAGCCACCCGTAAACGCGTACTGGATGCCGCGGAGAAGCTCAATTATCATCCGAATGCTTTTGCCCGAAATCTAAAAAAACCGAAAACACGGACGATTGGCGTCTTTATTTCCAGGTTTGCCGGCTCCTTTTACGAAGATATCCTTGAAGGAATCCATGACGCGGTTTTAAAAACCGGATATGAATTGCTTGTTTGTCCTGAAACCCAGACGGTTCACAAAATTTTGACCCATCGCCAGGTCGATGGCGCCATCATATTTGATTCGAAAATACAGAGTGATATTCTTATCCGCCTTGCTTCAAAAAAGTTCCCGATCGTCGTATTGGACCGCCAGTTACAGGCAGATTATCTGATTTCTCTGTTGATTGACAACCAGACTGGCACCCGGGAAGCTTTTTACCATTTATACGATCAGGGAGCCAGGAAGATATATTTTATTACCGGTGTTATGAATTCATTTGATAACCTGGAGAGAATGAATACCTTTTATACGGAAGCGGGAAAAAACAATCTTACCGTCAAGTGTTTTGAAGGTGACTTTACAGAAATTTCTGGATACGACATCGCTAGAACGATTATTGAAACCAATGATTTACCGGAAGCAGTATTTTGCTGCAATGATCAAATGGCCATGGGGTTCATCCGCGCAATGAAGGAAAATAATATAAGCGTTCCTGAAGATATTGGCATTGTAGGTTTTGATGACATCCATTTTGTAAAATTAATGAAACCGTCTTTAACAACTGTCGCCGTGTCGCGCTTTGAATGGGGTTCAATGGCTGTAACCCAGCTGATGGATTTTCTGGAAAATGAAAAACCATTTCAACCCATCCGAATTGCCTCCAGGCTGGTCCAGCGCGAATCATCCATCCGGCCTTATTCCGGGTCTGTAAAAATGCCGTCAAATTAACATGGAAACCAGTGATATTCTGCAAAATGAATTAAAAGGATCTTTTGATTTTTTTTATAATTACACAAATCTGAATTCGAATAATAAGGGATTCGGGCTGACAGTCGACTCCAGTCGTAGTCCAAACGTAGCTTCAATTGCCTCGGTGGGGTTTGCCCTTAAAGCCTGGGTAATTGCGAGTGAGCGTGGTTTTATCAGTTATCAAAAGGCATTGGAGATAACCCGGGGAACATTATCCACGCTTTGTTATCAGGCGAATCATTATCGCGGCTTCTTTGCCCATTTTTTATGGATGGAAAACGGTCAAAGGTATAAGAAAAGCGAATTTTCAACCATCGACACCTCGTTATGCTTAAATGGTGTCATCACCGCTGCGGCATACTTTCAGGATGAAGAAGTCCAACAAATGGCGCAGCTTCTGCTTGACCGTGTCGATTGGAACTTCCTTGTTTTTGAGGAGGACGCCAAAACACGGTTTCGCATGGCCTATAACCCCGACCGGGATGGTGATTATGTGACCGATCAGCCCGGCCTTTTTGGCCAATGGGATAAGGCAGCAGAACAAAAGATGATGTATTTGCAGGCTGCCGCCCAGATCGAGCCCGCCTTGGCAATGCGCCTATATGAAGGTTTTTCACGCGACGCCGGCTATTACGACGGTCATAAAATCATCGTCAATCCGGGTGGAAATTTATTTGCCTATCAATTCAGTGAAGCCTGGTTGGATACCGGCAGATACCTCGATCCGGATGGCATTGACTGGTTCAACAATACACGGCTGGCAGCTTTGGCCAACCGCAGCTTTTGCATCCAACATTCGACCGATTTTAAAACCTATCAGGCAAATAGCTGGGGCGCCAGTGCTGGAGACAGCCCATGGGGTTATGACGTTTCGGGCAGTACCCCCAGCCTGCATCCCCCCAAGCCCAATGGCACTGTCTCGATTTATAGCGCCCTGGCGTGCCTGCCGTTCATCCCCGAGCTGACGATTGATCTGATCCAGCACCTCTATCACCATCATCCTCAAACCTGGGGCCCGTATGGTTTTTACGATTCCTATAATCTGGCTGTCAATCCGCCGTGGTACAGCAACACGCTGATAGGCATCGATAAAGGCTGCTCGATGATCATGATTGAGAACCACCTGAGCCGGTTGATTGGGATATTTATACAAACAGCCCTCTTATTCAAAAATCGCTGGCCGTTTTAGGTTTTACGCAGCGGATTGGAGAAGATTAATGAGTAATTTAATTGTTGAGGACGGTCAATTCTGGTTGGATGGGAAACCTCAGTTGATTCAGGCGGGTGAATTTCATTATTTTCGCACTCCTCCGGAACAATGGCGCCATCGGCTGGGTTTGTTGAAATCGGCTGGCTTTAATGCCCTGGCGACCTATATTCCCTGGTTATGGCATCAACTGGAAGAAAGCGTTACGGATTGCGATGGGCACAGTCATCCGATGCGGAATTTGGCAGGTTTTCTGGATCTGGCTGCTGAAATGGGACTATGGATCATTGCCAGGCCAGGTCCATACATCATGGCAGAAACCATTAATGAAGGAATTCCGCCATGGGTTTTTAGCAAGTATCCGCAGGTGGCATTCATCAGCCAGGATAAAAAAGCTCAAAATGTTGCCAGCTACCTGCATCCCGACTTTTTAGCCTGCGTAAAAAACTGGTACCAGGCCATATTTGCAGTGCTTGCGCCGCGCCAGGTTACCCGGGGCGGAAAAATCATCCTGGTCCAACTGGATAACGAGATGGGCATGATCCAGTGGGTCCGAAATATCATGGATACGAACCCCGATACCATGTCCAGGTTTGCAGCGCATTTACACCAGGCTTACGGCAACCATCTTGCCAGGCGCTACCCGACCGCCCATCTGGCTGATTTCTTAAGGGAGGGCATCACGAATCCCGAAGAGCCAGATGCAGCCAAAATTGTGGAGGATTACCGGCAATTTTACCGGGCTTATTTGCGCCAATATACGTCTTTCTTATGGTCAGAGGCGGTTGCCAATGGGCTGGAAGTTCCACCGGTCATCAATATCCATGGTTTTGCAAACGGTGGAAAAACGTTTCCCATCGGTCTTTCCCAGTTAGTTTCAGTGATGGCCCTGGATGGGATGATCAGCGCCACGGATGTTTATCCCGGATTCATCGGCGAGGGCAATTTTCACCAGCTATTACTGGTCAATGAAATGACCAAAGCCCTGCAAAACAAGCAGCAGCCCCTATTTTCGATTGAATTTCAGGCGGGGGGTAACCACGATTTTGGCGGCGGACAGACTTCGTTATATGAATTGCACACCCGCCTGTGCATATCCTCGGGCATGCGAGCCATCAACCATTATCTCTTTTGCGACGGGGAAAACGATCCCATTTTGAGCCCGGTTAAACGGCACGATTGGGGACATCCGGTTCGGAAGGATGGCAGCCTGCGCCAGCACTATTTCCGCTATTTGAAGCTCTCCAGGGTGTTGAAATCCTACGGCACAGATCTGATTCTGGTACAGCCTGAAACCGTTACCACCATTGGTTTCCTGATTGACAACTTCATGACCGAGGTGAATAACCGGTTCACCCAGGATTTCACCAAAGCCATTACCCATCAGCGCGATACGGTTCTATTTGACATGATCGCGCGAGGACTGGCCCTAACCCACCGGTCATTCAATGCGTTGGAGCTCAACCGTAGCGACCTTGATCCTACCATGACACCAACCCTGTGGGTCATGATGGAGAAGCAGTGTGATGCAGGCACACAGCAGAAATTGGTGGATTACGTTCACCAGGGCGGCAAATTGATTTTGGCAGGACGCATGTGTGCTGAAGAATCCAATCACACCACCTGCACAATTCTACAGGATGCGATTGGGATTTCACTGGTGAAGAGCGACCCGCCATTTACTTATACTTCCATCAGTGCTTTTCAGTATCAGGACGTGCCCGTATCGTTTTTGGAAACCTACACCGGCAGTTTTGACGAAGTTTTTGCAAGAGGTAAAGGCGGAGAAGTTGCCGGCTTTATAAAAGGAATGGGGAAGGGCAAAGTCATGATGCTCGGTGCAGCTTTCAGCGCCAATACCTTGGATGATCTGGATATCGTGCATCAGATGGCATTGAAGATGGATTGCCCCTCCCAATTCAAGCTGAGCACCTGGGCGGATACCCGCCTCAGCCGCGGCAAAAAGGGTAGTTTTTTGTTTGTCAATAATTACCAGGATGATCCAATTGAAACGACCATCGTTGAAAAAGTGCCTCTTTTTGGCGGAAAGCCGGTGATCATTCCGGCGCGCCGAGGGATGATCCTCCCGCTCGATTGGCAGGTCAATCAGGGCATTACGCTCCATTATGTAACCTCTGAAATTGTCGAAGTGGTGGATGATCGAACGATGGTTTCACTCAAGACCGAACAAGCTGAGTTTTATGCAGAAGCCAGCCTGCGCGGCTATCATTGTGACCGTGGCAGGACGCTGAAGCAACCGGATGGGACGAGGCGCGTGCGGATTCACGGCAAACAGGGCGCGATAATTTTTATCAAGGACGGGGAAAACCATTGAGCGCACATCCGGAACATTATTACCGTTATAACCAGCTGGACCCAATCATCGAAAAACGCGTGGATGAACTGATCGCCCGCATGACTCTGGAAGAAAAAGTCGGGCAGCTGGTCCAGCAATATCCATTTTCAGGTCTTGATTGGGATTTGATAAATCAGCAAAAAGTGCTGGCTGAAGAACAAGGCCAGGCGTTTATTTTCCACCGGGTACTGCCTCCGGAAGTGGATGCGTTCCTCCTGGCGGGCAAGACCGGCACGGTCAGTTGTTCCGATGTGCGCACTGCCAACTACATGCAGCACCTGGCAATGGAGGGTTCCCGCCTGGGTATCCCCTTGCTGGTCGCCAACGATGTGATTCATGGTTTCCGGACCATTTTTCCGATCCCTCTGGCTGGGTCCTGTAGCTGGAACCCCGAACTGCTGGAGCAGGCGGAACGCGTAGCAGCGGAAGAGGCTTCGGCCAGCGGAATCTCCTGGATATTTTCGCCGATGGTGGATATCGCCCGCGATCCGCGTTGGGGGCGAATTGCCGAGGGTGCCGGCGAGGATCCTTTCCTATGCATGGCAATCGCCCAGGCCAGGGTGCGTGGTCTTCAGGGAAGGGATCTTCAATCGGGCAGCCGGATCGCAGCGTGCCCCAAGCATTACGTTGGCTACGGCGGGGCGGAAGCCGGACGTGACTACAACACCGTGGAGCTTTCGGAGCGGACTCTGCGGGATGTCTACCTGCCACCCTTCAAGGCCGCCTTTGATGCTGGGGCGGGCAGCACGATGAGCGCGTTTAATGAAATCAGCGGGGTCCCCGGCACCAGCAATCCCTTCACCCTGGGCACGGTACTGCGCCAGGAATGGCAATGGCCGGGTGTGGTGATCAGCGATTTCAATTCGATCGGCGAGCTGGTGCGGCACGGGGTAGCGGCCAATCTAAAAGAGGCGGCACGCCTGGCCATCCTGGCTGGGGTGGATATTGATATGGAGAGCGGCGCTTATGCCAACCACCTGGCGGAGCTGGTGGAGGAAGGACGCGTGCCTCTGGAAGTATTGGATGAATCCGTCCGCCGGGTTTTACGATTGAAATTTGGGCTTGGCTTGTTTGAGCATCCCTTCACTGACGAAACTCTGGCCGAGCGGGTTATCCTTGACCCAACCTTCCGCACCCTGGCCCTGGAAGTCGCGAGACAATCGATGGTGCTGCTAAAGAACCAGGCTGATCTGCTGCCGCTGAAAGCAGGACAGGGTCGGTTGGCCGTGATTGGCCCGCTGGCCGACAACCGCGCTGACCTGCTGGGGTGTTGGGCAGGCGCCGGGCAGGCAGCCGATGTGGATACAGTATTGGAGGGAATCAAGAATTATCTGCCTGATTCCGCCTTCACCTATGTGCCGGGCTGCACCCTGGATGGCGCTGCCCTGGTTGATTTATCCGAAGCCCTCACCGCTGCCCGTGCCGCCGATTTGGTGGTGCTGGCGGTTGGCGAAGGGGAAGGATTAAGTGGAGAATCGCATTCGCGCACCCATCTTGGCTTGCCGGGCCGCCAGCAGGAACTGGTGGATGCCATCGCTGCCCTGGGAAAACCAATCGTATGCGTGCTGATGTGCGGCCGGCCGCTTGTAATCCCCCGCCTGGTCGAACAGGTGGATGCTCTCCTGCTGGCCTGGCACAACGGCATTCGCGCCGGGCAGGCCGTGGCGGATATTCTTTTTGGGGCGGTCAACCCATCCGGCAAATTGACCGCCAGCTGGCCAAGAGCGGAAGGACAAATTCCGCTATACTATGCGCATAAGAGCACGGGCCGCCCAGCAGACAGCAGCGGCACGACCCAGTTCGAAGTGCCTTTCTTGTCAACTTACCTGGATGAGCCGAATACGCCCTTATTCCAATTTGGTTTTGGCCTGAGCTACACCCGTTTTGCGTACACCGACCTGAAAGTGGAAACGCCCTCCATCCCCCTGGAAGGCACCCTTACAGCCAGTGTCGCGATTAAAAATAGCGGCAATCGAGCCGGGACGGAAATCGTCCAGCTGTATGTCCGTGACCTGGTTGGCTCCGTCACCCGCCCGGTCAAGGAATTGAAGGGGTTCGAGCGGGTCCCGCTCGAACCGGGCGATGAGCGAAGGGTGAGGTTTGAGGTGCCGGTGCAAAGTCTTGGCTTCCACGGGTTGGATATGCACTATGTGGTCGAGCCGGGTGACTTTAAAATCTGGATCGGACCCGATTCGCAGGCTGGTCTCGAAGGAGCATTTGAGGTGCGACCATGAACCAAAATAAAATTCAACCGTATGCACTCAAAGCGGGTGAAGGACGGATCTACCACTTCGGTGTTGAATTTACTGTTAAAGCCAGCGAAGTGCATCCTGGCAGCGGAGCTGCCTTTTTGGAATACTTAACCCGGAAAGGCGAGGAACCTTCACCTCACACCCACGAGACTGAGAACGAAATGTTTTACGTGCTGGAAGGAGAACTCTCCTTCCAGTGCGGTGAGGAAACCTTCGATGTTCAGAAAGGCGGCTTCATCTTCCTACCCGCCGGCATCGAGCACAGCTACAAAATCAATGGCGATGATCCGGTGCGCTTGATTGTGGTGACCTCGCCGCTCGGAAACGAGAAAGGCGGCGGTTGGAAGGGCTTTGTCGCAGATATGGAGCTGGGTCAGACTGAATAGAATGCAAAGTTTGTAGCCAGTTAACCCACCTGCTCGGCCACGCGATTACCCTAGCCAGAGGGCGTTCCACCTGCACCCGAAAGGGTGCCGGTGTAGTAATACTTCTTCATCGTGCTGGTCGAACCGGTCCACTCGAAATTCGCACATTCGATCTTGAACGCACCACTTCATCCTCCTTCCCTAACTCCCCAAAATTCCAATGACCCAATCTTAGCTCGCCAGTCCCCGCACAAGAAATGAACTTCAGGAATTATTGAACATAATACGGGTCGTTGCGCCTATTTTGTGGAGAACTATATCAGAATGTACCCGCATTACGACGTTAACAAACTATTTCGACAAGAAATTAGCGTATATATAAACCAATAATGCCCATTCCCGTGGTCCTCACTGGAACTGTCCGCCAGGGCAAGTGTGCGTACCTGAAAGGGAGCTTTGAGAGGGATGGCCGTCTGGATAATAGTAGTTGGGATTGGATCATCCCTCGATGGGATTCAAACCTATCGAATAAAATAAGGCCTTTCGGCCGTTTTTACTTGCTAGGAGTGGATTCGCCTGCCCTCCCGAAGGACATCGGGACGATGTGGCGGCCAGTCCAGGAAACCACTACCCTGATGGGTACTTCGTGACATCCGGGTTACGCTAGCACCCAGCGCGGTGTGAGCAAAAATCCTGAATCCGTGCCACAAAGTCCCGATCTTTGGGACTTGTGCGGCGGCCTTTGCAAACCCTCGCACCGCCCGCCAGGACAGGTGCGCGGCAGTTCAGTGGCATAGTTGTCTCTGGATGAAGCGGACAATGATCCAGCGCGTTTCATCGCTTACCCGGTAGCTGCGTTTCGCAGTGGTGATTCTGGTCGACGGCGGAGCGGTGCTGCAATGGAAGTAACAATAGCCATGATAGTACCCGTTTTGATTTGAACTTTATTTTGCAATCATGAAAAAGAATAACGATATAATAGTTTTACTGATCTTGACTCAGACCCACTAACCAAAATGAATAACCCATCTATTCAGCAAGAAATGAAATACGATAAGCACGTAATTAACCGGCTGGTGAATTTACTCAATGATTACCAGAATGAAATCGCATCCGCCTGGGCTCGTGCGATAAAGGAGCAGATGCAAGATTCCATTTATGGTAAATATCCTCTCGAAGAAATCTCCAAATATAATTTGATAGGGGTTAAAATTATCCAAGATCTACTTCTGGGTGTCGATATTTTTTCCGAGAAACCTCCTCAGTATATTCCAGAAGTATTGTCAATTTTTGTCCAAGCAAGTATTCCTATTCAGGAAGTATTAGAGGGAATGTGGCTTTTTCAAGAGGTTATTCAAGGCTTTCTTCTGCAGAAAAATAATATTCTTTTTCCTCCTAAGGATGTTTCTTTATTATTGAATGATTGCATACACAAGTTGGTACTCAATGCTGCGAAAATGTACACGACTGGGATGAATCTAAAACTTGAGGAAGAACACCAGCAAACCGTTCTCATGTTGGAAATGTCCCGCCTAGCTGGTTCCTCGCTGGAAATAGCACATATTATTCAACACACATCGCAGAGGATGGCTTCTGCTGCCGGTGTGAAACATTGTGTCATCTGCTTGATCGATGATTATGAGAACAGCTTTTGTATTGCCGCAATGACAGATAACCAGCCCTCTGAACTGGCCGATTATCTGCTTCGTTTCGCCAGCCAATCATTTCACCTTAAAGATGCTCCGCTCCTTCAGCAAATTGTTTCTGATCAAAAAATATTCTATCGATATCAGGCAGAAGCGGAGGAATACGCCTTCCAATTAACCCGCAATCAGCTGGGGGTTGAAGCAGTGCTCGTGGTGCCCATCGTACTCAAAGATCGGGTCCTGGCAGTCGCTTTCATTTACAGTCAAGAGCGGGATATATCTTTCACCGACCATCAAATCGATGTGGTTTCCGGGCTGGCATCGGTTGTGGCACCTGCTTTGGAGAATGCCCGTCTTTACCAGGAAGTGGAGCGGATGGCAATGCTGGAGGAAAGGGCAAGATTGGCACAGGAAATCCATGATGACCTGTCCCAATCCATTTGCGCAATACAATTTCGCATTTTCATGGCAAATGATTCATTAATGGCTGGCGAGATTTCGAAAGCTCAAATGCGGGTGAACGAAGTCCTACGTATGCTTGATCAGGCAAATAGGAATGTGCATGAGGTGATATTTAATCTCCGCGCTGTTTCCAATTTTGAAAAAGGTTTCCTCAAATCTTTGGAGGATTTCTTGGAAACTTATCGTAAAAATTATTGTATTGATGTTCAACTGACAGTCGATAAGAATGTTATCGAATCATTGAGGGGAATAACTGGTGTACACACCATTCGCATTATCCAAGAAGCGGTGAGTAATGCACACCGGCACGGCAATGCGTCGCAGGTCGATATTTCCATCCAGCACAAGGATAAAGGGATCGACGTAGATATCAAGGATAATGGAATCGGTTTCGATATTTGTCAGGTCTCAGGACCGGATCAGCAGCACTTTGGCATTTCAATTATGCGCGAACGGGCTGAGAAAATATCAGGCAATCTGCAAGTTGATTCCGAGGTTGGTGTTGGAACCCGTATCGTGCTTCACTTACCTGAACCCGGGACTAAAAATGAATAGCCCAATAAGAATTGTAATCGCGGACGATCATACTCTCTTTCGAGAGGGAATCAAACTGGCATTGGTATCCCATCCAGAGTTTGAAGTGGTGGGAGAAGCAAATACCGGATTGGAAGCAATTGAACTTGCTCGAAAGACGATGCCCGATATCATCTTGATGGATATTTCCATGCCTCAGTGTAATGGTTTGGAAGCAACCATGGTGATCAATCGCGAAATGCCACACATCAAGATCATTATTCTGACTGTTTCTGAAGATTCGCAGAATTTATTTGAGGCGATTCGGGCAGGTGCATGGGGATATCTACTCAAGGATTTGCAGCCAAAGACGTTATTCAAAGCCATCGAAATGATTGCTGATGGAGAAGTGCTATTTGCAAGTGGTGTGGCAAGCAGAATCCTGGATGAATTTCGGCAGCCGCTGTTGCAGGCTCCCTCTGAAAAAGAACTGGCCGGTCCGTTGACAGATCGCGAAGTAGAGGTCCTCCGATTGGTAGCCAAAGGTTTCTCGAACGGAGAGATCGCTGATAATCTTTCCATTTCTAAAAACACAGTAAAAAATCATTTAAGCAATATTCTCTCTAAATTATATTTACGTAATCGGATTCAACTTGCCACTTATGCAATTCGCAAGGGTTTTGATTCAGAATCCTGATAACTACACCCCCTTTATCAAATAATCTGACCTGAACGGACAAGCAGATCGATTGCTTTACCTCATATAGTCCAGTCGGACTATATCGATATGGTTGTATTGGATAGTTAAAGATGGTCTCGCCCGGTCTTTTGAATATCCTCAAACAAGCATATATTGATTGTATAGGAAAGGAAACTCAATTATTTCCTCAATAATTTGTTACAGGAGGTGGAATGGATGTCAAAGAACTTGATTGAAATCTTTGGCTATGAAGGTAAGACAGTCGTTATTTCCGGCGCGGCTTCCGGAATGGCGAAGTCTGCCGCTGGGCTGCTGATCGATCTTGGCGCAAAAGTCTACGCCATTGATCTAAATGACATCAGTTTGCCAGTCGAAAAGGCTTTCAAGGCTGACCTCTCGAAACAGGAGACCATTGACCAAGTTTGTAATGAACTTCCGGAGAAGATCGACGCGCTATTCCTTTGCCACGGTATGGCCGCCTGGCCTGGCAAGGAAATCAAAGTACAGCTGGTCAACTTCCTCGGGCAGAAGTACATGATCGAGAAGCTTCTACCTCGCATTGTTGATAATGGTTCGGTCAGCGTAATCTCTTCGGTGGGCGGCTTCAATTGGGAACTCTTATTTAAGGAGATCACGGAAGTTCTGAACTGCTCCACATGGAATGAAACCGTTTCCTGGTATGAAGCTCATCCTGATTTGCTTGTGAGCAGCTATACCTTCTCTAAGCAGTGCTTGAATACCTATATTAAGACCCATGCGTTTACGCCGCAATACACCGATCGGCGGGTACGTCTCAATTCGATCTGCCCAGGTGATACACTCACCGGCTTGACGGAAGATTTCTACGTCACTACCACGGGTGAAAGAGATAGCGGAGCCGCTGCCGTTGAATTTATCTTTCTCTCAGGTTGGAATGGACGCCCTGCCCAGCCGGAAGAGATGGGTTACCCGCTGGTGGCAGTTGGCAGCAAGATCTTCAGTTATTTGAGCGGACAGACGATCTATATTGATTACGGTCTGACCGCTAATATGGAACTCGACAATATCACATAAAATTCGCCCTAGGGCGAACGAATGAGAAATCCTAACTAGTACTTGTAATCACATAGATAAATCTTAAATAGGATAAAGGAGAAATACCATGGGAGAAAAATTCAACTTCAGCATAGATTCGAAAGTCAAAGAAATTATGACCACCCCTGAATCTGTTGCAGTCATTGAAAAGTATTTACCAGGCATTAGCAAGAATCCAGCGGTAAAGATGGGATACAGCATGACGATGCGTGCAGCTGCGGCTTTCCCAGCGTCTGGTATATCCCCAGAGATGCTTCTCAAGATCGACGAGGATCTTAAGAAGCTCTAAGCAAGTTTTTCCCATCTCTCGGTTGAAACCGGGAGATGGGTATATTCGTAATTATCAGGTTCCTCTGTTCGGCACAGCCCGTAAAGGCTGATTTTGTTACAGGAACGATAACTTAATTGTGGGTTTGTTTTCCTCCCAACACCAGACATTACGCGCAGAGGGTATAGTATCTGACAACTTCATTTGGAGTGGATTGTTGGAATGGAGTGTTCAATCTATTGATACTGCCCTTTTAGGAGATTTCGTACCCGGCATGTAAAGTACCTTTCAGTTTGTACACCTGTCTTTTCCGGATTTGATCCAGCATGTAGAGAAAGAATATTGTAGCGGGTCTTTGCACCACTAATAAACTAAAGTCTTCAAGCAGAAAGAATGAGGTAATGATGGCAGATCTTGTTGGTTATACAGGAAAATTGTTGAGGGTAGACCTTACCAATGAATCCTTCACGGATGTGATCATCGATGAAGAGATGGCACGTAAGTTCATTGGAGGGACCGGATTTGGGGTAAAAATCCTTTATGACGAGGTCCCGGCTGATGTGGCTTGGGATGACGAGCGCAATCGCTGGTTTATCGGCAGCGGACCCTTAGGCGGAACAATCATCGGCGGTTCAGGCACTGTCTCTGTCGTCGTCAAGGGTCCCATGACCAATGGGGCTGCCTGTACACAGGCTAATGGGTTCTTTGGCGCCTTTCTACGCTTCTGCGGTTATGAAGGGATCATCGTGCAGGGTAAAGCCAAGCGTTGGTCTTACCTGCTTATCACCGATAACGGGGTTGAACTGCGCGATGCCTCCCATCTGGTAGGTAAGGACACCTGGGAGACCTGTGATCTGATTAAAAGCGAGTTTGGCAAGGCTGAACATGGGATGAGTGTGGCTGCCATCGGCCCAGCCAGCGAGCATCTGGTGCGCTATGCCCCCATTGTTATTGACAAAGACCATGTCCCTTCTCATAATGGGAATGGATCGGTGCTGGCTTCCAAGCAGCTCAAGGCGATTGCCGTGGATCGGGGCAAAAAGAGAATACCTGCTCATGATCAAGCCGCATTGAGCGCTGTTGCGAAGGTTATCAAGGCTGATAACGATGAGTACATGTTTACCGTTACTGGAACGACAGGCGCTTTTCAGGATGGTATTGTTGCAGGAATGGGGATGCTGCCGGTGAAGAACTGGACTACAGATTTCACTGACGCCCCCCCCGAAGAGATTGACAAGTTTGGAGCCATCTATACACGCAGCCACCACAATGCTAAACGGGATAACTGCTGGGGATGCATAGCCATGCACAACCATAAGTATGTCCTTTCCGAAGGTCATTACAAGGGCGAGCATGTTTATGAAGCGGAGTTTGAAGGTTTAACCTCTCTCGGCTCGATCATCGGTAACTATGAAGCGACATCCGCTATATATCTTTCCAACCTGGCAGACAAGTTGGGGATGGATGTCAATGAGCTCGGATGGTCTCTTGGACTGGCAATCGAGTGCTATGAGAAAGGCGTGATCACCAAAGAACAGACCGACGGTCTTGAGCTAACCTGGGGCAACTATAAAGCCATTGAGCAGTTGATGTACAAGATTGCCAGGCGCGAGGGGTTCGGCAATGTGTTGGCCGAGGGAGCCATGCGGGCAGCCGAGATCATAGGCGGCGAAGCACCCAATTTTGCTGTTGGCACCAAGAAATATGTGACGCCTCGTACTGTTCAGGCACGCATCATATGGCCGTGGATCCTGGATCATGTGATCAGCAATTCAGGTACGAATGAGGGTTATGAGTACGCCTACCATCCCAAGGAAGTGGGCGTCGATTTACCGGATGGGTATCGCATTGCTCCTTCATTTTCAGCTGAAGATGCGGTGGACAATTGCGTTAAGGCCAACTGGAGCGCGCACTTCCTGGATAGCCTGGGGGTGTGTTGGTTCTCCACCGCAGGTGATTTCAAACGGCTTTGCGAGGCACTCAGGGCAGTAACCGGCTGGGACTTTCCCGCTGAAGAATCAACAGAAGTAGGCTTCCGTATCCAGCATCTGTTGCGGGCGTTCAATATCCGCTGCGGTCATACCCCTGAGATGGATGCGCCTTCACCTCGTTTCGGCAATCCCCCAATGGATGGAATGGCAGCAGGGCAGGATTTCATGGCTCATCTGGATGAGATGCGCACCAATTATTATAAAGGCAAGGGTTGGGATCCAATGACCGGGAAACCGTTGCCGGAAACCTTGAAGAAATACGGCCTGGAATTTGTCATCCCTGAAATGTGGGGCTAGTAATTCCCGGGCTGCAATAAATGACCAAGGAAGTACTCGGAGGTTTTTACTTCTTCATAACTAAGCTATGAAAGAAATTACTTCGAGTACTTTCCCTTGCAGTACAGATCCTCAGCTGACGCAGGTTTACGTTGAACCCACCAGCCAATGCAATCTGGATTGCCGTATCTGTGTCCGGAAAACCTGGAGTGAACCTACCGGCTTCATGGGGATCGATACCTTCCAGAATCTGATTGATGGGCTGCGTCAAATGCCTTCCGTAAAAAGAGTGAACTTCTGGGGAATCGGCGAACCACTTCTCCATCCAGAGATCGTGAGCATGGTGGCACAGGTTAATGCATTGGGAGTAGAAACACAAATCATCACGAATGGACTGCTCCTGGACCAGACAAAAGCTGAAGGCTTTATCCAAGCCGGTTTGGATCGCTTGATACTTTCTATCGATAGCGTTTCGCCTGTATCGAAGCTGGATTCCCGTTGCGGTGACGAACTCAAACAAGCGCTCCAAAACGTGGCCGAACTGCGAGCCCTTACGGAGGAAAGATGTTCTCTCTCGGGTATCAGCCGTGGTCCATGTGGTCAGGTGGAATACAATTCAACCCGGAAACCCAATATCGGCATTGCCTTTGTGGTTACGAAGAGTAACTTGCATGAATTGAACCAGTTAAGGTCTTTGGCAGCCTCATTAGGCGCAAATCTTATTTCATTGACCAACCTGTTGCCTTACGCTGAAGAAATGCAGGAAGAGATCCTTTATTCTTCTACTGCCGGGCGTAATCCTCCAAACGACTACTCTTCCAGATTTCCAGAGATCTCTCTCCCGCGTCTGGATGTCAGTCCGGAATTATTTAATGTTCTCCCTGGCTTACTTGGAAATGGTAATTCCATTGGCGGGTCTCAACCTTCACTTTCGCGGTATGCTAATTACTGCCGCTTTGTCGAGGAAGGCTCCATCGCGGTTAATTGGCAGGGAGAGGTCAGCCCTTGCGTCCCGCTGATGCACTCTTATTCCTGCTATGTTTTCGGGCGCGAAAAACGATTCAAGAGTTGCAGTCTGGGCAACCTGAAAACGAATGCTCTCCAGAAGATCTGGCAAAGCGCCGAATTCCTGCGCATCCGGGATACGGTGAGACGCTTCCCTTTCGCCCCCTGCACCGATTGCGGCGGTTGTGCCCAGAGTGAGACCAATGAGGAAGATTGTTATGGCAACGTCTTCCCGGTTTGTGGTGACTGCCTGTGGGCGAAAGGCGTGATCCAATGCCCCTGATCGATATTATCTTTGTTTACCCACCACCAGGATTGAAGAAAAAATATATTAACCGTTTTTGATTATGATCAAACGAGAAGACAAAGGAAAAACGGATGAATGTCTCAATTAAGTTCGGAGCACCCCTTTCCGTGGTGGTCGGACAGGATAAGATCGTACTTTCACTGCAGGATGGAGCAACCGTCGATGATCTTCTCATGGAGCTTCGCAAATGCTATCCCGATTTCGAAGAAGGAGTGAGAGGTAAAAGCCTTCCGAAAATGTGGGCAACGCCCTTTTATCGCATGATTGTCAACGCAGACATGGTACCTTGGGACAGATCGGGGTTTACTTCTCTTCACGACGGCGACCACGTCTATTTCATGTTGCCCTATGATGGTGGATAAGAACCCAATAATGAACAGTAACGCCCGCCAATTGGCGGGCTTTTTGTTGCCATAGAGCTATTATCAGCTTGCATGGGTTTCGCTTTTGAAAACGAAAAACCAGAGCCCGACGGACTCTGGTTTACTCTTAGTAGCGGGGAGTGGATTCGAACCACTGACCTCCGGGTTATGAGCCCGACGAGCTACCTCTGCTCTACCCCGCATCAAGTTCCTTGATTATACCCGCTTTATTGTAACCGTCAAGGGATGCTCCATAACGCCGTAACGGACGTGCCTTCCTTGAAATAATGTTAAATAGAACTGGCTCACGCGAGGCGTCGTGTGAGCCAGTTCAGACCCAAAAGGAGGAGATAATCAATTTTCTACCGCGCTCTTCTGTTTCGCACAACGGCGTTATTTATACCAGCACGGCTCACAACGGTGTAGTGATCCTCTTCCTATTATTGTCTGACAAATGTCCACCCCTCAAACGTGACATCTTTCCGATCAGCGATTCAACCAGCGCGCCAGCAGGTTCAACACCACTGTCAGCACCAGGCTGATGACGATGGACGCTAGGATCGGGATCACGCAGCTGCCGCCCGGGAAATCCAGGCGCAGCGTGCCGGGCAGGTTTTGGTTGCCCAACAATCGTCCCAACAGCCAGATCACCCCGCCCGCCACGATCACAACCACCCCGATCACCACCAACAGCTTGCCGAAATTCTCCATTTGCCCCTCGTTTGCCCTTCGCTTCTCCCTCCCAGTCTATCACATCTTGACAGCGCGGGTTTCAGGCTTATAATCGTGTAATAATTACACAAAGTCTGTTTGTGTTCACCAGGAGTGTTCATGAGCCTCTTCGATGGTAAGCGCCTTAACAACGAAACCTTTAAACTCGATATCGAACGCATGCGCCGCGGTTGGTACACCGACAAGTACTTCACCAACATCGCCACCATGCTGACCGTACTGACGAAGCAGGGGTACACCTACCAGGGCAAGGATCACCGCCTGCCGCCCGGCATCTCGCCCGATGGGATTGCCTGCGGCAATATCGAAGTGGAAATGCAGTGGTTCACCCGCCGCCCCAATACCACCATCGTGGTCGGGGTGGATAAAGCGCTCACCATGCTGCAGCACTGCACCGGCTACTGGGATGGCGATCAATTCATCAATACGGCCGATCATTTGCAGGTCTGGGCCGTTCAGGACGGCTGTACCGTGACCTACGACGGCGATCCGCTGCACGTGAAACCGGTACTGCGCGTGCGCGGGCGCTACCGCGATTTTGCCATCCTCGAAACGCCCACCCTGGGCATTCTCACCCGCTCCAGCCGGGTGGCCACCAACGTTTATGATACCTTTATCGCCGCGAAGGGTAAACCAATGATGTTCTTCCCGGCGCGTTTTGACATCCACGAAGTGCAGGCAGCCGACGGTTATGCCTACCAGATCGCCGTGGAGCGTTACAACCTCGATTATGCCTCCACCCTGGGGCCGTTCGTCTCAACCGACGCGCAGGGCGACTGGTGGGGCGGCCTGGGCGGCGGTACGGTCTCGCACTCCGGCATTGCCAGCTTCCTGGGCGATTCGGCCGAAGCCATGCTGGCCTTCTCGCAGGTGCTGCCGACCAGCATTCCGCGCATTGCCCTGGTGGATTTTGCCAATGACACGGTTGGCACTTCGCTTCATCTGTGCCGGCTGATGTTCGAGCGTTACATCCAGTACCTGGAAGCCGGCGACAGGCAAACCGCCGAACGCTACCGCCTGTACGGCGTGCGACTCGATACTAGCGCCTCGCTGCGCGATGAATCCATCCTTCCCCTGGGTGATCCTGCGCTCGACCTGGGCGTCAACCCGCGCCTGGTGTTTACGCTGCGCAAGGCGCTGGATGCCGCCGCTGAGACCTGGGACGTGCCTGAAAAGTGGCGCGAGGAAGCACGCGCCTTCTGCCGCGCGGTCAAGATCGTCGTATCCGGCGGCTTCAATGCCGAGAAGATCGCCCGCTTTGAAAAACTCAGCGTGCCGGTGGATATCTACGCGGTAGGCTCGTCGCTCTTTGACAACCACGGCGCCACCGTCACCGACTTCACCGCCGACGTGGTGCGCGTCAAAGTGGCGGATAACTGGGTGGATCTGGCCAAGGTCGGCCGTCGCGCCGTGGACAACCCGGACCTCGAGCGCGTCTGGTAATCCATCTCCAATCGTTAACAGCAAACAAACACCGCGGTCAGGCTGAAACCTTGACCGCGGTAATTTTTCTCATCGTTGATTCCGTTAATCACTTTTACGGCTGTCGCAGCACAATAGCCACCCAGTCGTTCTGCTGCACGCGCTCGACAAACTCAAGCCCCATCGCCTTACCGGCTACTTCCACGCCGGGGGCCTGCTCGGCCAGGATGCCCGAAAGCACCAGCGTGCCGCTGGGTTCCACCAGCTCAGCCAGGCCGTCGTCGAACAACCGGATGATGACCGGTGCAAGAATGTTGGCCAGCACCACCGGCGCGCGCCTCAGGCTGAAATGTCCCTGGCGCAGTTCGCGTACTGAACCCACCCCGCACTCCAGGCGATCTACAACCTCATTGGCGGCGCCGTTCTCATAGGTGGCCTTGACGGATGCATTGTCGATATCCACGCCCACCGCCCGGCTGGCGCCCAGCTTGAGCGCGGCGATGGAAAGGATACCAGACCCGCAGCCTACGTCGATGACGGGCTTGCCGGGCAGCGTGTATTTTTCCACCATCGCCATGCATAACTGCGTGGTGGGGTGCGTGCCCGTGCCAAACGCCATACTGGGATCAATGCGCACCGGGATGCGCGCCGGATCGTAATCCTCCACCCAGGCCGGTAGGATGAGCAGCCTTTCACCGATCGGGATGGGATGGTAATGCTTCTTCCACGATTCCATCCAGTTTTCATCGGCGATGCTGCGAAATTCGGGTTGGGGCAGCGGTTGGATGCGCCCGAGGTAGTACAGGGCTTCTTCCAGCCGCCGGCGGGTCTCTTCGATATGATCGTCGATAATCAGGTAGCCGTAGATTTTCATCGGCCCATACGGCGTGCCCTCATCTTCGGCATCGTTGTACTGTACCGCCTGCTCCACCACCACGCCCTGCGAAACAAAACGGCCCAATACCTCCGAGACCGCCTCGGCCATTTCGCCGTCCACCGTCAAAGAAACTTCGAGCCAGCGTGCGTCAGGCACCCAGAACCTCCTTCAAGCGGTCAAAGAAACTTTTTTCCTTGGTGTGCACTTCGCTGCCGAGCGACTGAGCCAACTGCTCGAACAATGCGCGCTGCTCCTGCGTCAAATGCAGGGGCACTTCAACATCCACCACCACCAGTTCGTCGCCGCGTGCCGAGCTGCGCACATGCGGCACGCCTTTGCCCTTCAGCGTAAAGATCTTGCCGGGTTGGGTACCGGCCGGGATGGATAATTTTGCCTTGCCTTCCAGCGTCGGCACTTCGATATCCGCGCCTAAGGCAGCCTGGGCAATGTTGATTCCCAGGTCCAGCACAATGTCATTTTGTCGGCGTTTGAAAAAGGCATGCGGTTTGACCTGGATCTCCAGGTACAGATTGCCGTTCGGTCCGCCATTGGCACCCGGCTGGCCTTCGCCTGCCAGGCGAATTTGCGTGCCCGTATCGACGCCGGCCGGGATCGGCACGGTCTTCTTGACGGTTTTGCGTTCCAGTCCCCGTCCGCGGCAGGTGTGGCAGGGCGTGCTGATCACTTCGCCGGAGCCGTTGCAGGTCGGGCAGGTAGTTACCTGCACCATTGAACCTAAAAAGGTCTGGCGCACTTGGCGGACTTCGCCTTTGCCGCCGCAGGTGGTGCAGCGCGCCCGGTTGGTACCGGGTTCAGCGCCGCTGCCGTGGCAGGTGGAGCACACCTCGTCGCGGTTAATTTCCACCTCTTTTTCCACACCGAAGACAGCTTCTTCAAAGGCCAGCGAGACGGAATAGGAGAGGTCGGTGCCGCGCCGGGGGGCATTGCGCCGCTGGCTGGAACCGCCGCCAAAGCCGAAAAATTCCTGGAAGATGTCTGAAAAATCAACCGTGCTAAAGTCGGGCGCTCCGCCCATGCCATCCAGGCCGGCCTGACCGTAACGGTCGTAGGCAGCGCGCTTGTCGTTATCCGACAATACCACGTACGCTTCGTTGATCTCTTTAAAGCGTTCCTCGGCATCCGGTGCCTTGTTCACATCCGGGTGATACTGGCGCGCCAAATTGCGGAAGGCAGATTTAATCTCGTCCGCCGAGGCATTCCGGTTTATGCCCAATACTTCGTAATAATCGCGCGAAGCCATGCGTTCTAATTATCCAATCGTTGTTTTAATCACCATCCCCTTCTCCCTGATGAATAAATCATTCTTGGGAGAAGGGGGTAATTTCGTTTCGCTTTACAAAGTGTTCAGGTTAAACGCTTTTGAACTCGCCATCGACCACGTCGTCGCCAGATTTGCCTGGCTCGCCTCCCTGCGGACCGGCATCCGGACCGGCTTGCGGTCCAGCTGCACCGGCATCGCCCGGCTGCTGGTACATGCCAGCGCCAATCTTTTGAATCAATTGGCCCAGGTCTTCGGTCTCGCGTTTGATCGCTTCGGGATCCTCGCTGGCCATAATGCCCTTTACCGTGGTAACTTTTTCTTCGATCTGGGATTTCAAAGCCGGATCCACCTTGTCGCCGTAATCGCGCAATGCCTTTTCAGCGGCATAGACCGAGTTATCGGCATAATTGCGCACTTCCACCAGTTCTTTATGCTTGCGGTCGTCTTCGGCATGCACCTCGGCTTCCTTGCGCATCTTTTCAACTTCCGTCTCAGAGAGGCCGGAGGAGGCCGTGATGGTGATGTGCTGGCTGCGTCCGGTGGCTTTATCCGAAGCCGTCACCTTGAGAATGCCATTGGCATCCAGGTCGAAGGTTACTTCAATTTGCGGCATGCCGCGCGGCGCCGGCGGAATGCCATCCAGCACGAACTTGCCCAGCGACTTGTTGTCCGCGGCCATCGGGCGTTCGCCCTGCAGCACGTGGATTTCAACGGAGGTCTGTGAATCAGAGGCAGTCGAGAAAATCTGGCTCTTGCGGGTGGGAATGGTGGTGTTGCGTTCAATCAAGGGGGTCGCCACGCCGCCCATGGTCTCGACAGAGAGGGTGAGCGGAGTCACGTCGAGCAGCAGGATATCTTTCACCTCGCCGCCCAGCACGGCTGCCTGAATGGCCGCACCGACTGCCACTACTTCATCCGGGTTGACGCCCTTGTGCGGATCGCGGCCAAACTCGCGCCGCACCGCATCCTGTACAGCCGGCATACGGGTCATGCCGCCCACCAACACCACCTCATTGATGTCGGTGGTGCGCAGGCCGGCGTCTGAAAGCGCGCGGCGGACTGGATCGAGCGAGCGCTGCACTAAATCGGCGGTGAGTTGCTCGAGTTTGGCGCGCGTCACGGTCTTGACAAGGTGCTTGGGACCGGTCGCGTCAGCGGTGATGTAGGGCAGGTTGATTTCAGTCTGCAGCGTCGAGGAAAGTTCGATCTTGGCCTTTTCAGCGGCTTCGCGCAGGCGCTGCAGCGATTGCCGGTCGTTGCGCAGATCGATGCTGGTTTCCTTTTTGAACTCATCGATCAAATAATCCATCAGGCGGATATCAAAATCGTCGCCGCCCAGGAAGGTATCGCCGCTGGTGGATTTCACCTGGAAAACGCCGTCGCCAACGTCCAGGATGGAAATATCGAAAGTGCCGCCGCCCAGGTCGTATACGGCGATGACTTCATTTTTCTTTTTGTCGAGGCCGTAAGCCAGCGATGATGCGGTTGGTTCGTTGATGATGCGCAGCACTTCCAAACCAGCAATCTTGCCGGCATCCTTGGTGGCATTGCGCTGTGCGTCGTTGAAATAGGCCGGTACGGTGATGACTGCCTGGGTAACGGGTTCGCCCAGGTAAGCCTCGGCATCAGCTTTCAACTTGGCCAACACCATGGCTGAGACTTCCGGAGGTGAATACTCCTTGCCGTCAAGCACGACGCGAACATCGCCATTTGGCGCTTTGGTTACCTTATACGGCATGCGGCTGATGGTACGCTGCACTTCGGGATCGTCGAACTTGCGCCCCATGAAACGCTTGATCGAGAAAACTGTATTTTCCGAATTGGTGATAGCCTGGTTGCGCGCAGAGCGTCCGACCAGACGTTCGTGATTCTTGTTGACCGCCACTACCGAGGGTACCAGCCGTTCACCTTCAGCGGAAGGGATGACGGTCGGCTCGCCGCCTACCATGACGGCTACGACGGAGTTAGTGGTTCCCAGATCGATACCTACGATTTTTGACATTGTTTTATTCCTCCTAGCGGGCAACTCTCACCTGGGCCGGGCGCAGGACGCGGTCGGCGATGGTGTAACCTTGACGAATGACTTCGATAATATCATCACACTCGTGATTCGGACTCTCTTCATACGTGATGGCTTCATGCCGGGTCGGATCAAATTTCTCATTCTCGGCCGGGATGCGCTGGACTCCCTCGGCCTCGAGGATGCTGATCAATTTACGGTAAACCAGCTCGATTCCATCCGCCCAGGCGGCATTGTCGCCTTCAGTCGGGCGCACTTTCATCGCCCGCTCGAGATCATCCAGCACCACCAGGTATTTCTTCAGGATTTCACCGGAGATGTTTTCTTTGAGGGTTGACTGCTCGCGTTCGATGCGCTTGCGATAGTTCATGAAATCAGCGCGTTCGCGCAGCCAGCCGTCCATATTTTCCTTTGCCTTTTGCTGCGCATCATCCAGGTCAGCACGCAACATGGCATTTTCAGCGATAAACTGTTCTTCAACTGCTGTGTTTAGTTCCGTTGGCAATTTTTCACCCTGTTTTTCAATGGGGGTCGTCGGTATTTCTTCCGCTGCCGGTTTGGCCCCCAATGGGCCAGTAGCGGTTTTGCCGTGCTTCTTTTTTCCATCTTCCATCAATTCACCTCCCCTGAATTGTTCGTAAGTTCTTCTTCCATCGTTTCAGAGACCAGATCGCTAAGCAATCCGGAGAGAAATCTAACCACCGAGATCGTCCGACCGTAAGGCATGCGCATCGGACCTAACACACCCAAAGTCCCGGTAGCCAGACCAGGTGTGCCGTAGCGCGCTAGGACGATTGAGCACTGGCGCAGTTCATCCCACGACGTGCCTTCGCCGCCGATGAGAACCTGCACGCCATTCATTGCATTGGTCGATAGCACAGTTCGTGCCAACAATTCCTGCAGCATCGAGCGTTCTTCCAGCAGACGGATTGCCCGGCGCGCATCGTCGGACCCGGAAAACTCGGGTTCGGCCAGCACATTGGTCAGACCATCCAGGAAGATCTCGCCGGAGACGGTGGCATCCATATCGTTCAGCTCTTCGACAACCCAATCGGTCAACTCGGCTTCCAGAGCGGGAAGTTGCGAGGAGAGCGCCTGCAGACTGCCGGCATCCTGTCCTTGAAAAAGGCGTTTCAGGTGATCCGCTGAAGCGGAAAGCTGTTCCTGGGTCACTGATTCGGTAAGCGTGATCAGCCGTTGGCGGACTTCGCCGCCCACCATAACCAGCACCAGCAGCACCTGCTTACCGCGGGTGGAAATCAATTCGAGGTGTTTTAGAACCGCGCGGGCGGGATGAGGGGCTGTGACCAGCGAAGCGCCGTGCGATTGGTACGCCAGCACCGAAGCAGCCAGGCGCATCCATTGGTCCACGTCGTTGCGGCTCTGATAGAACTGGTGGCTGATGGTACGGCGGGTGTTATCCGGCAGGTTGGTTTCTTGCAGCAAGCGGCCGACAAAATAACGGTAACCCTCTTCAGTAGGTAAACGGCCCGCCGAGGTGTGCGGTTGGCGCAAATAGCCCATTTCCGTCAGCGCTGAAAGTTCGTTACGCACGGTCGCCGAGCTCATATCGAGGTGATAACGCTCAACCAGGTGCATTGAACTGACAGGCGCCGCGGTACGCACGTACTCGTGGATCGCCACCGAGAGGATTAACTTTTGCCGTTCGCTTAATTCTTCCATTTTGACTCAGTTTAGCACTCTAAGCCTTCGAGTGCTAACAATACGGTATTGATGATACCATGCCGGAAAATGAGCGTCAAGCGCGCATTTATGGTTCTGATAAAGAATTAACACTTTCGATAAATAAATAAACCAAAATCGCAGATTGGCAAAAAAACTTGATATGTTTTGTCCTATTTAATGA
>DATMYV010000035.1:0-93405 GCA_035560795.1 Longilinea sp.
GTCAATTCGATTGAACTCTTGATTGAATATTTAGGATAATAATCTAGTATATTGACAATTTTCGAGAGCTTATGATATACTGCCGTTAGAAATCGGAAAAAAATATTAAGGTAAAACCTGTTCATGAAAAGTACCCGCGAACGTATCCTGCAGACCCTGTTAGGGAATCCACGCGCCACCATTACCGATCTAGCCGATGCAGTTGGAATCAATGCCATTTCCGTCCGCCACCATCTCACCAGCCTGCAAGCTGAATCGCTAGTGGCTGCCGAGGAAGAGCGGCATGGCGTAGGCCGTCCGAGATTGGTCTATTTTCTCACTGAGACGGGTTTGGAACGCTTTCCAACCCGTTATCTGCGGCTGACAAACCGTCTGCTCGACCAGATCAAAGAAAGTTTGCCAGCGCCAGTTGTCAATAAGATCTTTACCGAAATCGCGGTTGATATGGCATCCAGCGTGAAACGTGAAGCGCATTCGATGAATCTCGAGGAACGCCTGGATTTGGTTCAGAAATTGCTTGGCGAAGAAGGATTTACAGTTCAATGGGAAAAGCAGGGATCGCAGTATCACATCCATGAAATCTCCTGCCCCTATTATCATGTCGGTCAAAGCCATCCTGAGGTGTGCAGCGTTGATCAAACGTTGATTTCCACCGTTTTGGAAATTCCTGCAGAAAAAATTCAGTGCATATTGCGCGGCGACACACACTGCACCTATGTTATTTCTGAACTTGCCGCTCCTAAATCGGAGAATTGACCATGATGAACGCGCAGCCCGGTACAAACCGGCCAGCCTGGGCAGCTGAAGAAACCCAGGCGGAAAAATGTGACTTATTACGAACAAAACTGAGCGAAGTGGTTGACCCTGAAATCGGTCTCAACATCATCCAACTCGGTTTGATCCGCGATGTCCGCATCGATGATGATCAAACCATCCTCAAGATGATCCTAACCACACCCTTCTGTCCCTATGGGCCGGCCATGCTGGAAATGACCAGGCAAAAGGCCGAAGAAGCCCTAAATCAACCGGCAGTCATTGACCTTGGTCTTGATGCATGGGATTTTTCGATGATGGAAGAAGGCCTCGGCGCTGAATGGGGTTTGTACTAAATTAGCCAAAAAATAATAAAAAACATCGGGCTGATAGCCCGATGTTTTATTTCTGAACAGAACGGTATAATTCTTCGTCTATCCGAAAAAGCTTGGCAAGTTTAAAAGCAAGGCCCATGTTTCCCTTCATTCGCAGTTTTCCTTGCATAAATGCCTTGGTTGGGTCCAGTTTGCCAAAAAAAATATCGAGAATATCCTGAGCGTTGCCGTGCAGACTTAAGGTGGGTTTCTCGAGCGGTTTTCCTGATTCAACAATAATTTTTTGATCGCGAATGGTTACAGTCCAATCACCGCCATTTTCCCCACTAAACGAAAATAGGGTTACCGCGTTAATTCCTTCAGCCCTTTCAGGGATAAAGGCACCTGGCATGGCTTCCATCAATTTTTTTATTGTTAATTCGCTCACAGGCTGCTCCTCCTGGATTGATTTTACCCGAATTATGGCAATCTAAGTGGAATAACCCTGACCAGCCCCAATAAAAATAAGTGTATACTCTCACTTAGATCCTCACCCACGCGGAGTGAATTTCAATGATTCGTTCAATTTATTATCCACCCAACGAAACCCCGGTTCGCAACTTGGAAGCAGAACAATTTGAAGAATGTCTGCAAAACCCGGAGGGTTTATTGTGGGTTAGCCTGGAAAATACCACTCCGGAAGAAATCCAGACCATCTTGGCAGATACTTTCCATTTCCACCCCCTAACGATCGAAGATTGTACCAATGTCGGTTATCAATCGCCGAAAATTGATGATTTCTCGGATTATCTTTTCATTATTGCACACGCCATTCAACCAGCCTGGGAAATCACCGAGGAGACCCTGCTGGAATTGGGAATCTTCCTTGGTCCCAATTTCCTGGTTACCGTTTCCACCGATCCCAGCATGCCGCCTGTTATCAAAACCTGGGATTTATTGGAGAAGGATCAACGCCTGCACCTCGGAGGCACCGATTTTCTTTGTCACGCCATTTTGGATATTTTGGTGGATGATTACATGCCGCTTCTGGACAGCATGGAAGATGAGATCGAAAAACTGGAAGACCTGATTCTGGCCAGACCAAAAGTCGAAACGCTCGAGCGAATTCTGGCTTTAAAACACAGCATCATGGTCTTGCGCCATATAATCTGGCCGCAGCGCGAGGTCATCAACCGCCTGAGCAGGGATGAGTACCCGATGATTGACCAAAAGAGCCGCATTTATTTTCGCGATATCTATGATCACCTCATGCGCATCCAGGACATGACAGAAAATATTCGGGATATTGTCAGCGGTTCCTTGGATATATACCTCAACTCCACCTCATTGCGCTTGAATGAGGTCATGAAAGCACTGACCATTGTTTCTACAATTTTCTTGCCCTTGTCCTTTGTGGCCGGAAATTTTGGCATGAATTTCAAGT
This sequence comes from Longilinea sp., assembly GCA_035560795.1. GTDB lineage: Bacteria > Chloroflexota > Anaerolineae > Anaerolineales > Anaerolineaceae > Longilinea. Next base: position 2,512 of record DATMYV010000035.1, read on the forward strand.
TCATGCCTGAACTCAGCTGGCAGTATGGATATTTAATGGTAATCGGAATATATGTCGCTATTGTGATTGGAATGTTGACTTTTTTCAAGAAACGCGGCTGGTTCTAATCTTCCCGAAGACTTTCAAAATAAACGACGCCGGTGGTAAGAAACCCATCGGCGTTTACCCTATTGACAATATAGATATTTTGTTCTATTATTAAATTAATACTGGTTGGCTTGGATTCGCATAAAAGGAGGTAGCCATGTCCAGTCCGAAATATCCAAACCTTCAGCTGCAAACCGACCGCACACTCGGCTACCGCAAATTGGTCACAGCGTGCATTCTGGCCGTCGCTCTACTGGGATTTGAAATCTTCAATTTCAGTACAACTGCTTATGCCCTGGACGACCTCTTGGGGCACTTAAGTTTCTTTGGAATGCGTTGGTCTTCAGTTTTGGCAATTGCCTTCTGTTCCATCGATTTTGCAGGCATCGCCCGGCTTTTTATGCCAGAAATTGAAAATCGGGTGGGCAGGGAACTGTGGTTCCTTTTCGGAGCCTGGCTCCTGGCTGCAACCATGAATGCCGTGTTGACCTGGTGGGGCATATCCATGGCCGTGATCAATCGTACCTTGGCCAGCAGCACCATCATCAATCCCCAGATTCTCACGCACGGGATTCCGGTGTTTGTGGCAATTATGGTCTGGGTTACACGCATCCTCTTAATTGGCTCATTCTCGCTAAGCGTAAATCCTGACCAGGCTCGAGCGGCTCTAACGCCAGTTTTACCGGATGGACAGCGCACAATAAATCAGCCACTGATCGTCCGGCGCAAAGAGCGCAGCATGCCACTGCTAAAAACAGAACCGTCCTTGCCTCGTATCCGCCAGCCTCAACCCATTTTTCAACAGCCTGAACCCGAGCCGCTGGAAATGCCTGAGCCGGTATATATCCCCATGGACGCAGCTTTTCACAGTCTTTCGGCCGGTAGTCAGCACAAACAAGACCGACCAAGAAGGTTCTAGACTGATCATTCCGCTGCCAAAGGGTTCTTTCGAAGAAACGCAACAATGATGGGATTGGTGGGGTAGGCCACACTTAATGGTGAGCAGGAATCAAAATCGGCGTCCCTTATAGGAACGCCGATTGACTTGCCTCACCCTTTAGATAATCCCAAATTCTTTTCCGACCCTTCCAAAAGTCTCCAGGACTTGATCCAGCTGGTCATCAGTATGCGTAGCCATATAACTGGTTCGTAACAATTGGTTACCGGGGGCAACTGCCGGGCTGATCACTGGATTGACAAAAACGCCATTTTCAAATAACGCTTTCCAGAAAAGAAAGGTCTTCATGTCGTCGCCGATAATGATTGGCACAATCGGCGTCACAGATCGACCTATGTTAAAACCGAGCGATTGATAACCGACGCGCATCTTGCGGCCGATCTCGTTGACCCGTTCAACTCTTTCAGGCTCTTCCCGCATTATTCCCAACGCCGCCAAAGCAGAAGCTGCGTTCGAAGCCGGGATACTGGCACTGAATATCAGCGACCGGGCATGGTGCTTAATATAATGCACCACTTCATCCTTGCCGGCGATAAAGCCACCCAAAGAAGCAAAAGATTTGCTAAACGTAGACATGATCAAGTCAACCTGATCTACCATTCCATAATGAGCAACGGTGCCATGCCCCTTACCCATCACGCCCATCCCGTGTGCATCATCAATCATGACCCGCACACCGTACTTTTTCGCCAATGGCACAAGCAGGGGCAAGTCAGCCAAATCGCCTTCCATGCTGAAAAGCCCATCCATGACCAGTAATTTTCCAGCTCCTTCGGGCAAGCTTTTCAGGACGCGCTCCAGGTGATCGCCATCGTTATGACGGTACCGTTCGATTTTCCCGTACCCTAAACGCGCACCGTCCACAATGCTGGCATGATCATCTTTATCTAAAATCACGATATCGTCCCGGCCGATCAGCGCGCTGACCGTGCCCAGGTTCGTTTGCATCCCGGTGGAAAAAACAAGCGCAGCTTCCATTCCGACCCACGCGGCCAACTCATTTTCGAGCTGTTCGTGCAATGCAAGGGTGCCATTCAAAAACCGCGAACCGGTGCAACTGGTACCAAACCGATCGATGGCTGCTTTGGCCGCTTCTTTTACTTTCGGATGTGTGGTTAACCCCAAATAATTGTTCGACCCACACATGATGAGTCGCTTTCCTTTATACAGGACTTCTGTCCCCTCGTTCTCATCGAGAGGAATAAAGTAAGGATAAAATCCTTCCTTAATCGCCTCCCTTGCTTCGGTATACTCGAGGCATTTCTGAAATAAATCCATATGATTATCCTTGGAAAAAAATTGAAAACTAAACCTGAATGAGGATGGGGGTGATAATAAAGAATGGGAAAAGGGCTCTGAATTATGAATCTGGAAATGCCCATCGGTCGCCAGAACCTGTTGGCGCCTTCAACGGTTGCTTTGAAAACTGATTATACCCGAAAAAAGATTCTGACGATTCTTGCGCCTGTGCTATGATTAATTAGCAAAAACCCTGACGGAGGTCACCAATGGGTTATTTTGGCGGTATCGAGGCAGGCGGAACTAAATTCGTCTGCATTGTGGCAGATGAAAACGCCAGGATCCTGGCCGAAACGCGCTTTCCAACCACACAACCCGAAGAAACCCTGCAGAGAACCGTGGATTTCTTCAAGCATTGGATGTCCGAGCAGCACCTTGCGATTCAAGCTGTTGGCATTGCCAGTTTTGGACCGGTGGATTTGCTGCCAGAATCCGAAACATTTGGTTACATTACCTCCACGCCAAAACCTGGGTGGAAGAATGCTTCTATAGCGCCTGTAATAAAAAAGGAATTGGCGATTCCGGTATTTTTTGATACCGACGTAAATGGCGCAGCTCTTGGCGAAGGCCGCTGGGGAGCCGCGCAAGGGTTATCAGATTTTCTTTACCTTACGATTGGCACTGGTGTTGGCGGTGGGGCAATCTGTGCAGGCAAACCATTGCATGGACTGGTTCACCCTGAAATGGGGCATGTGGTTATACCGCATGATCGTCTCGTCGACCCATTCTCTGGCAATTGCCCTTATCACGGCGATTGTTTTGAGGGTTTGGCGTCAGGTCCGGCTTTGAACAAGCGTTGGGGTGTTAACGCAGACAAATTGCCACCGGATCATCCAGGCTGGGAGCTCGAAGCTCATTATATTGCCCTCGCGGTAAGTAGTTTCATTTACACCCTCTCACCGCAACGAATTATTCTGGGCGGCGGTGTGATGTCCCAATCCCAGCTTTTCCCAATGATCCGAAAAGAAATTTCCACCTTATTAAACGGTTATGTACAATCCCCTGCATTGCTTTCCGATATTGATAGCTATATCGTCCCTCCTGGCCTTGGCAACAAGGCTGGATCGCTGGGTGCGGTTGCCTTGGCAATGCAAGGAAATTAAGAGAAGAAACGCCCCCTGTTTATCAGGGGGCATTTTGCTAGATCAAATCGAGTAAATCTGAACTGGTCAGATGAATCCGTATGACTCGCCTTCCGCGGCTGCGTAAAGCTTCCAAATCGCCCAACGCTTGAGCCCGCTCGAGGGTCGCAAAGCTGATACCCTGGTCGGGGATTTCGTAATCATAGGCTGGATCATGAGTAATCTGAATAAATACGCCGTTATTGATCCCGCCTTTATGCAATTGGCCAGTCGAATGGAGAAAACGCGGTCCAAATCCGAGTGTTGTCGCACAGCCGGTTCGCACTTGCAGCACCGTGCGAACTTTCTGCAATTTGGTGGTCGTGCGTGAATTCCGCGGCAGAAAGGCATTAATTGCTACATAGTCGCTGCCTGCTTTTGCCTGTTCCACAAACAAGGCGACCACATCGGCAATCGTCTTTGCACCATTCAATCCAGGGAACTCCTGGCCAAACACCAATCCGCCTTCACCCTCCCAGACAGGTTTTCCTTCATCCAGGTAGCCTTTTTCATGAAAGTCGGCAATTTTCTTCTGAGTACGTACTTTATTATCCTGTACATCCGGCTGGTTAAAAGCATCGACGCCAAGAATTGCGCAGCAGATTGCCGTAGCAACTTCCCACCGGTAAAACTCGGCGCTCAAGTCGTATGGGTCATTGATTGGCAGCACCAGAACCGGATGGCCAAAAGCTTGCAATTTCATAACCGGTTGATCCAGACTGCCAGTCAAGCGCAGGTAGACGAATAATCGATCATTGCTGTAATTGCGCGGCGGGAGCTGTGTCTCCAAATCGACTGGAACGATGCCTTTTCCCTTTTTTCCGCTGCTCTCAGCGATCAATTGCTCGAGCCATGAGCCAAATGCAGACAGTTCCGGATCTGTGATGAAAGTGAGTTTATCCCGGCCAACCAGGGCAGCTTCGCCCAGGACCGCACCTAGCACCAATCCTGGGTTGCGCCCGGCCGGAATGGAGGGTTCAGAGACCATCATAATGGTTTCAGCCCGAGCCAACCATTTGTCCAAATCCAGTCCCAGTAAGGCCGCCGGCAACAACCCAAAAGCAATCAAGGCCGAATAACGGCCGCCCACCGTCGGGTCGGCCAGGACGACATCGCGAAAACCCCTTTCGCGCGCCTGTTTTTCCACGATACTGCCAGGATCGGTGATGGCAACAAAATGCCTGGCTGCTTTTTCTCTTCCAAGACTGCGCACAGCTTTTTTCCAGAAATACGCCAGATGAGCTTGAGTCTCGCTTGTCGAACCGGACTTGCTGGCAACAATAAACAACGTTTTTGCCAATGGCGCTCGCTGGGCAGCCGATCTAACCTGGGCCGGATCGGTTGAATCCAGGATTCCCAGATCCAGACCCGGTTTGCCATTTGCACTTAATACGCCAAAAGTCAGACGCAATACTTCCGGCGCCAACGAAGATCCGCCCATTCCAAGCAGCAATGCGTGCGTGTACCCGTCTTTTTGGCAGCTGGCCAAAATATCCTGCACCTGTTTGAATAATGCGATGCTATTTACCGGCGCTTTCAGCCAACCTACCCTCCGCAGGATTTCTTCCTGTTCGCCTGGGTCATTTGTCCACAAAGTTGGATCCGGTTTCCACAAACGCTGCGGAGCATCTGACTCGGCTAATGCTTTTACCCGTGTCGCAACCTTTCCTGATAATTCGCCCAACTCCCTCAAACAGGCATTCCGGCGGTCATCAATTGACTTCAACAAGGCCGTGAAGGCTTCTGAGAATGATTTAACGCCTTCATCCTCCAACTCGGCGGTAACCTGGTCCATATGAATGCCAATCGATTCCAGGTCAGCCAATCCCCGGCGCATCGCGTCGAGGTCCTTCCCTATGGTTAGTTCAGAATTGCCGTGATCTTTGAAGGCAACCAGGGTCTGGGGTGGCACGGTATTGACAGTGTTACCCGCAATTAATTCTTCAACATAAATCACGTCGCGGTAGTCCGGGTTCTTTGTGCTGGTAGAAGCCCAAAGTGGACGCTGCGGTTGACCGCCCTTTGCCATTATTTTTACAAATCGACCGGAGCCAAATACCTCTAAAAACTGTACATAAGCCAGGCGCGCATTTGCAATGGCCGCAATACCGCGCAAACCGGCTGCTGTTACCGCATCTTTGCTTCCGGTTTTGATTAACGCCTCCAGGCGCGCATCGATTTTTGTATCAATCCTTGAGACAAAGAAAGATGCCACTGAAGCTATGGATCCTACCGGTAATCCTTTTTCAATCCGTTCCTCCAGGCCGCGCATGTAGGCATCCATCACTTCGGCATAACGCTCAAGAGAAAAAATGAGCGTCACATTGACATTGATCCCTGCGGCAATCGCTTGTTGAATGGCTGGTATGCCGGCCTTTGTTGCTGGGATTTTGACCATCAGGTTTGGCCGGTCAACCAGTTTCCATAACCGGCGCGCTTCTGAAACAGTGTTGATGGTGTCATTCGCCAGATATGGATTGACTTCCAGGCTGACATAACCATCGCCGCCGCTGGTTGTTTCGTAGAGTGGTCGGAATAGATCAGCCGCTGCTTGAATATCTTCCACCGCCAATTGCCAGAAGATATCCTCCGCAGTCCAACCAGACCAGGCCATCGGTTTGAGTGCCGAATCATAATCGGTTGTTTTCGCAATCGCGTTGTTAAATATCGATGGATTGGACGTCACACCGCGGATATCACCTGCTTGAATAATTTTGGCGAGTTCACCATTTTCCAACAGGCGTCGTTGAATATTGTCATACCATATGGATTGTCCCAAAGCGTGCAGCTGATCAATGCGTGACATAAAACCTCCAAAATAATGCAAACCGGCTGGTTTATTATCCTTCGTTTTCCAGTTTTTTCATTATATTGACCCGTCGTACAAACCGCTCACCGCCATCAAAAGTCGCGTTCAAGAATGATGTGACAAGTTCACGTGCCAGAGCCGGTCCGATCACCTGCCCGCCCAGGCAAAGGACATTCATATAATCATGTTCCACGCCTTGATGGGCGGAATAGGTATCATGGCACAAGCCGGCATAGATTCCTTTTAATTTATTGGCAGTGATAACCACGCCAACGCCGGATCCACAAAGAATAACTCCCCGTTGAGCTTCACCGTTTTGGATTGCCCGGCAGGCTTTTTCAGCGAAATCTGGGAAGTCAACGCTGGCTGTACTATTGGTTCCGAAATCGAGCACTTCGTGCCCTGACTTTTGAATGGCATCGATAACCGATGCTTTTATGGGAAATCCAGCATGGTCGCAACTAACAGCTACACGCATTTTTATTCTCCTACCATACCCAACATCGCATGAGCCTGCTCCACGATGTCTTTAACAGTCAGGCCAAAATGTTCATAAATGGTCTTGGCAGGTGCTGAGGCACCAAAGTGGTTGATACCCAGGATTTTTCCCTTCGGACCAACCCATCGATCCCATCCCTGAGTGACGCCTGCCTCTACAGCTATACGAAGTTCAGTGAATGGCGGCAGCACCTGGTCGCGATAATGCTGCGGTTGAGCTTCAAAAAGCGCCCAACTCGGCATTGAAACCACGCGAACTGAACGGCCCTCTGTGGCCAACGCATAAGCTGCCTGTAGAATCAGTGTCACCTCGGAACCGGTCGCCAGGAGAATAATCTCGGGAAGACTGCCGCCCAGATCAGAGAGCACGTAAGCACCCTTGCTAAGTCCAGTGGCTGGCGCACATACATTTCGATCGAATGTCGGCACGGCCTGCCGGCTAAGTGCCAATAATGTCGGTCCGTCGCGGTGGTTGATTGCTGCGCGCCAGGCTTCGCTGACTTCATTGGCATCTGCCGGGCGTAAAACCACCAGGTTTGGGATGGCGCGCAGCGCAGCCAGATGTTCAACAGGTTGGTGGGTCGGACCGTCTTCACCGAGGCCAATGCTGTCGTGAGTCATCACCCAAATACTGGGATAATGCGATAGCGCCGATAGCCGGATGGCTGGACGGGCATAATCGGTAAAAACGAGGAATGTCGCACCATATGGAATAACACCGCCATGAACAGCCATGCCGTTCACGATTGACGCCATGGCATGTTCCCGCACGCCAAAATGGAAATTTCTCCCTTCCGGCGTTGCGGCTTGAAAATCAGCTTGTCCATTGATCCAGGTGTTATTGGAAGGTGCCAGATCCGCTGAGCCGCCAATCAGCTCAGGAATCCTGCCAGCCAGTGCGTTGATGACTTGACCGGACGCAGCGCGCGTTGCCATTCCCTTGGTATCAGCCGGGAAATCAGGCAGTGCATCTTCCCACCCCTTCGGCAATTTTCCTTCCAACCTGCGTTTAAGTTCTGTTCCCTGTTGAGGATATTGCTCCGAATAAGTCTTGAGGTTTTCTTTCCAGGTCTTTTCAAGCTCAGCGCCGGACTTTTCCGCTTGCCGGAAGAACTTGCGCACTTCATCAGGGATGTAAAAATGTGGTTCAATTGGCCAACCCAGATTCTTTTTTGCCCCGTTTAATTCTTCATCACCTGGCGGTTCGCCGTGTGCCTTGGAGGTATCCTGCCGGTTAGGAAGGCCATAACCAATGTGGGTGCGGCAGATAATGAGGGATGGCCTTGAATCAGCTTTTGCTGCCTTGATGGCAGCATCGATTGCTTCAACGTCGTTACCGTCCGCGACGTGCAGGACCTGCCAGCCGTAAGCCTCGAAGCGTTTACCACGATCTTCTGTAAATGCCAGATCTGTAGAGCCATCGATGGAGATCCGGTTGTCATCGTATAAGTAGATCAATTTTCCGAGCTTCAAATGGCCGGCCAGGGAGGCAGCCTCGGATGAGACTCCTTCCATCAAATCGCCATCGGTCACAATCGCATAGGTGTGATGATCAATGACGTTCAACCCCGGATGGTTGAATTCTGCTGCCAGATGGGCTTCGGTAATGGCCATGCCCACCCCATTCGCAAATCCCTGTCCAAGTGGGCCAGTGGTCACTTCGACGCCAGGTGTCAAACCATACTCCGGATGCCCCGGTGTTCGTGTGCCCCATTGCCGGAAATTCTTAAGTTCATCCAGCGAGAGATCGTACCCCGTCAGGTGCAACAGGGAATACAACAGCATCGAACCATGGCCGCCCGATAGCACAAAGCGGTCACGATTAGCCCACTTTGGATTTTTCGGATTGTGGCGCAGATGGCGTGTCCACAATGTGAAAGCCATGGCCGCGGTGCCCATCGGCAAGCCAGGATGCCCTGAATTTGCTTTTTGAACGCCATCTGCAGAAAGGAATCGAATGGTATTAATGACTTGTTCTTGGAGATTCTTTGGTTCGGTCATAAAACCCTCGAGAAAAGAGTGGATAATCCATCAGGAAAACCAGCAATTAGCTGGTTTCTAATATTAACCTTGTTAAGACCGGATTTTCATGTATTCTACCATGCAACCCTCCCTCGGGCGGCCGCGGAACAGAAAATCCCATAATAACCGGTTGATTATCATGGGATTTATATCGGTGGTTTACCGGTGTTAATTGATGTTTACTTTTTTCAAACGCAGGCTGTTGGATACTACAAAAATGCTGCTAAAAGCCATCGCTGCTGCTGCCAGCATCGGATTGAGAAAACCCAATGCAGCCGCAGGTATCAGGATTACATTATAGAAAAATGCCCAGAACAGGTTTTGTTGGATCGTTTTTAAGGTCAAACGCGATAGTTTAATAGCCCGGATCACGCCTCGTAAATCGCCGCTGATCAATGTGACTGGCGCAGCCGCCATGGCGACATCCGTTCCAGTGCCAATGGCTATGCCTACATTCGCCTGCGCAAGCGCTGGTGCATCATTAATCCCATCGCCAACCATGGCAACGATCGAACCCGCCGTTTGCAGCTTTTTTACTTCTTCTGATTTTCCCTCCGGTAGGACCTCTGCCAGAACCTGGTCAACATTCACCTGGCGGCCGATTGCTTCAGCCGTTTTTTGATTATCTCCGGTAATCATGACCACCTTCAGGCCCAGGTTGTGCAATGCCTGGATGGCGTCTGGAGAGCCATCCTTGACTGTGTCAGCCACGGCAATAATGCCCTCCACTCGCCCATCCACCGATACCAGCATGGTCGTCTTGGCTTCACCCTGGAGGCGATCAATCTCCGCTTCAAGCCCGTTAATTCCGATATTCTTTGACTGCATGAAGCGCAGGCTGCCGATGGACACCTTCTCAGCCTCAACTTCCGCCGAAACGCCATTCCCCGTCTCTGCTTGAAATCCGGACGGCCGGGTTAAGCCTAAACCACGGTTACCGGCTTCGGCTGCAATCGCCTCGCCCAAGGGATGTTCGCTAGCCTGTTCCACACTGGCAGCCAGACGGAGCAATTCTCCTTGCGGGTCTGGAAAAACTTTGTGCCAGGATGGCGCAACTACAATATCTGTCACCGCGGGTTGTCCGCGGGTAATGGTGCCGGTTTTATCCAAAACCACGGTTGATATTTTCCCGGCTTGTTCCAGAGCTTCGCTTGAGCGAAAGAGAATGCCTGATTCGGCACCTTTGCCGGTTCCAACCATGACCGCAGTTGGGGTGGCCAGACCCATTGCACAAGGGCAGGCGATCACCAGAACAGCCACCATATGAATCAAGGCCCGTGTAAAGGCATTTACATCCGCGCCAGCCGCAGGCGCTGGAACAATGAAAAACCATGCCAGGAAGGTAACGAATGCGATTACGATTACTGCCGGCACAAATACCGCCGAAACCTGGTCTGCCAGTTTTTGAATAGGTGCTTTGCTTCCCTGGGCTTCTTCTACAAGTCGAATGATTTGCGCCAGGGCAGTCTCCCGCCCAACCCGCGTCGCCTCGAATTGGATTGACCCTTGTTTGTTGAGAGTTGCCCCAATGACTCTCTCTCCTGGAAATTTCTCAACAGGCAGCGATTCGCCAGTGAGCATCGATTCATCCACACTCGACCGACCCTCGACTACCACGCCGTCCACAGGTATTTTTTCACCGGGTCGCACGGTCACCACATCGCCCACCAACACATCCTCAACGAGCACTTCAATTTCATTGCCGTCGCGGATAACCCGTGCCATGCGAGCTCGCAATCCCATCAATTTTTTAATCGCTTCACTGGTGCGCCCTTTGGCGCGGGCTTCCAGGAATTTTCCAACCTTAATTAAAGTAATGATGACCGCTGCGGTTTCAAAATAAACATGTCCGGGGATCAAACCAAGCATCACGGGAATGGAATAGAAATAAGCAGCCGATGAGCCTAATGCAATCAGCACGTCCATATTGGCCGAGCCGTTGCGAAGTGATTTGTAACCATTCACGTAATATTGACGGCCCACATAGAATTGAACAGGGGTTGCCAGGACAAACATCACCCAATTTAACCAATCGGCATGCTGTAAAACCATCGGCAAGAAGCCCAAATCCCGCGCCATGGCCAACAAGAATAGCGGGATTGTGAAAACCAAACCGATGGTCAACAACCGGCGCTGCTCTAGAATTTCGTTCTCGCGCGCTTTTGCTTCAGCATCCTCCCCTTCACTGCCTGTTTCCACTGCCTGAAATCCGCTAGCTGCAACTGCCTTGCGAAGGTCCGACTGGCTCACAAGGGTGGGAATGTAGTGAATGAGTGATTTTTCAGTGATGTAACTTACCGAGACCTCTCGAACGCCATCCAGTCGGGATAATGATTTTTCAAGTCGCTTTGCGTCGTTATCATCGCTCAAACCGCGAATTAATAAGTCGGCTTCGCCCACAGCAATCCCATAACCGGCACGTTCCACCCTGCCTATGACTTCGCCCAAGCCGGTTAACAGCGGGTTGAACTCGACTGTCGCCCGCTCAGAAGAAAGGTTTACCACCGCGGTCTCGACGCCGTTTACTTTTTTCAGATTTCGCTCGATGGTTGCCACGCAATTTGCGCAGGTCATACCGGTGATTGGCAATACCACTTGTTTTAATTCACTCATAATCGGCCCTCAAACGAATAATGGAAAATTCTTATGACCGGGCATGATCCTGTCATGCCCGGTACAAATAATCCCTTTTTACTGGTTGCAGTATTTCAGGCTTCGACCGGATAATTTATTTCAGCCAGCAGTTGTTTGATTCTTTCTTCAGTTGCAGGGTCATCAAACTGAACCGTGACTTTCTTGATATCCATTTCTGCATTGACCTTTGCCACTCCAGCCAGTTCGCTCAATTCCGTTTGAATGGTGTGAACGCAATGGCCGCATGAAATGGCAGGAACGTTGTAGGTTATTGTTTTCATTTGGGTCTCCTTTTTGTAGTGATAAGATTAGACTTTGGTTGCAGCATCGAAAATTTCGGCTACTTCTTTTAGAACTCGTTCGCGTTCTTGCGGGTCTTCACCGCGAATTGCAGTGATTACACAGCTGTTCAAATGGTTATCCAGCACCATTGTCGAAACTTTGTTCAATGCCGATTGGACCGCCTGGATCTGTCGGATTACATCGATGCAATAAGCATCCTCTTCCACCATGCGTTGAATTCCGCGCAGGTGGCCTTCGGCAGTTTTTAAACGGGCTAAAGCTTCTTTATTTGACATTCGTCTCTTTTCTACCCCCCCCCATATGGGGAGGGTTATCATAGACAATAATACCCATATTACTCCACTTTGTCAATAGTGAACGGCATGTTCTACGATCCTGCAGTGTTACTTGACACAACCCACCGTCTCAAATAGGATTCTATTATGAAGGTCACAACCGTCTCCTTTCGTTGGATCCAAGCATTAATCCTTGTCCTTTCTGCCGCCTGGATTGCCTTTACAACCATGGTGACCAAACCTTCCGAATTGGGTAAAAATCCCGCCCCCAGGCAAGGTTTTCCTGCACCAGAATTTACCCTGAACAGCCTAGCAGGAGACCCAATTCGAGTAGAGGATTTTCGCGGTCAGGTTGTAGTTTTAAATTTTTGGGCTTCGTGGTGTCCACCCTGCAAGGCTGAAATGCCCGCTTTCGAAGCATTGCAGCAGGCGTATCATGGCGAGCATGTTGTCATCCTGGCCATTAACACCACTTATCAGGACGATCTCGCCGCGGCGACCAAATTCGTCGCAGACAATCAATTATCCTTCCCAATCCTGATGGATAAGGATGGCAAGGTAACGGACCGTTATCAGGTGCTGGCCATGCCAAGTTCCTTTTTTATAGACCGTAAAGGAGTTATTCAACAGGTCATAATTGGCGGGCCGATGTCCGAGGCACTTATTCAAACGCAGGTGCGCCGTCTATTACAGGAGGCGCCCTGATGCTGCCAATCCTCCATATTGGTCCACTTGCCATTCAAACTCCTGGTTTAATCTTAATGTTGGGTCTTTGGTTTGGCCTTTTGCTATCGGAGAAAATAGCCCGAATCGAGCAAAAGGTGGATCCCAATTCCATATACAACTTGGCACTCGTTGCTTTGATTGCAGGATTAGTGGGAGCCCGTTTATTTTATGCCGCTCTGTCACCGGACATTTTTATCAAAGAACCGCTAAACCTGTTGAGTTTAAATACAGCCATGCTGGACGTCAGTGGTGGCTTGATTACATCAGGAATTGCCTCTTTGGTATATGCGCAGAAGCATAAATTATCCTTATGGCCGACTCTTGACACTTTTACGCCCTTTTTTTGCGTGATGGCTATTGCCATCGGCCTGGCTCATTTTGCGTCAGGTGATGCTTTCGGTGCTCCCGCCAGACTTCCCTGGAGCATTTATCTTTGGGGTGAGTATCGCCATCCAACCCAGCTTTACGAAACCTTGTTGGCATTGGTGGTTGCGATTCTGGTCTGGCCTCGCCAACGTAACAGCATGATAACGGGTCTCCGTTTTCTAACCTTTGTCATTCTCACCGCTTCAGGTCGAATACTTCTGGAAACATTTCGCGGTGATAGCACACTGATTTTTGGGTCGCTGCGGGCGGCTCAGGTAGCAGCATGGGGGGCGCTGGCATTTGGCCTTAGCCTGATCGGCACCCGCCTAAAGCAAGCGCAGGCGATGACAATCAAAGAGGAATCGACATGAACCTGGCTGGAAAAACGATTCTGGTTACCGGCGGAGCCAGACGGATCGGACGAACCATTTCTCTGGCAGCAGCCCAAGCAGGCGCAAATGTGATTATTCACCACAATCACTCCCAACCGGATGCTGAAAAGGTTGCTGAAGAAATTCGTGGGTTTGGGTCTCAGGCCTGGATTTTACAGGCTGATTTGGAAGATCCAACCCAGGCTACCGGGCTTTTTGATCGTATTCGCGCTCTTTCACCTGTTGATGCCTTGATCAACAATGCTGCAATTTTTGCCCCAGGAAGCGCTCTAACAACAACGCTTGAAATCTGGCAGCAGCATTTAGCCATCAATTTGACAGCACCTTTTATACTCAGTCAGGCTTTCGCCCGCCAGCGGCTTCCTGACCAGGAAGGTCGAATCCTGAATATTTTGGATTGGCGAGCACTGCGCCCAGGGGTTGACCATTTTGCCTATACCATCAGTAAAGCCGCTCTTGCCGCTATGACGCAATCTTTGGCAGTCTCATTTGCACCGCATATTATTGTCAACGGTCTGGCTTTCGGTGCCATCCTGCCCCCGGCAGACGGTGGGATTACTGATAAAATCTTACAACCAGTCCCGGCCAAACGCTGGGCTGATCTGGACGAGGTTGCGAAAATGGTAGTATTCCTATTATCAGGTCCGACCTATATGACGGGTGAAATCATTCACCTGGATGGCGGCCGGCACCTGGTTTAAATCTTATTTGAAGGGGCTTATATGGATCAAATCCTGATCAAAGACCTGCTGGTCCGCGGCGTCATTGGCATCACAGAGCGGGAACGCGAAAAATCACAAGACATCCTGATCAACCTGGTCTTGTTCACAGACATCAGCCAGGCAGCTCTTACGGACGATATCGAAGAATGTGTAAATTACCGCGATGTAGCTAAGAAAGTTTTTGCCTTTGTCGAAACCGCCAACACTTTCACAGTTGAAGCATTGGCCGCAAAAGTGGCCATGCTTTGCCTGGCCGAACCGCGCGTAAAAGGCGTGAGAGTTCGGGTTGAAAAACCAGGAGCTGTGCGTTTCTCGCGCTCTGTTGGCTGCGAAATTGAACGGTTCAATCCCTGAAAAATCCAATGCATCAGGCTATTCTTCTCATTGGTTCCAATATTGCCCCGCTAGAAAACCTGCCGGCATCGATCAAGCAATTGCGTGAGTTTTGTCAGGTGTTTTCGGTTTCGCCTATCTGGGAAACACAGGCAATTGGAACCCTTGGACCAAATTTCTTAAATGCTGCTGTTCAAGTGATGACGGGCATGGAATCGGACGTGTTCAAATGGCAGGCACTGCGAACGATTGAGAACCGGTTGGGCCGCGTGCGATCAGATGATAAAAATGCACCCCGAACAATCGACATCGATATCATCATTTGGGATCATCAAGTAATGGATGACAGCTTATGGACCCAGGCGCACATAGCCTTGCCTGTATCAGCTTTGGTGTCGGAATTGGTCCAACCTGGCACAGGCAAGACCCTGAATGCCATCGCACAGGAGCTATGTGAAAAATCACAGCCGATAGAGCATCCTGATATACCCTAAACAGTATCCATCAGAAAAAATCAAAAAACGGCAGCTTTTGAACCAAAAGCTGCCGTTTTCCTTTAGAGGCGACTAATTCTAGAAATGTAACGGTTCAGCGCCCCGTGAAATGTTATCCAGGAATTCCATGCGCAATGCCAGGTCGGTACGGAAAGCGCCGTGCATAGCAGATGTGGTCATTCGCGAATCATGCTTCTTAACACCCCGAACCATGGAACATAAATGCAATGCTTCCAGAACCACCGCCACACCCTGTGGATGTAACAACTCATCAATAAAATCGGCAATTTGTCGGGTCATTCGTTCTTGTACTTGCAAGCGGCGCGCAAACATATCAACGATGCGCGGGAGTTTCGATAAACCAATTACTCTGCCCCTTGGGATATAGGCAACATGTGCTCGGCCAATAAACGGCAGCATGTGGTGTTCACAAAGACTATAAAACTCGATGTCGCGGACAATAACCATTTCGTCATATTCAACTTCAAAAAGCGCATCATTTACCATTGCAATTGGATCGATGCGGTAGCCTTCGAGTAATTCTTCATACATGCGTGCGACACGGTCAGGAGTCTTAAGTAAACCCTCGCGTTGAGGATCTTCTCCAAAGGCTTCAAGCATTCGGCTCACTGCATTTTGAATGGCATCCAGATCGACTTCACTATCCATAAATAATTCTGCGGCCTTATACACAGCAGCATCATTGTCATCCATAAATCACCAACTCCTTAGCATAGTCATCCTTCAATGATATGAAGCGATTCTACCCTAATACGTCCTCTGAAGTAAATTCATTGCCAATTCGTACAATGTTTTTCGGGCTTCAGATTCGTGAATGGCGTCATTTAATGCGCTCAATGCTTCTCCGGTTAATCGGTCCACTTGGGCTAAACAATATTCCTTCGCCCCTTCCAACCGCAACTGCTCCGCCAGAGACGCAATTTCACCTGACTTGAGTGGACCTGACCACCAGCGTTTCGCAAATGGACCGTTATTATTCAAAGCATACAAAACTGGCAGGGTTTTCTTACCATTAACCAGGTCGCTTTTCGTCGATTTACCCAGAAATGCATCATCGCCCCAAATTCCTAACACATCATCCTGAGCCTGGAAGGCCAACCCGAGCGAATAACCAAAGTGGTAAAATGCTTTTTGCTGCGCTTCGTTCGCCTCGCCAATCAGTGCACCTAATTGGGCGCTGCTGGCCAACAGGGCAGCCGTCTTCCCGCCAATCATCGGCCAGTAATCCCTTAATTGAATACTTTTTTTGCCTTCGTAGGAAATATCTAGGAATTGACCCCGAGTGAGGTCGAAGCAAGTGCGTTGTAAAAGTTCCATAGCCGCCAAAACTTTATCTGCTGGCAGGGTGTTTTTCAAATCCATCAACGTCAGGTTTGCCAACGTGAACATCGCGTCGCCAGTGTTCACAGCCTGTGCTTCACCCCATTTCGCCCATATTGTCATGCGACCATGGCGCAAATCGCTGTGATCTTCGATATCATCATGTATGAGGGAAAAATTATGAATCAACTCGATTGCTGCAGCGGCTGGAAGTGCATTTTGCCATTTTCCGCCAGCTGCTTCACAACACAGCAACACAACCTGCGGGCGAATCCGCTTTCCTTGCGCAGTGAGTCCGCTGCCTGCGCCTTCCCATCCCAGGTGATATGCCATCATACGGCGCAGGTTTTCATATCTCTTATCCAGGAAAAATCCCGCGACTGAATCCTGGAGCGCCTTTTCAATCGCCGGCAAGATCTCTTTTGAATATTGCGAAAGGGTCATGGCTGATCCACGTCGCGGTCATCGAATATTTTTTGGTCTGCCAACTCACCCAAATCACGTGACCCGGTCGCAAATAACACGTTTCGGATTACATCCTCAAGTTCGTGGATAAAATCCAGCGTATTCTGCAATGAATTTCTTGCCATCCGCAAGAATGGACCTGCCATGCCGCCCAATTTTGCTCCTAAGGCGATGCTCTTGGCAATGTCCATCCCATCACGCAGACCGCCGGATGCGATAATCGCCAGACCAGGCACAGTACGCCGAACTATCCTAATCGAGTCTACCGTGGGAATACCCCAATCCTTAAAAGCCGCAGCAACCCTGGCCTGTAGAGGGTCTTTCATGCGGTACATTTCAACCTGCGACCAGGATGTTCCACCCGCCCCGGCCACGTCTATCGCGGAGACTCCTGCATCATGTAGAAGCCTGACATCCGCCTCAGAAAAACCCCAACCGACTTCTTTCGCGATGACCGGAACGGAAAGCTCGCGGCAAATTTGTTCGATCCTAGACGCAAGAGCGCTAAAACGGGTATCTCCTTCCGGTTGAAGCGCTTCCTGCAGAGCATTGAGGTGTAAAACCAACGCATCCGCCTGAATCATCTCAACTGCGCGTTTGCATTGATCGATTCCATAACCGTAATTTAGTTGCACTGCGCCAATGTTGGCAAAAAGCAGAATATCAGGTGCATATTTCCTTACACCAAAAGTATTCGCCAACTCAGGGTGCTCGATGCCAGCTCTTTGTGAGCCGACACCCATTGCGATACCAGTTTCATTTGCAGCTTGCGCCAGCACCTGGTTAATCTCTTCCGCTTCGCTGGTTCCGCCTGTCATCGATGAAATCAATATTGGCGCTTTAACGCTCTTTCCCATCAATTCTTGTGATAAATCGACCTCAGCAAGATCCAACTCTGGTAAAGCACGGTGTTTAAATCGCAAGTGTTCAAAACCAGAGGTGATCCCTGAACGAACATCTTCCTCCAGATTGATGCGAATGTGATCTGCTTTTCGATTGGGTAGGAGCGAATTATCTGGCATAATCAATTGATAATGAAAGTTGTGAGTACGAGTATACCAGAGAACAGATTCGGTCTCCAGCAGCTCCACAATCAAAAAGACTAAAATTTGATCACATTATTAAGGTTAACTGCTTATGTCCACCTGGATCTTCGTCCGTCATGGCGAAAGTGAAGCAAACCTTTTGCATGAATTTTCAAACCATGGAATAAAACACGGATTAACAAAATTAGGGATACAACAATCAACAATCCTGTCGGAAAAATTGATTGACTATCCTGTCAAAGCCATTTATTGCAGTCCGCTGCTGCGGGCACTACAGACTGCTCAAATCATCGGCGACCGATTTCGAATTGGTCCGCAGGCCACCCCAGCTCTGATCGAATTCGACACCGGCGTCCTGGAAGGGAAATCTGACGAAAAAAGTTGGATGATTTATCAGGAGATTTTCCAGGATTGGATCATCAACCGGAATTTTGAACGGCAATTCGATGGCGGAGACAGTTTTAACTCCATTCGATCCCGTTTTTTGCCATTCGTCAACATGCTCCAGGATAAGTATTCGAAGGGTGATCAAGCCATATTATTGGTTGGCCATGGCGGAACATTTATATGTATGCTGCCTGTCATTATCAGGAATATCGATTTTGAATTCGCTGCTACCCGCCGTCTCAGCAACACTGGCATGGTGATCGTTGAAGAACAAAAAGGTGAATTCATCTGCCGGGTTTGGGATGGTCAGGTTATAATTTAGCCATGGCTGATCCTGATCCCTCAAAAGCAAAAATATTGGCTCTCATTCCTGCTTACAATGAAGAAGTAGGCATTGTAGACGTCGTTCGCGGTGCAAAACCCTTCATCCCGGTCCTGGTTGTGGATGACGGATCCCGTGACCGCACTGTCCAGCTGGCAGAAGAAGCTGGCGCAGTCGTCGTTCGGCAGATTCCTAACCAGGGCAAAGGCGCCGCGATGCGCAAAGGGTTTGCGTTCGCATTGGAAAACGGATTTGACGCAATCATCACACTTGACGGCGACCGGCAGCATAATCCGGAAGAAATCCCGACATTTCTCGAATCCTATCAACAAACCCAGGCAGACCTTATCATTGGGGCGCGTGATTTTCGAAAAATGCCTACCTTTCGGCGCATTACCAACACCATCGGCAGGGTCATGTTTTCGTGGGCACTCGGCCAAAAAGACCGCGACAACCAATCCGGTTATCGCTTAATTTCCAGCCGATTAATGACACAATTGCTTTCCAGCACCGAACGCGGATTTGAATTTGAAGTAGAAATGGTGGCAATCTGCGTGAAATTGGGATACCGATTGGAATGGGTGACCATCCAGACCATTTATGCCGGGCAAAAGAGTCACATATCTCCGCTCAAACACCTGGTGAACTGGTTTCGGATCATTGCAAAAACTCGCCGCATCATGAGAGCATGACAAACCGGAAATACAGACGGAGTGTTATTATAAAGGCAAGATTATTTTCATCTTGACAGATGTAAAAGACACAATACAATTTATACTTAGTTCATGGTTTGAGGAAAACTCACCAAAAACAGGAGGAAGATTATGAGTGATTATTTTCAGGATGTGAAAGCTGTCATCGTAGATGTTTTAAAGGTCGACGAAGGCGAAATCAAACCAGAAACCCGGTTTGTAGAGGATCTCAAAGCTGATTCGATGGATCAATTCTTCCTGATCGACGGTCTGAGCGAGAAGTTTGGCCTCACGATTTCAGATGAGGATGCACGCGCCATTCACTCCGTACAGGACGCAGTTTCGTACGTCGAAACGCATAAGAATTAGTAAATCGGTTGAATAAATCAAACGGCGCGGGAAATCCCGCGCCGTTTTTCGGTTTAAGCCTTGAACATTTCTGGAATTTCTTCAGGATGGCGCGCCATCCGCACGCCGGCATTTTCCAACGCGCGGATTTTGTCCTCCGCGCTACCAGATCCCCCTTCGATAATCGCACCTGCATGACCCATTCGTTTTCCGGGCGGAGCAGATTGCCCCGCGATGAAAGAAGCCACAGGTTTTGTCATTTGTGTAGCAATAAATTCAGCTGCTTTCTCTTCATCGGAACCGCCAATTTCGCCAATCATGACCACTTTTTCTGTATGAGGATCGGCTTCAAACATTTCCAAAATATCCACAAAACTGGTCCCGTTTATGGGATCGCCGCCAATGCCCACACAGGTGGACGAACCCATGCCTGCCAGGCGAAGCGCTGCCAGTACTTCATAAGTCAGAGTGCCCGACCGCGAGACTACACCAACATCGCCCGGGATGGCGATATTTCCGGGAATTATGCCAACTTTTGCTTCACCCGGCGTCAATAATCCCGGGCAATTTGGACCTATAAGGCGTACTGAGCGCTGGTCGAGAAACTTCCGTACCCGCATCATATCGGCTATGGGCACGCCTTCGGTAATGCACACGATCAGAGCGATGCCAGCATCAGCCGCTTCAAATATTGCATCCGCTGAACCCCGGGCAGGAACAAATATGACGCTGGTATTCGCACCTGTCACTTCCACCGCAGTCTTTACCGAATCGAAAACTGGCACCTTGCCGTCCAGCACCCATTCGCCGCCTTTGCCCGGGGTAACGCCTGCGACAACATTGGTCCCATACTGCACCATTTGTTGCGTATGAAACATGCCTTCGTGCCCGGTAATGCCTTGAACAAGTAAACGAGTATATTTGTTTATCAGGATGCTCATCTCAGCCCCCCTTGGAAATGGCAATGGCTTTTTTGGCAGCATCGACCAGCGTCTCCGCCGTAATCAGGTTGGCATTTGCCAACAATCGCCGGCCTTCTTCGGCATTGGTACCAACCAGACGAACAATCATAGGCGTTTTTGGCTTTACTTCTTTAATGGCACCCAAAATGCCGCGAGCCACCTCATCTCCCCGGGTAATACCGCCAAAAATATTGATCAAAACTGCCTTTACATTCGGATCCGATAATATGATCCGCAAGGCAGCCGCTACTTTTTCAGATCCGGCGCCTCCGCCAATATCCAGAAAATTGGCCGGCGACCCACCGAACAGCTTGATGATATCCATGGTAGCCATGGCAAGGCCAGCGCCGTTGACCATGCAACCAATTTCACCATCCAATTTGATAAAAGACAAACCGTACTTGCGTGCTTCCACCTCGGTGGGTGCCTCTTCGTCCTGGTCGCGCATTTCAGTCAAATCCATATGCCTGTATAAGGCATTGTCATCAATGATCATTTTTCCGTCCAAGGCTAAGAGACGGTTGTCTGCTGTGATGACCAACGGGTTTATTTCAGCCAGGGTTGCGTCGTTCTCCTGATATGCACGCCATAATCCATTGGCAATGGCGATGAACATTTTCCAATGTTCTTTTGGCAAATCCATACTCACTGCCAAATCGCGCGACTGATAATCGCGCAGCCCCAATAACGGATCAATTGCGACTTTGTAAATCTTATCCGGGTCCTTTTTGGCAACTTCCTCAATTTCCACGCCGCCTTCCGCGGATGCCATCATGACAGGACAGTGTTGTGACCGGTCGTTGGTAATTCCAAGATAGATTTCCTTGCCAATTGCCACTGCCTCATCGATAAGGACTTTACGGACCTTCATCCCTTTGATTTCCATCCCCAGTATATGCGTGGCAAGTTCTTCAGCCTCCTGTGGACTCTTTGCCAGGCGAATTCCGCCGGCTTTTCCGCGTCCGCCGACCAATACCTGCGACTTGACAACCACCCGGCCGCCTAATTCTTCCGCGATCTGTTTAGCCTCGCTGGCAATACCGGCAACGCGCCCTTTGGGAATTGGGACACCATATTTTGCAAACACCGACTTGGATTGGTATTCGTGAAGTTTCATCCTGGATCCTTGGACGAAAAGGATTTTTCAGACGCATCGATGAAAAAATTATATCATGCGTCTGTTTTCACAATCAGCTTAAAGCGCATCAAAGCCCTCCATGTGGAGGGCTTTGAGTCAAATTCATCTGCGTTTAGCCTTTTAAGAATGCTTCGAGCGCTTCTTTGCTAATTCGGTAGGCGCTGCCGATTTTCTTTGCCTTCAAATCTCCTGCAGTGATTGCAGCGACCACATCTTCCTCTGAGACTTTCAAAACGGCGGCTGCTTCAGAGGGAGTCATCACCGCTGGTACCGCGCTGCTCGCGCCAGCGCCTGCGCTGCCAGCGTTATTCTGCTGCTGGCCAGCAGTCATACCAGAGAGTGATTGAGAAATCACATTTCCAATTCCAACGCCTGCGCCTATGCCAGCCGTAAGACCGGCACCGCCGCTCGGATTCTGTGCAGCATCGCGTAACGCATCGGCTGCCTGCAATTGGGTGTAGGTTTGCATGTCAAGCATACCCATAGCCCGCAATTCCTCTGCAGATTTATCCGATGGTTTGAGGTTACCAACAAAGAAGGTCTTCAAGGTGAGACCTACAGCCGCAAAATCGTCCTGCGCTTTTGCCCGAACGCCGGCGCTCAATTCATCGGTCAGAGCGATCAATTCTGCTACCGAGCTTTTTGCAGCGGTTTCAGCCAACAAATCCTGCAACCGGGAAAGCAGGATCGTCCGTAGTCGGTTTTCAATGTCAGCGATCCGGTAAACGCCTTGAGCGCCCACAATTTGGGTTACGAATTGCTGTGCATCCTTTACCTGAAAACTATAGGTGCCAAAGCCCTGCAGCAATGCCACGCCCAAGCCCATTCCAGGATTGCGGACCAGGATCGGTTGGGGAGTCCCCCAACGCCGGTCAACAAATTCCTTCATTGACACATAATAGACTTCGGCTGTGAAAGGCGTTCGATCGTTAAATGCCTTGCCAATCAAATCGATTAGAAATGGAATGTTTGCAGTCGAAATGGTATGCCGACCTGGTCCAAGCACATCCAAGGCGTGGCCATCACGGAAGAACACGGCGCGTTGCGATTCTCGTACAATCACCTGCGAGCCAAGCCGTAAATCTGCCACTCCCACTTCCGGAAAGCGATGTACCAATTCATCGGCCATCTCGCTGGGATATTCAACAACATCAAAGATACGTGCCATCTTGTTTCTCCCTTTATCTTAATTATCCAGCCGCTGGGGTTGGATTTTCGCTTTCGCTTCCGCTCGACAATTCCTTAATCACATCTGCGCGTTTATCGAAAGCATCCACGCAATCTTGAGCGACTTTGGTCAGGCTGCGGATCGCGGTTTTCAAGCCATCCGTTCCAAGTGCTGCTTCTACATTGTCTATACTCCTGCCAACTTCCTCAGCAAGGGTCATTAAATTGAGATCGTACTGGTAAATGGCTGCCAGTTCTTCTTCCTTTACCTTAATGGCGTCAAAGAAACCTGCATAGCCATAGGATGCCGTTCGAATGCGATCAATGAATTGCCGAATTTTGACAGCAGCTGCTTCCATATCATCGACAAAAAGCAGTCCGCCTTCACTGATTAGATCTCGTTGAACAGCTGAAATCCGTTGCCACTGCTCCTCGTATCGGTTCGCAATGGTCTCGCGAAGCAGTTTGTCAGCAGCCCGCCTGTTCTTACGGGTTGAATACCCCATGAAACCAGGAATTTTGGCAAGCAATTTTTCCAATCCCTGTTGACTGGAAAGGACACGGTCAAATAAATCGCTCATTGCGCCTCTCTTTACGACCATAACCTAAAGTTGGACAGATCGGTGGTTAAGATCTTGAATCATCTGCTATTATTATAGCCAGAAACTAGGATCATAACAACAAATGATCTGCATTATTGTCTTTCCCACCATATATACGTTGATCATTCGGCCATGTTTCGAAAACAAACATGATTATGAAAACTCACTTTTCGTTCCGGTTTAATTTCCTTACAATTTGGAAAGTCTGCTGTAAGGATTCTGTAATCCGCAAACCTTGAATTTTAGCCAAATGCATTTATAATTTGTTTAGGTCGATAAAATGACCGAGAAAAAAAAGAGGGGAGGTGAAAAAACATGTTATTCGCTCCGAAGGAAAAAGGCCAAGGTTTAGTTGAATATGCGTTGATTCTTGTTTTAGTAGCTGTTGTCGTGATTGTTATTCTAGCCTTACTTGGGCCTGCAATCGGCAAGATCTTCAGCAATATCGTCCAGGCTATCTAAGCCTCCATGCAATACCTTTCAAAGAAAGCTCTGCGTTGCAGAGCTTTCTTTGATTATCCAAAAACACGCCTGGCATAATAATTGCACAATAACTTCGTGAATTTACAAAAACGATAACTAGGCAGGCAATACCAAATACCTTGAATCGTTTTTGCCTTATAATACGGTAGATAGTCAGTTTCCCTTTTTCCTTAATAGGAGGCACGCATGGCCGCAAGTGGACGTAGAACCGGTCGGATTTTCATCCTTCTGGCTATCCTCCTGATCGTAATTTTTGCTGGAGCATTTTTTTGGTTCCGCCTTCAGCAGCAACAGGCTGCCGCACGGACGGCTGAGCTTCAACCAACCGTCTCGACGGAAACCGTTGCGATTGTGATTTCTGCACAATCGATTTCCAGGGGGAGTGTCATTACCAGCGATAAGGTCACCACGATTGATTATCCGAAAGCGAAAATCGTCGAAGGAACGACCTTCTTTAACAGCGTCGAGGATGTGGTTGGCAAACGGGCCAAATACGATCTCGATGCGCAGGTTCCATTAACCGCCAGCTTGATTCAGGATTCAACGGGATCGATCCCTTCCTTCCAGATTCCGGCAGGCATGGCTGCTGTGCCTATCCCGGTCAATAAACTGACCTCAGTTTCCTACGCACTGCAGCCGGGCGATCATGTCATGGTGGTTGCGTGTTTAAATGTTGTTGATTTTGATCAGCAATTCCAAACCATCCTGCCTAATTTTTCAGCGGCTGTGACCGGTCCTGGCACAACGGAAGGTCAAGCTCCGCAACTCTCTCTGGGTGTGAAATCTGGCGACGCCACTTCGCGGCAGGGCAGAGTTGAAACGGATACAAACCTCAATGCACCGCTTTACGTGGTCCCGTCGGAGGATCAGCGTCCACGGATCGTTTGCCAGTCAGTATTACAGGATGCCATTGTATTGAAACTAGGCGATTTCCCCTTGGAAGAAGAAGTAGTCGTTCAGGTAACGCCTACTCCGAATGCAAACCAACAGGGTGAAGTGCAGCCAACACCGGCTCCAGTTGGTCCGGATAATTTGACCCTGATTGTATCGCCGCAGGATGTCGTTTTATTGAATTACCTCGTACAGTCAAAGATCAAGTTAACGGTCGCACTACGAAGCTCTGGCGATGCCCGATCCATTACCACGGATGCAGTCACGCTCCAATATGTTTTGGATCAGAAAAACATCCCTCTGCCAGTCAAGTTACCCTACGGGGTTCTTCCATCTGCTGATGCCTTAGCACCGGCAACAGCTAGTACTCCACAGTAACCTAAAAGGTGGTTTTCGCTTTTGTCTTTCTGAAAGAGAGGATCTCCACCTGATATCTGTCCTCGGGAGATTTTATGCCAGCTTTGGATAAGATTCGCGTTCTAATCTGTGACGATATCGCTGAAACTCGCGACAACCTAAAACGCATGCTTCAATTTGACACTTCCATTGAAGTCATTGCCGAGGCGCGAACAGGCCGCGAAGCGATCGAACTTGCGAATCAACAGAAGCCGGACGTAATCCTGATGGATATCAATATGCCGGATATGGACGGCATTACAGCGACGGAGTCAATTCGAAAGAAAATCCCCTTCGCACAAGTGGTGATCCTCTCCGTTCAAATTGATCCGAATTATATGCGCCGCGCCATGCTGGCCGGGGCGCGTGATTTTATCACCAAACCGCCCGTGATCGACGAGCTGACAGCCGCAATCCGGAGAGCTGGCACGATTGCCCACGATGAGCGCCAGAAATCCAATCCTACCTTTGGGATGGTTTCCGGCCCTGGCGGTACCCAGGTTTCTACTCCTACAATCGGAAGAAGCGGGAAGATTATCGTAGTCTACAGTCCCAAGGGGGGAACAGGACGCACAACCATTGCCACGAATCTCGCAATCGCATTTCAATCAACCGAGAAAACCTGCCTGATCGATGGCAGCCTCCAATTTGGCGATGTTGCTGTCTTTTTGAATGAACAAGGGAAGAACACCATTCTGGATCTGGCACCTCGCGTGGAAGATTTGGATCCGGACATTGTTCAAGAAGTGATGGTCACCCATGCGGCATCGGGATTGCATGTACTTGCAGCACCATCCCGGCCAGAAAATAGCGAAGATGTTACGGGGGAACAATTTTCAAAATTACTTCAATATCTTCGCCAGATTTATGCCTTTATTGTGGTTGATACAGCGGCATATCTCACTGAAACCGTTCAATCAGCCCTGGACGTGGCTGATTTGATTATCTTGTTGACAACGCAAGATATTCCTGCCATCAAGAGTATTAACCTTTTTCTTGGAATCTCTGATGCGACCGGGATTAACCGGAAACGAATTCTTTTCGTAATGAATAAATATGACAAGAAAGTCAATATCACGCCTGAAAAAGTCGGCGAGAGTTTGCATCAAGAGATATCGCTGGCGATTCCATTCGAAGAACGAACCGTGTCATTTTCTGTGAACAAAGGTGTTCCTTTTGTCATCGATCAAAAGTCAGCCCCTGTAACCCGCTCCATTTATGCACTGGCCGATCTATGCCGCCAAAGAATTGAACAATTGGCCGCAGCAGAAATTGACTCACCTTCAAGAAGATAAGGTGTCTGGGAGCATAATTCATGTCAATATTAAAACGGTTACAGAACGAAAATGGTCAATCGAACACGAAACCAGTCGGCCAGGATGGCGGCGGCGGACAACCTGCGCCAACCCGCCGCTTATCGCCTGGTCTCCAGGCTTCTCAGGATACGTACCAGGACCTGAAGAACCGGGTACAGACGAAATTACTCTCCACACTTGACCCGACGATGGACATCTCAAAATCTGGGGATGTCCGTCGAACAATTCAAGAATTGTTCGAACAAATCTTAAATGAGGAGAACATTGTTCTCTCCAGACCTGAACGGGCTCGCATGTTCGAGCAAATTGCGGCCGAAATACTCGGATTTGGCCCGCTTCAGCCCTTATTGGAGGATGACACCGTGACTGAAATCATGGTGAATGGTGCCAAAAACATCTATGTGGAACGAAAAGGTAAACTCTTCCGAGTGCCATTGACCTTCGAGAACGCCGACCACGTCATGCGAATCATAGAACGGATTGTGGCACCACTTGGCCGCCGTATTGATGAATCAAGTCCCTACGTAGATGCCCGTCTGCCGGATGGGTCGCGTGTTAATGCCGTCATTCCTCCGATTTCCCTGGTTGGCCCGGTTTTGACCATTCGTAAATTTGCCAAGAACCCCATCACAGTCGATCAACTGATTTCTTTTGGGACGTTGACTACGGAAGCAGTTCAATTTCTAGAAGCCTGTGTAAAAGCCCGGGTCAATATCATCATTTCAGGCGGTACTGGTTCGGGAAAGACTACGCTCCTGAATGTCTTATCTGGGTTTATTCCGGCTGATGAACGCATTGTCACCATTGAAAACGCGGCCGAACTTCAACTCCGACAGGAGCATGTGGTCACGCTTGAATCACGCCCCCCGAACATTGAAGGCCGCGGCGAGGTTACCATCCGCGCGTTGGTCATCAATGCCCTGCGTATGCGACCCGACCGCATTATCGTCGGCGAAATCCGTGATGAAGCAGCCATCGATATGCTCCAGGCTATGAACACCGGCCATGACGGTTCAATGACGACGGCCCACTCCAACTCTCCGCGCGATACACTCTCCCGTTTGGAAACGATGACCCTGATGGCTGGTATGGAATTGCCCGTTCGTGCCATTCGGGAGCAAGTTGCTTCTGCTATTGATTTGGTAGTCCATCAGGAACGTATCCGGGACGGTTCTCGTAAAATCGTCAATATCACCGAAGTCACCGGCATGGAAGGTGACATCATTACAATGACGGATCTATTTGTGTTTGAACAGACTGGCTACGATAACGGCAAGGTTCAAGGGCGGTTGCGCCCGACTGGTTTGCGCCCGAAATTTATTGAGAAGCTTGAAGCCTCCGGGATTCATCTTCCGCCAACTATTTTTGGCATCGGCGACCGCCGCCGGTTCTAATGGTAAACACAGCTCAGAAAAACGATCCAGAAAGAGGATGATATGCTAAATGGGATAGACCCAATGACAATTTTGATCGCCGGCGAAGGTCTAGCGGTCGTCATCCTGATAATTGGACTTGCCGTTTCCATTACCTCTGAAAAATCCGAAGTCGATGAACGACTCAATCGTTACCTGGCGGCGGGACATGTTGTAGAACGCGATACCCGGGTGAAGACCGCTGCTCTTACTGACTGGGTCAACCGGCGGGTCGAAAAATCATCTTATGGCACCACATTGGCAAGAATGCTCGCCAGGGCTGATTTAAAGCTCAAATCGGGCGAGTATATTGCCGTGATTGTGATCGCCGCCATTGCCGTTGGATTTGTCTTGTTTTTCCTCGGCGGCAGGAATATTATTGTAGGCCTACTGGGCGCAATAATCGGCGCGTTGCTACCCAATATGTATGTAAAGCGTTTACAGGGAAAGCGCCTGTTGAAATTTAACGACCAGTTGGGAGATATGCTCAACCTGATGGTAAACGGTCTGCGCGCCGGCTATTCACCTATGCAAGCTATGGAATCCGTCAGCAAGGAAATGCCAAGCCCTATTTGCGATGAATTTCGCAGGGTAGTACAGGAAATGCAATTGGGCGTTCCAATGGAACGTGCTCTTGAGAATTTGCTAAACCGGATTCCAAGCGATGACCTGGATTTGATCATCACGGCCATTAACGTTCAACGCGAAGTTGGCGGTAACCTGGCAGAAATTTTGGATACAATTTCTTACACCATTCGTGAACGCGTTCGCATCAAAGGCGAGATTCGGGTGCTTACAGCCCAAACGATGTATTCTGGCAGGTTCCTCTCCATGATCCCCTTCTTTGTAATGGGTATCCTTTACCTCTTGAATCGCGATTACATGATGCAATTCTTCTTACCAGAGAACAACTCGCCCCTGCCATGCGGCTATATTGCTCTCGGAGTTGGTCTATTATTGATCATCAGTGGTTACTTCGTAATGAACAAAATGGGCCAGATTGAAGTTTAGTTGAAGAGGAGGTAGCCAATGCTCCCAGTCATTATCTTTATCAGTGTGATCATTCTCGGTGCAATCATATTAACCGTGATCGGTTTACGGTCTCCCGATATGGTCAATAACCGTGCCCTGCAAGAACGCCTGGAAGATTTTACAAACAAAGGCGAGGTTGTGGATCTGCGAAAGCTGGAACTTTCCCAACCGTTTCGGGAGCGTATCATCTATCCGATTGCCCGGAAATTTGGCGAACTTGCCATTAAGTTCACGCCCCAGTATGCATTAACCTCAGTCTCACGCCGTTTGGAATTAGCTGGCAGTTCGGCCAAGTTGGATCCAACGATGATTCTCTCGATCCAATTTATCGCTGCAATTGCTTTTGGCGGAATTGTTGCATTGGTTTTCACCTTAGGGCCAACCAAGGTCGGTCTCGGAAAACTGCTCCTCTTCATTGTGCTTTTTGCAGCTTTGGGTTTCTATTTTCCCCAGCTCTGGTTGACCAGTCAGATTAATCGACGGCAAAAAAATATCCGCAAAGCCATGCCGGATGCATTGGACCTCTTAACCATTTGCGTCGAAGCTGGCCTGGGTTTTGATGCTGCCATGGCAAAAGTCAGTGAAAAATGGGAAAATGAATTAGCCCTGGCGTTTGCCCGGGTCAATGCTGAAATTCAATTAGGCAAAATTCGCCGTGAAGCCCTCCGCGACATGGCTGACCGTATTGGCATTGCAGAAATGACCAGTTTTGTCGCCGCAGTCATCCAATCAGAGCAACTGGGCGTCAGTCTGGCAAAGGTTCTAAGGATCCAGTCTGACCAAATGCGGATCAAACGGCGACAATTAGCTGAAGAGGAAGCCCATAAAGCACCCATTAAGATGTTAATCCCAATGGGTTTGTTGATTTTCCCATCGCTGATGGTCGTACTGATGACCCCGGCGGCACTAAAATTAATGCACTCCGGCCTCGGCAAGATGTTCGGACTCTAATCAGAAGGAGAGAACAATAACATGCAGCTGACGGGCGTAGCAAAGCCCACAGCTTATGTTCTCTATAAATTAATGTGGGAAGCCATCGATTGGATTTACCCACCCTATTGCGGCGGGTGTGGAAATTTTGGCGATCGATGGTGCGCCCATTGCCAGACTGGTCTGGAGGCTCTTCCAAAAGAGATTTGCCCGAAGTGTGGTGATCCAAGTCCGGCTGGTAATTTGTGCGCGAGATGCTTAGCTGATCCACCTGAATTTTTGGAATTACGATCAGCATTCGTGTTCAAAGGTCCAGTACGAAATGCAATCCACCGTTTGAAATATACCCGTGATATGGGACTTGGTGAAGCGTTATCCAAACACTTGATCGAGTTGGCAGAAATTTCCAATTGGCCATTGGATTGTGTAACCTCGGTGCCACTATCTAATGCGCATCTTAGCGAACGTGGGTATAATCAATCTAACTTATTAGCCAGGCCGCTGGCCTTGGCTCGACGAATTCCTTTTATGCCACAAGCGCTAAGACGTACGCGAGAAACACGGGCACAGGTGGGATTGTCGGCAAAGGAACGGGATATTAACGTTCGAGATGCTTTTTGGGCGAACGCAGATCTAGTGAAGAATAAGATGGTCGTGGTAATCGATGACGTGACCACAACCGGCTCTACAATTCGGGCTTGTGCAAGTGCGCTCCACGCAGCGGGCGCTTTATCCGTTTACGGGTTAACCCTGGCCAGAGCTGTCCTGCAGGATTTTTCACAAAATCCTGCTTCGGACAAGATTATTCAATGATCCCAGGGCACCTGATCGAACCTTTTCAGTTTCCAGGAGGGACCGATGGCACTCACAATTGACGTTTATGCCAGAAATTTGGAAGTTACTGACCGGATCAACGAGTACGTCGAAAAAAAGGTCTCCAAGCTCGACCGTTTCTTAAGCGATATTGATGATACCCGGGTTGATCTGGCTTACGTCAAGGCTGCCCGCAGTGCGGCAGATCGGCAGGTCGCTCAAATTACCATCCGTGGCAAAGGTTTCATTCTGCGCACAGAAGAAAGCGCAGATGATATCTTTGCCGCAATTGATGCCGCCGTGGAAAAAATGCAGCGGCAAATGGAGCGATTGAAAGGAAAACGCAACCGTGGCCGCGGGGACGGCACCCCGGCATCCGAAGTCGTGAAGGAAGCTGTGGTAGTTGACGAATATGCATCTCCAATCATCGTTCGTCACAAGAAATTCGATTTGGTTCCCATGGACGAATTGGAAGCCATTGAACAAATGAAATTGCTTGGGCACGATAACTTCTTCGTCTTTTTTAACGCATCTACGAATACCATAAACGTGCTTTATCGCCGCCTGGATGGTACTTATGGTGTAATCGAGCCTCAATTGCGCTAATTATCGTTAGGCCGAGACCAGACTGCCGGGTTTTCCCGGCAGTCTTTTTATTTTCCGCGCCTTGCCAGGTCCAACACAACACGCTATAATTCACCCGTTTAATTCTCACCAAGAAAAAGAAGGTTTGTTGTTATGATCGATGTTAATGATTTACGTAAAGGTGTCACATTTGAACTGGATGGCAACTTATATAAAGTTCTGGAATATTCCTTTAATAAGCCCGGGCGGGGTAATGCCACCATCCGGGTGAAAGCCCGCAATTTACGCTCTGGCTCCACAATAGAAAAGACATTTATTTCGGGCAACCAGGTCTCTGAAGCTCGCCTCGATTTCCATAATTCAACGTATCTCTACACGGATGGTGATACATATTACTTCATGGATATCGAGAATTTCGAACAATACGGCATACCAGCCAGTATTCTTGGAGATGCGACCGGTTACCTGAAAGAAGAATTACAGGTGAAGTTGACTTTTTACGATAATGAGGCAATCGACATTGAGCTGCCCACATCTGTAGATTTGCGTGTATCACAGTCTGAAATGGCCGTTAGGGGTGATACGGCTACCGGCGTTACCAAGAAAGTGACCGTTGAAACAGGCGCCAAGGTTGATGTCCCCTATTTTGTAAAAGAAGGCGACACGATCCGTGTCGATACCAGAACAGGCTCTTACCTGACCCGCGTTTAATGAATTACCTGTTAGCATTATTCTTTATAAATGACTGCTAGAGTAAAAGGCCAACCTTTTTAAGGTTTGGCTTTTTACTATCCACGAGGGTTGAATGCGAACACCAGCCGGATTTGAATGTCGCTACTTCTATGGCAACTATTTCCGCGGTCGAAATAACGAAGAGTGCCGCTTGATTGGCAATGTTTCGCCACCCCGCCAATGGACGCGTGATTTGTGTACGAATTGCCCGGTTCCAGGGATTTTACGGGCTAATGCCTGTCCAAACATTGTTCTAGAAGGAACCGTCAATGCCAGAATTTTGGGACGTTTTCGAAAAGTCAAGGTAAGCGCTTACTGCACCCGGGCACAAAAACCGGTTGCCGAGCCAGAAGTGGGCTGCGGGCTCTGCCACCCATTGGCAAGCACTTTATCGGACAAGCAAGAATGACCTTGATTTTATTGGTGGATTTGGATGGCACCCTCATTTTTAATGATATAGAGCGCTTTTTGCCTGCTTACCTTCAAAAATTGAGCAACCATCTTAAAGACCGTGTTGCTCCCACCCATATGGTCCGATCGCTGCTAGCGGGTACCAAGGCCATGGAGGATAAAGAGCTTCCCGATAAAACCCTCGAACAAGCTTTTGATGGGGTTTTTTATCCAGAGATTGGTATTTCAAAGGCGAAAATTTCCGAATCGCTTTCCTTTTTCTATGAGCGCATTTATCCTGACCTTCAAAACATAACGACTGTCATTCCTGAAGCCCAAGAGTTTGTTAAATGGGCTTTTTCACAGAATTACACCATCGCAATCGCGACTAATCCCCTATTTCCACGCTCAGCCATCGAACAACGCCTGGCCTGGGCAGGTCTGCCGGTATCCGAATATCCTTTCGCTCTGGTCACAAGCTTCGAGAAATTCCATTTTGCCAAACCGAATCCTGCCTATTATGCTGAAATCCTCGGTCAATTGGGATGGCCGGACATTCCTGCAGTTATGGTCGGAAACAGCTTGAGCGATGATATCCTGCCTGCCCAGGCCATCGGCGTGCCGGCTTTCCAATTGCAGACTCCCACCCCTTCGGATCATTCCTCTTCTGAGGTTTATTCTGAATTAATGAAGTGGATAAAGGAAAAAGAAAGCGCCCACCTTTCGATTTCCCAGACGCCCGAGGCGCTGACGGCTTTGTTAACGAGCACTCCAGCTGCACTTTCGACCCTGGCTTCCAGTGTCGATCGAGACAACTGGAACAAACGGCCGCGGTCAAATGAATGGTCCCTTGGCGAGATATTTTGCCATTTACGCGATGTCGATACAGAGGTAACCCTACCCCGGACTTTGCGGATTTTGCAGGAAAATTCCCCTTTCATTACAGCCGAGGAAACCGATGTCTGGGCAGAACAGCGCAACTACCTCCAGGAGGATGCCTCAAGAGCATTGGATGGGTTTATTGACGCCCGCATTCATTTACTGCAAGCGTTAATGGCGATGAAACAGAATGATTGGTTGCGTCCTGCCCGTCATGCCATTTTTGGTCCCACAACATTAAGCGAATTACTGGTATTCACGGTAACCCACGATCAGAATCACATTCGCCAGATTGCCAAAACAATTCAATGGTTGAAAAGAAAATAAGCTACACGCAATTTGACTATCCCATTTCATAAAAGAACTGTTATTTTTCATAAGAGTTTTATTAATTATTCGCTAATCCTTGTATTTTACTGGTTTCTGATTCTTAAGATTGGTATAATCCAATCAGAATAATTGTACTGATGCAGCTAAAATAAAGTTGCATCGTTCATTTGGAGGTATTTGTGAATTCAAGAAATCAATCCTACGTTGTTTATCTCTTGGTGTTTATCGCCATCATTGTCCTGGTGGTTTACACCATGGGCCAACGTAGCAGCACCGAGACCCTCACACTTAACCAAGTGGCGGGCGACGTCAAGAGTAGCCTGGTTGCCAAGATTGAAGAAAATGAAGATAATCTGACAATCACC
This sequence comes from Longilinea sp., assembly GCA_035560795.1. Taxonomy (GTDB): domain Bacteria; phylum Chloroflexota; class Anaerolineae; order Anaerolineales; family Anaerolineaceae; genus Longilinea. Next base: position 36,575 of record DATMYV010000035.1, read on the forward strand.
TATCGTGATGGCACGATCGGCGAGTCGACCAAGGAACAAAATGCCACATTGGTCGAACAGCTGCTCAACTTGGGCGTCACCCAGGACCAGCTTTCCTATGACAAAATCCACCTGATTATCAAGCCGCCAAGTGCATGGCTGGGAATTCTAACTGCCTTGGGATATATCCTGCCATTCATTTTGTTGGCAGGGGCATTCTTCTTTATCTTCCGGCAAGCTCAGGGCAGCAATAACGCTGCTATGTCATTCGGAAAATCACGTGCGCGTATGTTTACTGGCGATCACCCCACTGTAACATTCATCGATGTTGCCGGTGTCGAAGAAGCCAAAGAAGAATTACGCGAAGTCGTTGAATTTCTCCGCGAACCGCAGAAATTCATCAGCCTCGGCGCACGCATCCCTAAAGGCGTACTATTAGTCGGTCCTCCGGGAACTGGCAAGACTCTGTTAGCCAAAGCAGTTTCTGGTGAGGCTGGCGTTCCATTCTTCTCGATCTCCGGATCGGAATTTGTGGAAATGTTCGTCGGTGTTGGTGCCAGCCGCGTTCGCGACCTGTTCGATCAGGCCAAGCGACATTCTCCCTGTATCGTTTTTGTCGATGAAATTGATGCTGTTGGCCGCCAACGCGGTGCTGGTCTGGGTGGCAGCCACGATGAACGCGAGCAAACCCTCAACCAGATGCTGGTTGAAATGGACGGCTTTGATACCGACACCAATGTCATCATTATGGCAGCAACGAACCGCCCCGATATTCTCGATCCTGCATTGTTACGGCCTGGGCGTTTTGACCGCCGTGTGACTCTCGATCGTCCGGATGTCCGCGGCCGTGAAGCCATCCTCAACGTGCACATCAAGGGTAAGCCGCTTGCACCTGAAGTCAATCTGGAAATCCTTGCACGCTCGACACCCGGTTTTGTCGGCGCTGATCTGGAAAATTTGGTGAATGAAGCTGCCATCCTGGCGGCGCGGCGCAATCGGAAAACAATCTCGCAAAGCGAATTCGAAGAAGCTATTGAGCGCGTGATTGCTGGACCTGAACGCAAAAGCCGCCTGATCAATAAGGATGAAAAACGCATCATCGCATATCACGAAGCCGGTCATGCAGTTGTAATGAACACGCTGCCGGATTCGGATCCTGTCCAGAAAGTCTCGATTATTCCGCGTGGCATGGCTGGAGGATACACTCTTGCGTTGCCTACTGAAGATCGTGTACTGATGGCCAAGAAAAAGCTTCTTGCTGAAATGGTCGGCTTGATGGGCGGTCGCGCGGCTGAGGAAGCGGTATTCGATGACATTACCTCTGGCGCTTCCAATGACATTGAACGTGTCACGAAGCTTGCTCGAACCATGGTGACTCGTCTCGGCATGAGTGATTTGATGGGGCCAATGGTTTACGGACAAAAGGAAGAGTTGATTTTCCTGGGCCGTGAAATTTCTGAGCAGCGCGATTACTCTGAAGCGGTTGCTGAGCAAATTGACCAGGAAGTCCGAAAACTGGTCGGCGAGAGCTATCAAAAGGCGCAAGAAATTTTGAAGAATTACCGTGCTGAACTGGACCAAGTGGCAACCAAATTACTGGAAGTGGAAACGCTTTCACGCGAAGAATTTGAAAAGATTTTTCCACCACCTGAACCAAAACGCACCGGCATTCCGATGCTAAACGGCGGTAACGGGACCCACTAAAGAAAACCTGAAGAAGGGAGCGAGCGATCGCTCTCTTTTTTATTTCTTATTGGCCTGCTCGCTGAGAATCCAACCGTCACAAGTTAAGATCAAGGATTCAATTTGAAGTAGGCAGTCCATTCCAGCATCAAACCAATGAATGGCAGTATCGCTTTGCTTGAACCAATTCGCCTGGCGCCGGACAAATTGATGGGTAAGACTTTTCATCTGGGTTAAGGTCGCCTCTCTGGAGAGCTTCTCTAGCGCAACGGCCACCATTTCCCGGTAACCAATAGCTGACATCGAAGGTAGCTCAGCCTTATATCCTTTCTCAAGAAGCCCCTTGACTTCTTCCAAAAAGCCGTCCTTGACCATTTCCTCGATGCGGGCATCCACCCTGGTATATAACTCAGCCCGCGGCCGTGTTAATCCAATTAGAAGCAGAGAATAAGCAGGTCCTGTTTTTAATCGCTGCTCATCAAAACGTTTACCTGTTCCGAAAATTACCTCAAGCGCCCGAATTGTCCGGCGGACATTTCCAGGGAGGATTCGGTTGGCCGCTTTTGGATCAATAACCGCCAAGCGCCTGTGCAATTCAAGCGGTCCAATTTCAATGGCCCAATTCTCCAGCGCCTCGCGTAATTTAAAATCAGGCTGTTGGTTCGGGATATCCCAACCTTCAATCACAGCACGGATATATTGTCCCGTTCCGCCCACTAAAAAAGGCAACTTTCCCCGACCATGCACTTCCTGAATGGCTACCTGTGCAGCCTTTTGGAAGACTGCCAGACTCCAGGTTTCATCCGGGTTGCACACATCAATCAGGTGGTGGGGCACCCTTTGCCGTTCGACAGCAGACGGTTTGGCAGTGCCAATATCCATGCCGCGATAGAATAAACGCGAATCGGCCGAAATAATTTCCCCATTCAGTTTTTCGGCCAATTGAATCGAAATATCCGTTTTACCAACAGCGGTAGGTCCGAGAATTACAACTAATGGATCTGGAATGTCACACAACCGCATTTTGGAACCATTCAATTTCCGGATCGTCCATCGACGGTTTCCCGCGGATCGCAATAACATCGATTCGCCAGGAATCCGGCAACCCTTCATTGGTTTGAAGATAAGCTTCAGCAGAGTGTTTCAGGTGTTCGCGTTTTCGGGCGCTGATTGCTTCCTTCGGCAGCCCAAAAGCTGCGGTTGTACGCGTTTTCACTTCGATGAAAATCAAATCCGCGCCATCCAACATTATCAAATCGACTTCTCCAAATTCAGTGCGTTCGTTTCTGGCCACCAGGGTTAATCCCTTGCCTTCCAGATAACAAACCGCCAAATCCTCGCCCCATTTACCAATTCGTTGCCGGTGCGTTATCTCTTTCATGCGGTCAATTATACCCGCTCCCGATGTAAATGGATAATTATAGATTAACTATACGCATTTTTGAAATATGATTGATTTTAATGAAACCATTTATGCTAACCTCGACGCCAGCCTTCTCATGGTCGACATGACGTTCGTTGTTGTTGTTATTCCGTGGTCTTAATTACCAGGATAAATTTACTTTTTCGAGAAATGATCCTTTGTGACGCCTCGCTGGGCTAAAACACCTGTTCGATGACGTATTTTTTACCACAGGGTTATCCAACGAATTTATATGAAGCGAAGAAGAATTATTGAATTTATTGCATCCTATGACTATTGAGTGAAAATGCCATTGACTGAAGAGGATGTATGAAATCTTTTCCCTGATACAATAGACATAATTCTGGGAGGCCTAATGCCAGTAGCAGAAATAATTGCCATAGGTACCGAACTTTTATTGGGTGAAATACAAGATACAAACACGCAATATATCGCCCGAGCCTTGCGCGACAAAGGTATTGATGTCTTTCGTGCAACCCTGGTTGGGGACAATGCGTCACGTATATCGAGCTTGTTACGCGAAGCCGCTAAAAGAGCGGATATCGTTGTTACAACAGGTGGACTTGGTCCGACGGTGGATGATCCTACCCGTGAAGCCGCTGCATTGGCGATGGGTGGCCAAACTTATTTTAGCCCCGAGCTCTGGCAGCAAGTCGAAGCCCGTTTCAAACGGATGGGCCGAAATCCAACAGAAAATAATAAACGCCAGGCCTTCCTGCCTCAAGGCGCACACGTGATTGAAAATCCGGTCGGTACGGCACCGGCCTTTTACGGTAAAGTAAACGACTCGCTGCTCATTTGCTTGCCCGGCGTACCACGTGAAATGGAATACCTGATTCAAAATAGCGTCCTTCCTCTGTTGGATGAGCGCTTTGGACTCCATGAAACCATCCAGGCTCTGGTATTGCACTGCGCTGGCGTGGGAGAATCTGTGGTGGATGAGTGGATTGGCGATCTTGAAACCAGTCCAAACCCTACCGTCGGTCTTTTGGCACATCCCGGTATAGTCGATATTCGAATCACAGCCAAAGCTGGTTCGCTCGCGGAAGCAAAGCTGATGATCCAGGGCATGGCGGATAAGGTAAAAACCCGGGTCGGCAACGCCATATTTGGTCAGGATGCTGATACGCTGGAAAAAGCAGTAATAAACCTGCTAGATGCATATGGGAAATCATTATTCATTATGGGTTTTGGCACCCAATCAACCTTGATTGACCGATTTGCAACTGTCAGTTCGAAAACACTCCACCTGGACGTCACGTTCCCACAGTTGGTTTCCGCGCTGGAGACAGAAATCCGCCAAACGGACCAAACCATTGGTCTGGCAATAGCGTTACTTGAATCAGAAATGAGTAAGCACAATCGATTGGAGATGGCGCTTGTTTCAAAAACGGAAGTCATTACAGAAAGTCGCCAGTTTTCCGGGCCGGAGGGGAACATACCCGGCTGGGTCATGAATTTTGCCCTAAATTTCCTTCGTTTGAATTTATTATCCCTGCCAAATCATAAGGAACAATGAATGGAAACTGTTGATATTTTACTGACAAACGCAATCGTCTTGACAATGGACAACCAGATGCACCAGTTCGAACCGGGTGCGGTGGCCATCCGCGCTGATAGCATTGTTGCCGCTGGACCGGAAGCTGATTTACTGGCCAGCTATGCCCCAGTAGAAAAAATCGATTGCGGCGGTAAACTGGTAATGCCGGGTCTGGTGAATGCCCACACTCATGTTCCTATGACTTTGCTGCGCGGCCTGGCAGATGATTTACGCCTGGATGTTTGGTTGATGGGCTATATGATGCCGGTGGAACGGGAATTTGTTTCGCCGGATTTTGTACGCCTGGGTACAAAAATAGCCTGCGCCGAGATGATACGCAGCGGTGTAACCAGCTTTGCAGATATGTATTATTTTGAGGATGATGTGGCAGCTGCCACCGCTGAAGCCGGTATGCGCGCAGTTTGTTCGCAAACCGTCATGAAGTTTTCCACGCCGGATGCCCAGTCTTATGAAGAATCCCTGGCTTATTGCCGTGATTTTATTATGCGTTGGAAAGGCCACTCGCTGATTGTGCCGTCTGTCGCACCGCATGCGCCTTATACATGCACGCCTGAGATTTTGCGGGCTACTGCCGAATTGGCAGTCGAATTCGACATCCCGCTTCACACACATCTTGCTGAAACAGCCACCGAAGTGGATAATATGCGGAATGATCAGGGTATGCCGGTAATTCCTTATGTGAAAAAGATGGATTTATTCAACGCGAAGGTGCTGGCTGCCCATTGTGTGCACATCGATGAAGGTGAAATGCGCACACTCAAACACGCAAATGCAGGAGTTGCCCACAATCCTTCTTCCAATCTCAAATTGGCCTCTGGAATCGCGCCAGTGAAGAAAATGCTGGAACAGGGTTTGAATGTTGGAATTGGGACTGACGGGCCAGCCTCGAATAATGACCTGGATATGTTTGAAGAACTGCGCCTGACAGCATTTTTGGCGAAAGGTTCAAGTGGCGACCCCACCGCGTTGCCCGCCCAGACGGCGCTCCTGATGGCTACTCGAATGGGCGCTCAGGCGATGCACATTGGAAATATCACTGGCTCGTTGGAAGCGGGAAAACGGGCTGATTTGATCCTCCTGGATATCAATCCCTTGCACAATTCGCCGCGTTTTCGCCGGCACCCGCAAGGTACCTACGCCCAAGTTGTTTATGCTTCCAAATCCACCGATGTCTCAGACGTCATGATCAACGGCAGATGGGTAATGCGCGACCGTCATTTGTTGACACTGGACGAGTCGGGTCTACTTGAAGCCGGTCGTGAATATGCCAAACGCATTGACACCTTCCTGATCCATCGAGAACAATCCGTCCTTTCCAAGTTGATAGCAATTGGCACAGCCACCGAGGAAGAAAGCTTTGAGGTTCAGGCCAAAGTCCACATTGAATCCCCGGATGCGTTCATCCAAGCCGTTGAAACTGCGCCGGTTGAAATTATGCGACGGCGACATTACCGTGAATACGACACCTATTTCTGCTTCGCCGATCCCGACCAGGGCATGTTGCGGTATCGGGAAGATACTTTTCTAGGCGAACAGGATGAGGTGACCGGGGTGCGGTCGCGCCTGACCTTAATTGGCGTGGCCATCGAGCATTCATATCCCAAAAAGGTATTACTCTCGCGCAGCCGGTTTCTTGCCCCAGCCATGCAAAGCCTGCGTTTTTACCGCGAATATTTCAAGCCTATATTTGAATTGGAAGTGGAAAAAGAACGCCGCCGCTTCCTTGTGCGCTACAAGGAAACCGAATTCTTTATCAATATCGACCGGCTCGAAAAACCAGCCGGACTTGGATCCTTCCTGGAGATTAAAAGCCGCACGTGGAGCCGCCAGGATGCTGATTTGAAATCCAAGCTGGTGGCTGAGCTGATTGTATTGCTGGGCGCGTCATTAAATGACACCAGTTCTGAGGATTATGTAGACATGGCTCGTTTGGGTAGAAAGTAATCAATCCGCAAGCAGAAAAGAGGCAATATGGCGATCTTGTCCAACCTACCCTCCACCCTAAATGTTTTGTTTCTGGCCGCTGAGGCAGCCCCTCTCATCAAAGTCGGCGGATTAGGAGATGTGGCAGGCTCGCTTCCAATTGCCTTGCGTTCCATTCCCAGTGATTTTCTTGAGGGCCGAACGCTTGATGTACGTTTGGTCATTCCATATCATGCTGAGGTAGCCCGGAAAATCCCGGATCCGCAACCTGTCGCGTCCTTTATCGTCCAACATCCTAGCGGTCCGATTCCAACAAGGGCTTTTGTTACATATGTTTCGGATATGCCGGTTTACATGATAGAGGGGGCACCTATTGGAACCGAATCCCCGGTATACAGCGGTGATAATTACATTGATGGATTAAAATACACCTATTTTTCGCTGGCTGCCGTCGAGCTCGCCAGGCAGTTGAATTGGAAACCTGAAATTCTTCACGCAAATGATTGGCACACAGCGCTCTCCGTGTTTCACCTCGCTCGTAGCCGGCTCTCACGTGATCCATTTTTTGCACGAACCCGTTCGGTCCTAACTGTCCACAATCTACCCTTCATGGGCGCGGGAGCCGAACAAGCCCTGGATGAGTTTGGCATTCATCCTGTTCGCGACCTGCGGCTACCGGATTGGGCTCGGCAGTTTCCGCTTCCATTAGGTTTGTTAGCTGCCGACCGGATTGTGGCAGTGTCCCCAACCTATGCAAAAGAAATTCTCACGCCTGAGTTTGGTTGCGGCCTGCAGGATTTTCTGAATTCAAGGTCATCGATCGTTTCGGGAATCTTAAACGGATTGGATCAGGATTCATGGGATCCCTCCCGGGATGACGCAATTATTTCCAAATTTGCCCTGAATAGTTTAGACCTTCGCGAAGAGAACAAAAAAGCACTATTGGATGAATTCGATTTACCTTACGATCCAAAGGTTCCACTGATCATTTTAATCAGCCGCATGGACCCTCAAAAAGGAGTTGATTTAGCAGTGGATAGCCTGAAGGACATGGCTCATCTACCATGGCAGGCCATTTTCCTTGGCACGGGAGATCCAATATTGGAATCCGCATGCCGCAGTCTGCAAGTTCAATTTCCAGAACGAGTTCGGGCCGCCATTCTTTTTGATACCCGCCTTTCTAGGCGTCTTTATGGTGGCGGCGATCTCTTATTGATGCCGTCACGCTACGAACCCTGCGGTCTGGCACAAATGATTGCCATGCGTTATGGCTGCGTTCCGCTGGCGCGTGCTACCGGCGGCTTACGCGATACTGTTTTTGAAAATTCTTCAGACCATCCAAACAACGGCTTCTTATTCGAGGAAATCAGTACAGACGCCTTAAATGATTCGTTGGAACGATCATTAAATCATTTCCATGACCGCTCTTTCTGGCGGATACTCCAGACCAACGGCATGCAGCAAGATTTTTCGTGGGGAAAATCAGCATTGGATTACGCAAAACTATATTTCGATTTACGGGAGAATCAACGATGAAAACTCGAGTGATCATCCTTGCAGGTGGCGAGGGAACCCGTTTAGGAGTCTTGACCGCGAAGCGTACCAAACCTGCAGTTCCTTTCGCTGGAAAATACCGCATTATTGATTTTCCATTGTCGAATTGCATCAATTCCGGGTTATCTGATGTGATGATTGTTGCCCAGTACCGGCCCCACTCACTCATCGAACACATCGGCTCGGGCGGGCCGTGGGATCTAAACCGTGAATTTACCGGCGGGGTCAATATTCTTACACCCTTCCGGTCACGTTCCGGTTCCTGGTTTGGCGGCACCGCAGATGCCGTTCAACAAAACTTTACCTTCATCAAACGGGGAAATCCGGATCTGATCCTGATCCTTTCAGGCGATCATGTATATTCCATGGATTACCGCGAAATGATCCAATTCCATCAGGAACACCAGGCTGATCTGACGATGGGGACTATTCCAGTACCAATCGAGGAAGCATCCCGTTTCGGCATTGTCGGCATTGGACCTAACCAGCGCGTTACCTCCTTTGTCGAAAAGCCTGCCGACCCTCCCTCAAACATGGCCAATATGGGTGTATATATATTTAATCGTGAATTGCTGGATAAAGCGCTGTGGGATGATCACTTGAAGCAAGACTCGTCTCATGATTTTGGTAAAAATATCCTTCCAGATCTCATCCGCCAGGGTTTGCGAGTTTTTGCTTATCCTTATAATGGCTACTGGGTGGATGTGGGCACGGTAGGCACTTACTGGCAAGCCCACATGGATTTGGTATGCAATCCGCCGGCTTTTGATTTATACAATCCGCAGTGGATTATCCATACACGTTCTGAGGAACGGCCGCCAATGCGGATATTAAAAAATGCCGTTGTCGAGGATAGTTTGATCAGCAACGGTTGCATCATTGAAGACGGTGCGCGTGTCATCCGTTCCATTCTGAGTGCGGGCGTTGTGGTTGGCTCGAACAGCGTGGTGGAAGAATCAATCGTCCTGACGGATTCAAAAATTGGTGCGGGCTCCACCGTTCAACGTTGCGTGATCGATAAACAGGTAAAAATTGGCAATAATGTGGTCATTGGCGGCATTACGGATGGAGAGCCAGCCATTGCCATGATCGGAAAAAAGGCCGCCATCCCCTCCGGAATGTCGATTGGTCCTGGAGCAACCGTAGGACCGGATGTGATTGCCGATGATTTTTCCGGGCCGGTAGTAGAATCAGGAGCTTACATTCAAACCAGGAGATTGCCCAATGAGGTTTAAACGCTCGTCAGGTATCATCCTCCACCCCACCAGTCTTCCCGGTCCAGACGGCATTGGCGATCTGGGGCCAGAGGCTTATCGTTGGATAGACTTTCTCGCCGGGGCGGAATGCGGATTATGGCAGGTTCTTCCCTTAGGTCCCACCGGATATGGTGATTCTCCCTACCAGTGTTTCTCCGCCTTTGCAGGCAATCCATTTTTAGTCAGCCCGGCTTTGTTAATGCAGGATGGCTTATTGAAGCGCGAGGATTTTGCCAGCCGGCCAATCTTTTCATCTCAAGAAGTAGATTACGGCAAGGTGATACCCTGGAAACTTGCCCTGCTGGACCGGGCAGCAGGACGCTTTGAGAAATCAGCCGATGGCGACTTGAAAAAGGAATTTACGGTTTTTCAACAAGACCAATCCGATTGGCTGCAGGATTTTGCTTTATTCATGGCGATCAAGGAATCTCAAGGGGGCATTGCCTGGAACCATTGGCCAGAGCCATTTCGCCGCCGCGATCCCAAAGCAATTGAACAATTCATCCAAAAAAACCAACCCAACTTGCAGCGCCATGTGCTGCGCCAGTTTTTCTTCTTCCGCCAATGGGAATCATTACGCGAATATGCCCACCAGCAGGGCATACAAATCATTGGGGATATTCCAATTTTTGTGGCTTATGACAGCGCGGATGCCTGGGGAAACAAGGATTTGTTTTACCTTGATGAAAACGGCCAGCCCAACGTAGTGGCAGGGGTCCCGCCGGATTACTTCTCGCCCACCGGACAATTATGGGGAAACCCACTGTATCGTTGGGATGTTCACCGGGCCAGCGGGTATGCCTGGTGGATAAAACGCATCAAAGCCACGCTCAAGCTGTTTGACATCATCCGGTTGGATCATTTCCGTGGTTTTGCCGGTTACTATGAAATCCCCTTTGGCCTTCCGACCGCCGAAATTGGCACCTGGGTCCGCGGACCTGGCAAGGATATTTTCGATAAGATCCAACAGGCTCTCGGCGATCTACCCATCATCGCCGAAGACCTGGGCGAAATTACCAGCGACGTCATCGAACTACGTGAGCATTTTTGTTTGCCGGGAATGAAAATTCTCCAGTTTGCCTTTGCCTCCGATGCCACGGAGCCATTCCTGCCCCACAATTACCCGGTAAATTGCGTCGCTTACACGGGTACGCATGATAACGACACTACCCGCGGCTGGTATGACAGCGCCACTGAAGCGGAGCAGGATTATTGCCGGCGCTATTTGGCCCGGTCCGGGGAGGACGTCGCCTGGGATATGATTCGCGTCGTTTGGAGTTCCGTTGCATCCTTCACATTGGCGCCAATGCAGGATTTTCTCAATCTGGATACGAAGGCACGGATGAATATGCCCGGCAAGCTCGGCGGCAATTGGGGCTGGCGGATGCAGGCTGATGCCCTGTCGGCCCGCTTACAGGCGCGAATCAAAGAACAAAACACGTTATACCGGCGGTCAGTTGGTCCAGAAGCGGTCGCGCCTCCTAAAAAGCCGACCTATTAGAATTCGGAATAAGCCAACCATATTGGTTGGCTTTTTTATACCGTTTTGGAACTGCGGACGGTAATAAAAATACCCAGGAGGATCAAAGCGCCGCCTGCCAATTCAATCCATGAAGGCGTCTCGCGTAATAAAAAAATGGCCAGAATGGTGGTGCCAATCGGTTCGCCTAATAATGCCACCGAAACGGTGGCTGCTGGCAAATAACCGAGTGCCCAATTATATGAGCTGTGACCCAGCAATTGCGGTCCCAATGCCAATCCAAGCAAGCATAACCAAACCCAGGGAGAAAAAACCTGAAAGTTTTCGCCAGATGAATAAAAACCGATGAAATTTTCGCCTGAAAAAAATCCAAGTAGTAATAAGGTTACCGCCGCTACGCCATATACGCAAAAGATGTAAACGGGCAACGCTAAGGTAGGCCTGACTCGCCGACCAATGACCAAATAACCCGCCGCGCAGACTGCTCCTATCAACGCAAGCAGGTTTCCGGTTAGGTTCCTGCCTGTCCACCAATCCGTGACCTGGTTGCAAGACAACCCTCCCTGGGTCACCCCGCAGCTGCCGCTGAATGCGACAATTAGGCTGCCCATCAGCGCCAGCCCAAGGCCAAACCAGATTTTCGCCGAAATTTTTTCCCGCAATAACAACGGAGAAACTAAAGCAACCCAAAGAGGCGTTGTTGCAACCAGCACCACCGAACTGGCAACCGTTGTAAACTCGAGTGAGGTAATCCAGGCAGCAAAATGGAGTGCCAGAAGTATGCCCGCACAGATTAATAACAACCCTTGTCTTTTGGAGAGCGAGCGCAATTCATTGCCATTTCGCCAAAACGTTATCGGCAGCAATACCAAACTGGCGATGGTCAGCCGGTAAGCTGCAATAACGAGCGATGGTGCCTCTTGCTGAGCAATTCGGATTAAGATGGATGCAGATGAAACAGCCAGAATCCCGATAACCAGAACCAGGTAGGCAGAAATGGGTCGTTGAGAGGAGTGCGTTTTCAATGGATGCGCCAATTATTCGCTTGACAAACGTTTGCCGTAAAGCTAGAATTTAGGCAGTCAAAGGGAAAATTGCACCTTAACATTATTCATAGTGAAGATTTAGGAGGTATTGGAATGGCGTTTGAACTTCCCCAATTACCGTATGCTTTTGCTGCACTCGAGCCCTGGATCGATGCTCGCACCGTTGAGATTCATTATACCAAGCACCATGCGACTTACCTGACGAACCTCAACAACGCGTTGAGCAGCCAACCCGACTTATCCAAACTTTCGATCGAGAGTTTGCTCATGGATTTGAATGCCGTCCCTGAAGCCATCCGTACTGCAGTACGGAATAATGGCGGCGGTTATTACAACCACATCGTTTACTGGAGTGTAATGGGACCCGGTAAAGGCGGAAATCCAGTCGGAAAATTGGCAAAGGCGATTGAATCATCATTCGGCAGTGTTACTGGTATGAAGGAACAGATCGAAAAAGCTGGTTTAGGACGATTTGGCAGCGGTTGGTCCTGGCTCAGCAGACGAGCAAATGGCGATCTGGTCGTGCATTCCACGCCTAATCAAGATACGCCTCTGGCGGAGGGGCTATCGCCCGTGATTGGCGTGGATGTTTGGGAACACGCGTATTACCTAAAGTATCAAAACCGCCGTGCAGAATACTTGACCAATTGGTGGAATCTAGTTGATTGGGAGGAAGCTGAACGGCGTTACATTGAAAGCTAACCCATCCACTTCTCTATTAATTCAAATTGTTGGAGGAACCCATGACTCACGTTATTACCAGCTTGTGTTTGCGTGATGGCGGATGCGCCACCGTATGTCCCGTGGAATGCATTGTGCCGGGTAATCCTGTCGACCAGCACCCGCTGTATTACATTGATCCGGATACCTGCATTGATTGCGGCGCTTGCGTGCCGGAATGCCCCTGGGCAGCAATTTTCCCTGAAGACGAGGTTCCTTCAGCCTATAAGGCCAAAGGTGGTGAATATCTTTCCATGCCAGTCGGCACGGCTGGATTTACCACCGTTTTTGAAGGCCACAATCATGACGGCGACGCGGTTCACCTGGACGCTACGCGCGTATTAGCCGCCGGCGAGGTGGTTGATCTCACACCGGATACTGCGGTCAACGCTGCCTTCTTCAAAGACGGCCCTGGATATAAAGCAGCAAGCTAACACGGAAATAAAATGCAAAGAGGAAGTCAATGTGACTTCCTCTTTCTATTTCTGGAGGTAATCATTGAACGATCAAAATCAAACTTTCCGGTTGGAAAAAGATTCGTTGGGAGAGGTAAAGGTCCCCATCGATGCATTGTTTGGTGCACAAACGCAGCGGGCGGTCGATAATTTTCCGATTTCCGGACTAAAACCCTGGCGGGCTTTTATCTGGTCAATTGCCATCATTAAAAGAGCGGCAGCGGATGTTCACCAGGATTTAGGCTTGCTGGATTCTGATCATGCTATTGCCATTTCACAAGCTGCTGCTGAGGTCATGGACGGGCGATGGGATAGCCAGTTTGTGGTTGATCCATTCCAGGCGGGTGCCGGCACAAGCCACAACATGAATGCCAATGAAGTCATTGCCAACCGCGCCACAGTGTTATTGGGTGGCACACTGGGTGAATACCGTATCAATCCCAATGACCATGTGAACATGTCGCAATCAACCAATGACACCATACCAACTGCCATCCGGTTGGGTTGTCTTTGGCGGTTGGATGAACTCGACCAGGCGTTGGAAAAATTGGCACTGGCTTTGCGACAAAAATCTGATGAGTTTGACCCTATTGTCAAATCTGGCCGGACTCACCTGCAGGACGCGGTTCCTGTGCGGCTTGGTCAGGAATTCGGCGCGTACGCCCGCGCGATTGAACGCGATCGCGATCGTGTTCTTTGCTGCGCCGAAGGACTGCGTCGGTTAGGTATTGGCGGCACTGCGACGGGCACCGGACTAAATGCACCGCCTGAATACCATGCTCGGATGGTGAAACGTCTTTCCGTGCTTTCAGGCTTTCCCCTTTACACATCCGATAATCTTTTCGAAACGATGCAATCTATGGCCGATGCGGTTGATTTCTCCGCAGCCCTGCGCACAACGGCTGTGACCCTCATCCGCATTGCCAATGATTTCCGTCTGCTTTCCTCAGGACCGTCGACCGGGTTGGACGAAATTCGATTGCCAGCAGTGCAGCCTGGCTCCAGCATCATGCCCGGTAAAGTAAATCCTGTGCTGGCGGAGATGCTGGACATGGCGATGTTTCATGTCATAGGCTGCGATACAACCGTATGCCTGGCAGCCCAGGCGGGTCAGCTTGAACTGAACGTCATGATGCCAATTATCGCTCATGATCTGTTTGAAGCGATGCAGGTTATGATCGGCGCTGTAAACGCTTTTACAGAAAAATGCGTTTCCGGACTATCAGCCAACCGGGTAAAAGCCGAGGGTTGGTTATCCCGAAACACAATACTGGTAACGGCGATGAACCCAATCATCGGGTATGCAGCCGGCGCCACCCTGGTGAAGGAAGCCTTAAAACGCGATTTGACAATTCAAGAAGTGGCGCTGGAAAAAGCCCGCCTGGGTGTGCTTAAACGCACATCCGGCGAGCCGTTGAATGAAAGCGAAGTTATTGCCGTTTTTAGCGACCTGCGGAAATTTACCGAAGGCGGCATGGTCGGAGGAGGTGGAGGAGGATAGGGATTTCGATTGAAACCTCTCTGCCCCCTATTTTTGACTCTCCTCGTTAGCATGGATTGCAGCACCAATGATTCCGGCCTGATTTAACAATTGGGCCGGAAGTAATTTTGCCCGCGTGTTCAAATGGGCGAGAAAACGTTCCGCCTCTTTGCTTGCGCCGCCTCCCAGGATGATCAAATCAGGCGACATCAATGCTTCAATGCGTTCAAGGTACTCCTGGAAACGGTCAGCCCATTCCTCCCAGGTTAAATCTTTGCGCTTACGGGCTGCATCCGAGGCGCGTTTTTCAGCGTCCTTGCCGCGGATTTCAATATGGCCGAGCTCGGTATTCGGAACCAGATGGCCATCGGTGAATACAGCCGATCCAATGCCAGTGCCCAGTGTCAGCATAATCACAACGCCGCGCTTGAGATCGCGGCCTGCCCCGAACCGCATTTCAGCCACGCCCGCAGCATCGGCATCATTGACAGCGAAGGCTGGCATTCCAATGGTCTTGCCGATCAGGGAATTAATATTGATTTCGATCCAATCCGGATCGATATTGGCAGCAGAATAGCAAACTCCATGTATGACTACGGCGGGGAAACCCAAACCAACAGGTCCAGAGTAGGAAAAGTTCCCCACAATCTGTGCCACCGTCGCTGCCACATCATTTGGGCTTGCCCCTTCCGGAGTAGGCAGTCGAAAGCGTTCCGTGGTTACTTCGCCCGTATTCACATCGACCAATGCGCCTTTTATACCTGAGCCGCCAATATCGATTCCGAGTATTTCCATGCTAAACTCCTTCGCCGATCTGAGAAAAGTGTGATTGATTATGGACAGGCGTTTTGAACGTGTTCCTCATATGTTTTTGCGAATGCATGCGTTCCGGACCCATCACACCGTGCACGGAAATAATAATACGGGCTTTGGGCTGGATACGCAACAGCTTGAAGGGCACTCAAACCAGGATTGCTAATGGGGTGAGGGGGAAGTCCGGCATACAGGTAGGTGTTAAAAGGCGAATCGGTCTGCAAGTCATCCAGGCTGAGTGGATTGGTCCACCAGGTTTGTTTATTCGCGTTGTAGCCAAGTGCATACTGAACGGTGGGGTCGCTATCCAGTTTCATGCCAGCCTGCAAGCGGTTATAAAAAACGGAAGCAATTAAGGGGTGCTCATCATCCACAACCCCTTCTTTTTCGACGATCGATGCCAGAGTTACAGCCTCTGTAAGTGTCAGACCTTGCCGCTCGAAACCCGCACGTATATCCTGAGTCAATTCGCCCGCGAATCGATCCAGGAAGGTCTGAACGAGGTCTTTCACACTGATGTCGCGTTGAAGTAGATATTCACCAGGGGCGAGATAACCTTCCATCCCATTGGCAGCAACGAGGCCATCTGGCAAATTAAGGTCTTCTGGTGATTCAATAAATCGGAGGAATTCGCCAGGCGTGATGGAAAGCCCCGAGGTGGGAAGTAAATTGGCAATTTCTTCCGACCGCCAACCGGCTAAAATGACAAATGTAACTTCCTGTGAGATCGGATTTTGAATAAGATCTGCAATCTCCAACGGTTGCATGGCAGGACTCAGAGAATAATTGCCTGCCTGCATCGTCTGGTCCTTGCCTGCATAAATCATGTAAAGCCGAAAAACCGCGGCATCCTGAATTAAGTGATTTTCCTCCAGCCGAAAGGCCACCGAATTAACCGTTTCACCAGCCTGGATGGCGAAAGGCTTTTCGTTTCCTCCGCCCACCGGCGTCAACATTTTTCCCTGGTTTAGCAACAATCGGGCACTATACCAGGCTTTATCAATTGGATTAAGCCTCACGGATGGCGGTCCGAATAGGCTTCGTGCTCGTGAAGGAATGGCATCAAAAACTAGAAATGCTCCTGCAACACCTCCACAAATTAGGAGCAGAATCAGGATTAACGATACGTTTGCACAATTAGATCGTCGTTTCGACAATGCTCACCTACCTTCAGGAGTTGGTCGGCCTGGTTTGATTTGCGCGTCCAAATATGATTGCAAAATTATCGTTGCGGCGATCTCGTCCAGATGTCCTCGCCGTTTTTTCCGCGCAACCCCCATGATAATACGGGCAGATCGCGCTTCCTGGGTGCTGCCGGATTCATCCCACAACACAATTGGCAAATCGGTTTGATTTCGCAGTTCTTCTGCAAGACGTACCGCCCGCCGTGAAGCAGGAGTCGGTCCGCCATCCCAATTCAATGCCTGCCCAATGACAACTGTTGTCACATCATGCTCTCGTGCCAGTTGAGCGATCGCGGCAGCATTGATCGATCGAGAAACGTGGTCGAGCACGATGAATGGATTGGCGATGGTCGCTGTTAGATCGCTAATTGCAATTCCAAGGTGCTTCTCGCCAGGGTCAACTGCCATAACCCGTCCGGGAATTTCCATTATTGCACCTCGAATTGAATTCGGAAACCGATGGAGGGCATCCAAAACCACCAGGATGGCATGAGATTGATTTGTGGTGGTTCTTTCAAATCGATCATATCTGACAGGTTTCGTTTTGCTGTTTCAGGCCGTTTTCCCAGTACTGCGTTCAGCATTGGTCCTTTTGAGAGGTCTGGGACCGTTTTTCGCGATGCAATGATATTTAACTCAAGCTGCCCATCCGCCTGTTGGACCACGCCTGGCGCTGGCTTGATGGAAAGCGATAAGGGTACTGCCAGTTGACCCTCAGCCAATTTGGCATCCAGAGCTGCCTGCGCGAATTGATCAATGTATTGATCAGCCACTGCCAGGGCTGAGACCACAGCCTGAAGATTCAAAGTCAGTTCATCCCCTGGACTGCCGACCTCGGGAAGAAGGTTTTCCTGTAAGATTTCCTTGATAGTCAGTGTGCCCGCTAACAATGTCTTATCATCACCCAAAGATGATTCCAGGTCTTTTTGGGCGTTTATTTTCAAGGTTTCAATTAACTGCCTGCGGAGTTTATCGTAATCGGCCTGAGTAACTGCGGGCAGGGTTTGATCCGTTCCTCCGGTAAATGCTTTCGAGTTTGCCACTGACATGTCTGGTCCCATCGACCCTTCCAAAGCCAATTCCGCATTTGCCTTGAGGTTGCCGGCAGTCCCGCCCTCCAATGCCACTACTGAAACCTCCACATTATTACCAACCCCGGCCGCTAAAATGGCCTCTTGGGTAGTGCTAAACTGAATATATAGAGGTTCGAGCGCCGATATGACTCTTCCTGCCGGAAGAATCCGGCTGCGATTCGTTAGGTTGGTCAATGTGACTAATCCCCGTGCTTTCTGGTCAGGAATACTTGCCTTGCCGCTGGTGCCTATTTGACCCTGTATTTCAACGACGGTACTCACGGTTTCTGCAGGAATCTGACCATTCGGGCTTGGACCGGCAAGTTTAGGATCAACAATTAAATTCATCGAAAGGTTTTGGTCCTTTTGGATTGGTTTAAGGATTACCGTGGCACCTGGTAGTAGGAAAATGCCCATGACGAGGACTGCCAGGACGCCGGTTGTGAATATTGCCAGGCGGGACCAACCCAAGAGAAACTGGGGGTTTTCTTGATTTGCCCTCGAATTCATAATAATTGTCAACCGATCCAGTTTCTCCTCACCCCGTTGAAATGGCTTCGGCGAACGTTTTCGCTGCCAGTGCTGCCTTTGCGCTTGTTTAGAGGACCGGAAGGCGGCAATACCAAGGTCTCGGGCATTCGCATTTACCACAAGGTCGTGCGTCACCAAGCCAAGCTGTGCACCCAATTCAATCGCATGCCGTTGCAGCGATACCAAATCATATGTTCGTATCAAATCAGGGCGGCCATTTTTTGGCCATACCAGAAGAATCCGCTGCGCTTTGCTCCAGACCATCTTGTCACGGACTGAAATCAGGTCATCGTGCGCATCGAGTTGAATGACAATTGTTTTCATAAGCGGCAGGTTGAATTATACAACGGGCTAACCAACAAAATATTGGTTTTCGTTGTGCAGTTGAGAATCGGTTTTTGCAATCCTGGGGGATTTGACTATAATTACTGCCAGCAGGAGGCCTGCCTTTGTGATTCAAAAACCATTTGGATTATCGATCCTGATCTTGACCATCCTGATCACAACAGGATGTAATCTGCCCCGCCCCGCTCAAGCGACTGCCACTCCAGATATGGTTGCTACGCTGGTTGCGACACAGTTGGCAGCCATGCCGACCGCTAACCTGGAGGCAACAATTCCTCCCCAGCCACCCACTCCAACAACGGCGGCTATCACACCTTCAGTCTCTCCCATGGCGTCCGCCACAGCCACTCCACCCGCTGGCGACCCCCGCTCAATTCTTGGCGAACCTACCTACCGGGATACCTTTTCAAAAGCCGGTCTATGGGGATTGGATGATCCATACGACGATGGGCACACCCGTGCAGAAATTAATAATAATCAACTCATCATGACCAGTTTAAAAGCGGAAGGTTGGATGGGCTGGCGCACAACCTACCCTAAACCCGGAAACGCTTACATTGAGGCGGTCTTCTCCAGCAGCGCATGCAATGGAGGAGATCAGTATGGTCTGGTATTCCGCCTGACAGATGATTCAAAAGCCGAGTTTTTTGCCGTTACCTGCGACGGCCGCTTTAGCCTGTCTCATTACGATGGCTCGCAATTTACGCGGTTATTAAATTGGCAATCATCCAATGCCGTGTTGACTGGTTCAAACCAGACCAACCGCCTGGGTGTTTGGGTGGAAGGCAAAAAGATACGACTATACGCAAACGGCAATCTACTCACAGAAACTACAGACGATCAGATTTCAGATCAAGGCAATTTTGGCGTACTCATTACCGGAATCAAAACAGTTGATTACACAGTCAGGATCAGTGAAATTGCTTATTGGGATATCAAATGACGAACATTCCAGACACCCCTATCCGCCAGCAAATTGGCCGTTTTATTCGTCAGAAGATCAGTGAAGGTCCAGTTTATCTAGATACCGAAACCACCGGGCTGGATCGCGATGCTGAAATTGTTGAAATTGCAATCGTTGATACGCATGGCGAAATCCTGATTCAATCCTTTGTAAAGCCCAGCAAACCCATTCCAGGCGATGCGGCGGCGATCCATGGCATAACAGACGAAATGGTTCAAGGGGCGCCTTCATGGCCTGTACTGTGGCAGTCATTGCGTGGTCTGGTAACCGGACGACCGCTAGGGCTGTATAATGCTGATTTTGACCTGCGGTTGATGCAGCAATCGATGTCGGTTTACCGACTGCCATGGCGCGAAACCTTCAATGTCATCGATGTCATGAAGGTCTACTCCGATTATCGCGGCGAATGGGATTCATTCCGCCGTGGAAAAAAGATTTTCAAGCTGGAAGAGGCTGGAAAATTCTTCGGGATACCATTGCCGAATGCCCACCGTGCAGCAGCCGATACCCTCCTTACCCGGGCTGTCTTTCACTGTATGGCCGGTTTGGATTATTAAACCTAACAATATCCTCAATTTAACAATTTTGACAGCCATAGCTTGCGCCTGTTATGTTAGACTTGCTACATCCAAGTAATAACCGAATTTTAACCAATACTAACAACAGGTTGAATGGCGAAAAAACTACATCTCATTCTCATAGCTTTGCTATGCCTGCCCCTTATTGCTGCTGCAAAACTGCCTCAAACATTACAACCAGGGTCAAGCGGTACCGATAATCCCGGTTTTCTCCCCGCAGTGTCAACAGACGGCGGGACGAACCAGTCCGTCGAGCCGGACAGTACCGGGTGTACCGCCGTTACCATTAATATTCAGAATCTTGCCTTCGAGCAGGAATTGGTTGAACGGGTGAACGCCGAACGCGCCAATGCCGGCATACCGCCTCTCAAACTGAATGAGTCCCTATCGAATGCCAGCCGTTACCATGCCAATGACATGATGTCGGATGTTTATTTCAACCATGATTCTTATGACATCATAAACGGTTCACTGCAATTCGTTTGTGGCACCTGGCAGCGCATCCGGAATTATTATATTTACGATTCCGCAGCCGGTGAAAATATCGCCGCCGGACAGGATACCCCGGCCGCAGTCATGACTGCCTGGATGGCTTCAGATGGCCATAGAGCCAATATTCTTAACCCGAACTTTCGCGAACTCGGCGTCGGTTATTACCACGGCGGGTCGTGGTTCGGTGATTTTTGGGTGCAGGATTTTGGCACACGCTCAAATGTTTATCCAGTTATTATCAATCTGGAAGGCGGCCAAACCAGCAGCCGCGACCTGTCTCTATTCCTTAATGGGAAGGGCGTCTTCAGCCAGTACCGCATCCGGGATGATTCATCGCAATGGTCTGCCTGGCAGCCCTTTCAGGAACAAGTGAATTGGTCATTAAACGGGCAGGGAAACCTCAGCCACACGGTTACAGTCGAACTGCAAAAAAGCAACGGCGAAGTAAGCAGCAGCAGTGATTCGATTTTTCTGGTCGGTCAACCATCTCTGGGCAACCTTCCCGATACCGTGCGGTTTGTATACGTAATATCGACTGGCACGTTGACGGCCGTGGATAATTACCTGCAGCCGTTGAATGTCGGGACCGCGGATGTGCTCAACTGGTCACTCTCATCCACAGCAAACTGGATCAGCCTGTCTGCCACGAGCGGTACGACCCCTGGCACACGGGTTACTGTTACTCCGCGGGATCTTAATAGCTTAAATCCTGGACAGTACACCGGCAACCTGACTTTCATAGTGACTTCGCCTGCCAATGTCGCTGGATCGCCAAATACAATTCCAGTGTCGTTGAATGTGGTTGTCAGCCTCGATCATTCGATTTTTCTACCTGCCATCGTACACTGAAAAGATCGGCTACAATAGGGATATTCTTTTTCCAGGAGATCGTGCTTGGAAGGATTTCCCTTTACTTCAGTCCAAAGGATCGTCATAGACCGTGAGCCGCATGGCGCATGGTTTCTAAAAGGTCCAGCTGGCACGGGAAAAACTTCCACAGCGGTTGCCTGGGTAGAACGGCTGCTTTCTTCCGGCATCCTGGGCGACCAGATTCTGATTCTGACTCCGCAGCGTACGCTCGCCCAACCTTACGTGCAGGCCAGCCAAAAGCCTGAATTACCGGCTGGCGGGCTGCCGACGATTTTGACGTTTAATGGACTTGCCCAACGCCTGGTAAACCTGTTTTGGCCTCTCGTTTCACGAGACGCTGGATTTGCCCATCCAGAAAAACCGCCGGTCTTTCTGACCGCTGAAACAGCCCAGTTTTACATGACCCAGGTGGTTGTTCCGCTATTGGACGATGGCTATTTCAATTGCGTTACCATCGATCGGAACCGCCTCTTTAGCCAGATACTGGATAACCTGAATAAAGCCGCTTTTGTCGGCTTCGATCATACCGAGTTGGCCAGGCGCCTTAAAGCCGGCTGGGTTGGAAAACCCGCCCAGCTACAAATCTACGATCAGGCCCAGGAATGTGCCAACCGTTTTCGCCAGTATTGTCTTGACAACAACCTGCTGGATTTTTCACTCCAGTTGGAAATATTTACCCGGCAACTCTGGCCGTCTTTTCTCGTCAGGAATTATCTGGACAAAACCTATCGGCATCTGATTTATGATAATGTTGAAGAGGATGTCCCTGCCGCCCAGGATGTACTGCGCCAATGGATCCCATCCTTTGATTCAGCCTTGCTCATCTTCGATAACGACGGCGGTTATCGCGCTTTTTTGGGCGCTGACACAGAAAACGGCGCATCGCTTGCGGATACCTGCCAGCATACCCTGGAATTTAGTGACTCCTTCATCACCAATGAAAAAATGGAGCACCTTGCCGCTCATCTTAGCGATGCACTACTGCGGCACCCATATTTGCCTAGCCCCTCAGTTGATAAAATTCATCAGATCCATTTCGAGCGTTTCTATCCTGAAATGATCCAGTGGATTGGCGCAAAAATGGCCTCTTCAATCCGCGACGATGGCATTGGTCCTGGAGAAATGGTCATCCTGGCGCCTTTCGTCTCCGATTCGCTGCGCTTTTCGCTCATGGCAGAGTTCGAAAACCTTGGAATTGCTTCCAGGTCGCACCGGCCTTCGCGTACGCTCCGCGATGAACCAGCCACGCGATGCCTGCTCACTCTCGCCAAGTTGGCTCACCCGGAATGGGAGGTGCCGATTACGAGCCAGGAGATTCGGGTAATGCTGATGCAGTCGCTAGGCGCTATGGACCTCGTTCGCGCGGATTTATGTGCGAAAACTCTTTTTTCCCCCCGAAAACCGAAAGAAGGACTGGCATCCTTCGATCGGCTGATTCCAGCTATGCAGGAACGCATCACCCACCGGATTGGGGGAAAGCTCGAATCGCTGCGCGCCTGGTTGGAGGAGTATCGCCAGGCAGAACCATTACCTTTGGACGGATTTCTGGCCCGTATTTTCGGTGAATTATTATCACAACCTGGTTTTGGTTTTGAAAATGATCTGGAAGTAGCTTCAGTCACGGCACGATTGGTTGAATCCATTCAGAAATTCCGCCGCGCTGCCAGCGATGATGAGAATGGAAAGCTATATTTGCAGATGATATCGGAAGGTGTTATCGCTGCACAATCGACTCAATCCTGGGAGGAACTCTCCCGCACAGATGCGGTACTGATTTCACCAGCACATACGTTCTTAATGGCCAATCGGCCAGCAAGGATCCAATTCTGGCTGGATGCAGGCAGCTTGAACTGGTGGCAGCGCCTCATGCAACCGTTAACCCATCCTTATGTACTCAGCCGGAGGTGGCCTGCGGATCGGAAATGGACTGATGCTGACGAATACAGCGCCAATCAGGAATCACTGGCCCGCCTGCTGCGCGGCCTGCTTCGCCGCTGCAGCGGACAGGTGATCGTGTGCAGCGTTACGCTCAATGAGCGCGGCGATGAGGAACATGGCCCAATGCTTCAGGCTTTTCAATCCTTACGCAGGCGTTTGAATGTTGTGGAGAAGCAGTCATGACCAGTCTGCGTCCAGCCCAGACTGAAATCGTCGGCTACACTGGCGGAAAAATGGGCGTATCTGCGGTACCGGGCAGCGGGAAAACATTTACCCTGTCCTGGCTGGCTGCCCGGTTGATCGAACAGGCTGATTTGTTCGATGACCAGGAAATCCTGGTCGTCACCTTGGTAAATTCGGCGGTGGATAATTTCTCTTCCAGGATTTCCGGTTTCCTGCGGGAAAAGAACCTGATACCGAACCTAGGTTATCGCGTCCGCACGCTGCACGGTTTGGCCCATGATATCGTTCGTGAGCGGCCAGACCTGGTCGGACTTTCGGACCGCTTTGCGATCGTCGATGAACGCGAGTCATTGGAAATCATGGATGGAGCTGTAACAAGCTGGCTCCGCAGCCACCCTGACTTCATTGCCGAATGGACTGCGCCTGAAGTCGAATTGGTGGACAATCGTTATGCGCAGAAACTATGGTTTGATTCAGTCAACAACGTGGCTCGCAGTTTCATCCGGCAAGCCAAGGATTTGCAAATACTCCCGGATGAGCTGCAGCGCAGAATAAAGGGACTCAACCAACCGCATCCCTTATTGCTATTAGGGACAGATATCTACTCCGATTATCAAAGGTCGCTAAACTATCGTAGTGCGGTCGATTTTTCTGATTTGATTCGACTGGCACTCCAGGCCTTGCAGGCCGATCGCGATTACATGCTGCGCTTGCACTACCGCTGGCCGTATATCCTCGAGGATGAGGCACAGGATAGCTCCAGCTTGCAGGAAGAAATTCTGCGGCTTATGGTGGGGTCGGATGGTAATTGGGTGCGGGTCGGCGACCCGAACCAGGCAATTTTTGAAACCTTCACCACTGCCAGCCCGCGGTTTTTACGTAATTTCCTGCAGGAACCTGGCGTGACAGCCCGCACTCTACCAAATTCAGGCCGGTCTACGCGGACCATCATTAACTTCGCGAACTCCCTCATCCAGTGGACCAACAATGCGCACCCGGTAGCGGAATTGCGGGATGCGCTCACCCGCCCTCTCATCCAACCCACGCCGCCTGGCGATCCACAATCCAACCCGCCTGATAATCCCAATGGAATATATATCATGCCTCAAGGCTATGAGGCTGAAAAAGAAATCGAGACGGTGGTTAAATCGTTGAAACGCTGGTTACCTGAGCATGCGGATTGGACTGTTGCCGTGCTCACTTCTCGAAACGAACGCGGCGCAAAAATAGTCGAAGAACTAAAGCGGAATAATTTGCCCTACGTTGAACTGCTTCAAAGCAGCCAATCCACCCGCTACACGGCAGATATTCTGGCTGCCTGCCTGCGCAGCCTGGCGGATCCTGGATCGACTGCGAAATTGCAGGATGTCATGAAACGCCTTGGGCGAATAGCTGCCGGCGATGACAAGTCAATAGCGGATTTATACCGGGGGGCAGTCGCCGTTTTGGATCGCTGCAAGCGCCTGGAAGAGTACCTGGCGCCGTTTCCTGATTCCGACTGGCTTGCCGAACTGCCCGCTGAACTGGTTTCGGATGGAGTACGTCAGATTCTTATCGCCAACCGTGAGCAAATTGTACGCTGGCAAAAAGCGTCGTTGCTGCCCGTAGACCAACTATTATTGACCATAAGCCAGGAGTTGTTTACCAATCCAGCCGATCTTGCCTTGGCGCATAAACTGGCACTGCTGCTCGAACGGGCTGCCGGCAATCATCCGGATTGGCAGTTGACTGAGTTTGCTGAGGAACTTTCCAGCGTGGCGCGCAATGAACGCCGGATGCCCGGCTTCAGCGAGGAAGATATTGGGTTTGATCCGGAACGGTACAAAGGCATCGTGGTGGTGGCAACCCTTCACAAAGCCAAAGGTTTGGAGTGGGACCGCGTTTATCTGCTTTCAGCCAATAATTATGATTTTCCTTCCATGCAACCCTACGACAATTACATAGCTGAAAAGTGGTTCGTACGGGATCATCTCAATTTGGAAGCCGAAGCATTGTCAAGGCTCAAGGCACTGGCTGATGGGGATTTGGAAGGTGTTTATCTGGAGGACGGTCCAGCCACTCAAGCGGCCCGCCTAGAATATTCCGCCGAGCGTTTGCGCGTGTTGTATGTTGGCATCACGCGGGCAAAACGCGAATTGGTAGTGACATGGAATACCGGCCGGCGGGGCGAATCACAACAGGCTTTACCGATTTTAGCATTGCAATCTGGCTGGAAAGGATCGGACTGATGCCTTTATCTAATCAATTTGCCTTCAGCCAGCACAATCTGCAAGATTATCTGGATTGCCCGCGCCGGTTTCAACTACGCTATCTAGAAAAGATGGCCTGGCCGGCGGTTCAAAGCGAACCCATTCTGGAACAGGAACGCCGCATGCAGTTAGGCGAACGTTTTCACCAGATGGTACAGCAGCATCAACTTGGGCTACCTGCGGAGAGCCTGGAGCTCATGGCCGCCAGCGACTCGGAATTACTGGCATGGTGGCAGGCTTACCTTCAGGATCTTCCAGCCAATTTACCGCCTGTTCGCATGGTTGAACATACTCTTTCAGCCCGCTTCGCCGGTTTTCGCTTGCTGGCAAAATATGATCTGCTCGCCATCGATCCTGGTCATCACATCCATATTGTCGATTGGAAGACCAACCGTCGCCGCCCTTCCGCGGCCAGTCTGAGGGAACGCGTTCAAACCCGTCTCTATCCATTCCTCCTCGTGTTGGCAGGTACACACTTGAATGGAGGTATTCCCTGGCAACCAGAACAGGTGGAGTTGATATACTGGTTCACGGCAGAATCGGCAAAGCCCCTGCGTTTTCAGTATTCCACCGTTCAATACGAGGAAGATGAAAAGCTGCTTTCTGCCTGGATAAATGCCATCCAACGTAGTGCAGACCAAACCATGCTGATGACAACGGACATTGACCACCAATGTAAATTATGTAATTTCCGCTCATTCTGTGATCGCGGCCAGCGCGCAGGCGAATGGGACGAAGAAATTTCCGAACCCGATTCTGGCAAACAATCCATCGATTTCGATTTTGAACAGATTGAGGAAATTGAGTTTTAAGCCTTATGGCAACGACCTCCCAACCGCTGGAATGGATTGAGCCTGCTCCCATAGAAACGCCAGAATGGGCGCTGCAAATCGCTGGCGGGCAGCAGTTGATCGCCGAGACGCTGATCCGGCGCGGGTTGACAACTCCGGAGCAAGCCCTTGCATTTATGAACAGCTCAGCCTATTCACCTGCCGATCCATTTGATCTGCCGGATATGGAAAAGGCGGTATTGGGTATTGAGGGGGCACTCGCGCAGCAGGAACGCATTGGGGTTTGGGGTGATTTCGACGTCGATGGGCAGACTGCAACGGCATTGCTGGTCTCTGCTCTCCGCTGCTTGAATGCTGATGTGGTCTATCATATTCCGGTGCGCGCGCGGGAATCGCACGGCATTCAACTCGCCAGCCTGCAGACCTTCATGCAGCAAAATATCAAACTCCTGCTCACTTGCGATACTGGCATCACGGCTCATGAATCTGTTGACTATGCGCAATCTACCGGGGTAGAGGTTGTCATTACCGACCACCACAGCCTGCCGGAGGATCTCCCGCATGCATTGGCGGTGGTTAACCCACAACGCGTTGATACGCAGAGCCCCCTTTCTCCATTGTGTGGAGTCGGTACGGCTTATAAACTGGTGGAGGCGCTATTTACCCGCGCCGGATTGGCAGGAGAATTAGAAAATTTTACCGACCTGGCAGCGTTGGGATCTGTTGCCGATCTGGCTGTCATGCGTGGAGAAACCCGTTCCCTAGTTCAACGCGGTCTTGAACAGCTGCGCAATGCTCCCCGGCCAGCCCTGCAAGCCATGTTGACCCTGGCCGGCGTTCAGGGTGCATACCTGAGTGAATCGCATATTGGATATCTCCTCGGACCACAGCTCAACGCGATCGGCCGGTTGGATGATGCCAACCCGATTGTGGAATTCCTGATTACCACAGACCAAGCCTTGATCAATGTGACTGCCGCGCGCCTGGAAGGATTGAATGCACGCAGGAAATTGCTCACCGATCAAGTTTTTCAGGCAGCCCAGGCCCAAATAACGCAAAATCCGGACTTGTTGCAGCAGGCTGCATTGATACTCACCCATCCCAATTGGCCGGCAGGTGTCATCGGGATTGTCGCCAGCCGTTTGGTTGAGTTATACAACCTTCCAACCATTCTATTCACTGCGCCGGAGGGTCAGGTTGCCCGCGGTTCCGCCCGTTCCATTGACGGCGTGAACATCACTGCCGCGATTGCTGATTGCCGCGACCTGGTCGTCAACTTCGGCGGCCACCCAATGGCTGCCGGGTTGGGAATCCAGAGCGAAAATTTACCGGCTTTTCAGCGCAGGTTGAACCGGTCGATTCTCTCTCAGACAGGAGGTAAAACGCCTGCCAGACAATTAATTGTGGATGCCTTCCTCAACCTGAAGGAGATCGATTTAGAACTGGTTGAAAATCTGGATAGGTTATCGCCGTTTGGACCTGGCAATCCCCCGCTTACATTGGCCAGCCGCAACCTGAAGATCATCAGCGAGGTGCCTGTAGGGCGGAATGGAGAGCATGTTCAATTGACCGTCGAAGCGCCAGACGGCAACAGCCGCCGGGTTATATGGTGGCAGGGAGCCGGGTTGCCCCGCCCGGCAGGGCGATTTGACCTGGCATATACGCTTAGTGCATCAAATTATCGTGGCCAGCCACAAGTGCAAATGGCATGGCAGCATGCCCGGTCGGTTGAACATGAGAAGCCTGCTGAGTTGCAAAAGACTAAGCTGGTTTACCAAATCAATGATCTGCGCAGCGTCGAAGATGCTGAAGAAGCTCTTCGCAGGCTGCCCGATAATCCAGACCGAGTGATCTGGGCGGAAGGCGATGCAGCCAAAGTTGGCGGATTAGCCCGTCACCAGTTGCAGCCAGCTCAAGAATTGACCATCCTAACCAGCCCGCCAGGTTCACGAGAACTTGCTTCCGTGCTCGACCGGGTTCAACCGGAAATCATTACATTATTCGCCATTCCGCCAACCAATGACGAACCGGAATTTTTTATCCGCCGGCTGGCCGGCTTGGTTGCTTTTACATTGAACCGGCGGGACGGCCAATCTGATCTGGCTGCATTTTCGGCAGCCACGGCACAACGGGAAACAACTGTCAGAGCCGGTCTGGATTGGTTGGCGGCGCATGGCGATATCCAATATGAAGTTGATCAGGAGGGCGTCCTGGCAATTTCCAAGGGTGGAATAACTACTCCAGTTGCGCAAGAAACAGCCTTCCGGCGGTTATCCATCCTATTGGATGAAACCGCCGCGTATCGGGCATATTTTCACCGGGCAGATCCGTTCAGGCTATTGGCACATTCCGTCAATGAAAAATAAAAAAACAGGAAAAGCGAGGAAACCATGAAAGATATCCTTCGGTGGGGATTTTTGGGGACTGCACGTATCAGCCGCGCCTTAATTCCGCCCCTGCGTGCCTCGAAACGCAATCAGTTGGCGGCTGTTGCTTCCCGGTCATTGGAAAAAGCGCAAGAATTCTCCCGGGAATGGAAAGTTCCAATTGCTTATGGAAGTTACGAAGCATTGCTGGTTGATCCAGACATCGATGTCATTTACATCTCATTGCCCAACCACCTGCATACGGAATGGGTCGTAAAGGCTGCTGCAGCAGGAAAACATGTGTTGTGTGAAAAACCCCTTGCCCTTTCTACCGCAGAAGTAGACTCAATTATCCAGGCTGCTCGAACCTACCAGGTTCATATCGCCGAAGCATTCATGTACAGGCATCATCCGCAGACCCTCAAAGTGAAAGAGTTGATTGATTCTGGAAAAATTGGCGAATTACGCTACATCCAGGGCTCGTTTTCGTTTCCATTAAACAGGCCGGATGATTACCGCTGGAAACCTGCAGAAGGCGGCGGCAGTCTTTGGGATATCGGTTGTTACCCGCTAAGTTATTCACTCCTGGCAACAAATGACATTCCGGTGGAAGTTTTTGGTTGGCAACAGAAGGCAGATTCGGGGGTCGACTTGGATTTTATCGGTCAGTTGCGATTCGCAAGCGGTGTGTTCGTACAAATTCACAGTTCCTTCGCATTGCCTAATTTCACTTCCATGGAGTTGCGCGGTTCACAGGGCACGCTTCTAATCCCGGCACCCTTTAACCCAACGGATCGATCTCAATTCGTTTTACACAATGAAAAAGATCAGATATTTCATGTAAAAGGCGGCGAGCTTTACTGCGGCGAGGTTGAAAATATGTCCGAGGTCATTCTGGACCATCTTGACCCGCGCTTGCCACTCGAAAACAGCTGGCAAATTATCCGCTGTCTGGAAGCGCTATATCAATCTGCCGAAACCGGCAAACCAGTGCAAGTGTAAAGAGACTGCCAGAAGCATCCAAAACGGCTTCCGGCAGCATTGGCGACGGAATCAAGTAAGCCGTTAATTACCTGACGATTGTCTCGGGATTTTTGGCAGCAGCCAATCCAGGAATGCTCCCTGGCTGCGTGTTTGAAGCAGCACCCGGCCAGGACCGTTCAAATCCACCACCAATCCTTCACCGCCGAAGATGGTTGATTTCATTCCGCCGATCGCGCGCACGTGAAAACCCATTTTTTCCGTGAATGCAACCAAGTGGCCGGTATCGACCGTGTAGGTTTGTCCTTCGACCAGTTCCATTTCATGGATTGCGCCAAAACTCGATAGTGCCAGTGAGCCGGTACCGGTACAACGCAGCATGATTAAACCCTCGCCGCCGAAAAAGGTCTTAGCGCCAGACCATTTTGTATCGGTTTCGACGCCTTCGCTGGAAGCAAGATAGGACCCTGATTGAACAAGCAGCGATTCTCCAGTTAATTCCAGGGTAAAGACATCTCCCGGTAAGGAAGGCGCCAATAGAATTTCCCCGACCGTCGGGCCAGCGCGGAAGGTATTGACAAAGAATGATTCACCGCCCAGCACCGAACGCGCCAGGGATTTCAACAAACCTCCCTGCATTTTCGTTTCAATGATAACGCCGGCGCTCATCCCCACCATCGCGCCTGATTCAGCGCAGATAGTTTCATTTGCAGCCAGGGTAACCTTGGCAATCGAATAAGAAGGCCGGTAAAGAACTTCTGTTTGCATATTTTTCCTCCATTTGGTTGTATACAATTGATTGATTATCGCAAAAGGCAGGATACGATACAAGCCCTTATTCCCGGTTTACTTGACATATCCTCCCAACAGGATAATAATAAATTCAGCATCAGGAATGCCCACAATATGTGGGCTGGCAACCGGCCTGGAGACGGCAGCGGTGCCTCGAGACAGTAAGTCTCGATGCGCGGGAGAAAACTCCCGAAAGATAGTTTCTTTTTTGTTTAACGATTCGTCTTCAGACACAGAAAACAACGGCGGTCATTTTCCCCTGATGCAATAAACTTCAAAGGAGAAAATGAAATGACGACACACAATTTCACCGAACGGGGATTGCGACTAACCGCTGTAATCTATGCCACCAATAAGGATCTTGTTGAATATGTCCGGAAAAATGGTAAATTGCCCAGGCATTTCCGGATGGACGGGATGCCTACGGCGATGAACGTCATCATCAGGCGCCGCGGAGTGGATGTGGTCCTTTCAGAATCCGAACAGCTGGTTTTTGATGCCATTCTCCGTGAGAAACGACTGCCGTATGGCGGAGTTATCCTTGTCGATGAGACCTAGCCCTCCAATCAATCGGGGCAGAACAAATGAGTCAAATAGGTTACTCTATTCGTTAAGAGAATAGGGATAACAACAATTTCCATATGCGTATATGGAAATTGTTGTTATTCAGTACATAGTTGCTATAATATATTCAGCATTTTTCCCAGTTTCAAAAACATTTTTATACGGATTACTCAGGGGAGACCATCTTTGAAAGGAGGGTCATAGCTGAGTACTAAAATCCAACCTGCAACAGACAGGGACATTCTCTGAATGGGTATCGCAGCCAGGCTGGGTTTTCGATTCATTTTCATCAACGCATTTCTTTCTAAAGGGCATCTTCCTTGCCCACACCACCAAATCATTTTTTTCATTTTTGGAGGGGTAAACCATGAGCAAGACTGTTCGGAAATCAGTCAATTGGATAATTGCCTGCCTGGTGATTATCACCCTGGCAGCCGGTATGGCCAAATTAATCGAGACTGATTGGGGGAAAGTCAGCGTCAGCAACATCTTCATCACCGATGAGAGTGGAAATACCATTGCTGCCCGACTGTATCGCCCCGTGGCCGTCAATGCCGAGAATAAGGCGCCCGCAGTCATTAACATCCACGGCTATCAAAACGACAAACTGGTAGATGATTCCCTCGCCATCGAGCTGTCCCGCCGGGGATTTGTGGTTGTTTCACCGGATATCCTCGGACATGGTGATTCAGATCCTAAGTTTGACCTTGCAGGTTTATTAGGCGGGAAATCTACCGGAGGGATGCAGAGTCTCTTCCTGTACGTAAAATCCTTACCCTATGTGGATGCTGCCAATATCGGGGTAATGGGCCATTCATTGGGTGCCATCCTGACCCAAATCCTTGGAACAATCAACCCTGACATCAAAGCCCTCAATCCGCAATGTGGTTATGCCGGCTCGCCTAATCTTCCCAACCTGTTATTGACCCAGGCTCGTTATGATGAATTCGCGATTTTCCGTGAGGGGTTGTTGACTGTTGATACCCTTCCAACCAATCCCGCCCGGATCGAAGCCTTTGGGCTGACCGACCGAGTGGATTGGGACACCACTTACGGCAAATTTGAGGATGGATCCGCCCGGCGGGTGGCATTGATTCAAATGGAGCACCACTTCCTGCCATTAACGCATAAAGCGGTGGCGGAAGGGGTGTCCTGGATGGAGCAAGCTTTGAGGGGCGGGGTTACAGGTTTGGATCCCAACAGCCAGGTATTCTGGTGGAAGGAAATCTTTGGATTGGTCACCCTTCTCACTGCGCTGTTCATGCTTCTCCCCTTAACCAACCTCTTGTTAGCCAGCAAGTTTTTTGCACCTATTGTTCAACCTGTACCGAACCGGTATGTGGCCAGCAAGGGAAACTGGTGGTTATTTGCCACGATCAATATGCTGATCGGTGGAATTACCTATCCGATCTTTACCCAATGGAGTGCATTAAGTGACAAATACGAAGCCATTTTCCCCTGGTTGAAATTACAGGTTGGCAATGGTGTTTTTGTCTGGCTGCTGGTGAATGTTGTCATCTGTGCCGTTTTGTTCTCCATCTGGTACAACGGCGCTAAAAAGAAGCAAAAACTGACAATGTATGATATGGGCGTTTCCTACGACAAGGAGAAAGGTGTTCTTGATTGGAAACTGATCGGCAAAACAGCATTGTTGGGTTTCATCCTGTTCATGACGTTATACCTGATTGAAGGATTCTTCCAGGTCATGCTCGGACAGGAATTCCGCTTCGTCTGGCCTTATATGCGCCAGTTCGCCAATGCGGAACGGGTGGGTTTGTTCTTCCTCTACCTGATCCCAGCTTTGCTCTTCGTGCTCATAAATGGCGGTCTTTTCCTGTTCGGTCAAATCCACCAAAAAGAAGCATCGACGCCTGCCAAAACCCAATGGTTATGGTGGATCAAAGTCTGCTATGCTTTCCTGGCCGGCTTGCTGATCGTCTGGTTAATCCAATATCTCCCCTGGTACCTGTTTAATGCCGGTCCGGGTTTTGAGCTGATGGGTTTACCTCAATTCAGTGCCCTTTGGCCGCTTATGTTGCAGGTCTACATCCCGGAATTCATGATTTTACTGTGGCTGCTTGTCTGGTTCTATCGCCGCACTGGTAAAATCTTCCTCGGAGCCATCATGTTCTCGGCTCTGATGATCTGGTTCCTTGCTGCCGGCTCCATCGTCAGCATTTAAGCTCACAAATTGCAGTTCACCCCGCTGCCGCTGGTGGCAGCGGGGTGATTATTTAACCAACCATGAATTGAATATTTCTTCCAGACAAACTATTTATTGGTGAAGGCCGTTATTGAGGTATTAATCACCATTATTAAGGTTTCTCGCGATTTTTGTTGAATTGGGCAAGAAACATCCGTTTTAAGATTCGCAGGGTACCGCCGTAACCAAAGTGGACACCATTTTTCTGATTCGTCAGGATCATATTAACCAGCCAGGCCGCAACCCCGTTAACCGGACTTGAAATGATTCCCAAAATGCCTTTGACCTTTTCCCATTCATCAGGTTTATCAATATATTGACCTCTGACCATATCGGTGAGCACCATCCCCGGTTGGAGCGAACCCGAAATAATCCTGGGATGGTTGATCTCCTGGGCAAGGCATTTATTAAAATAATGCAACCCGGCTTTCGTCATCCCATAAACAGATAAACCCCTTACATTATTGGTTTTACCGTTTGCCCCCAGTCCTTCCATATTATATAAAGCCCCAAATCCCTGGGCGAGGAATCCCTGCATGGCTACTTTTGTTCCGTACAGTTCTCCAAGTATATTGGTGTCAACCACGGATTTGAGTTCATCTGGAGGAATTTCCCATGGAAGCGCCTGACCGTTTGAGATACCCGCGTTATTAATCCAAATATCAATGTGTCCAAATTTTTCTCCGCTCCGCTCCCATAATTCCTTTACTTGATCATAACTGGTGACATCACACTGGAAACCATCAATGCGTTCTGCAGGGAATTCTTTTGTTAACTCATTTACAGATGCTTCAACCCCTTCGTTTTTGCGTCCACTGATCACTACCTGGCAACCCCTCTTAAGGAATTCACGTGCAAGAGCAAATCCAATTCCACGAGTACTACCAGTTATTACCACTGTTTTCATATTTTCCTCGATAAGAATTCAGAATACCGCCACGCTTTTTGAGAAGTTTACACCCATTAACAATTCACCAGGCCGGTTTGCCAAAATGACTTAACTGTGTTAAACTTATCCGACTTGGTAAGCAACGTTGCAATGAAGTTGCTGCCTTTCCGCTCCTAGCACACCGACGGTGATTGACCGGGAGCTATACCCGAGGAAAGGAGGTTTTCCGAATGCGTACATATGAGGTTATTCTGATTGTCCACCCTGATCTGGACGAAGCCGCCCTGACCGGCGTCGTAGAAAAGACGAAGGGTTGGATCACCGACGCTGGCGGCACAGTTGACAAAGTCGATATGTGGGGCAAGCGCCATCTGGCATTTGCGATTAAAAAGCAGCGCGATGGTCAATACGTACTGATTCAAGCGCAACTTGAACCCTCGGCTACGGCCGAAGTGGATCGCAATCTGCGGTTCCTTGAGCCAGTAATCCGGTTTATGATTGCCACTAAAGATTAATAAACCATTTTTGGTGCGCGTTGTTCGTAATGGAGTAAGCAGCATGAGTCGGGGATTGAATAAGGTCATGATCATTGGAAATCTTGGGCGCGATCCCGAGATGCGGTACACCCCTTCCGGTCGGCCTGTTACCACATTTACTGTTGCCACGAGCCGTACCTGGAATACAGCCGATGGAGAGCGCCACACAGAGACAGAATGGTTTAATGTGGTCACCTGGGGCAACCTTGCAGAAATTTGCAAACAATACCTCACCAAAGGCCAACAAGTGTACATTGAAGGCAGGCTTCAAACCCGCCGCTGGGATGATACCGAAGGTGTAAAACACACCAGTGTGGAAATCGTCGCCAGCGAAATGATGATCCTCGGCGAACGACGCGACGCTAATCAAGCTCAAAGCGGAGAACCGCCTGCGAGCGATGAAATTGAAGACGAGTATCCATTCTAGGAGTTAGTACGATGACTGATGACCGCCAGGTTGAGAACGACCAGCAGATGGGCGGCGGACCACGCCGTTTTACCCCGCGTCCCAAAATCTGCCAGTTCTGCGCCGATAAAAACGCAACAATCGATTACAAAGCCGCCGATATGCTTCGCCGTTTTGTAACCGAAGATGGTAAAATCCGCCCTCGCCGCCAGACGGGCACCTGCGCCCGCCATCAACGTGCTTTAGCCCGTGCCATCAAACGCGCGCGCTATATTGCGTTGATTTCTTACGTCGGCGAAGCATGGAACGATCGTTAATCGATTTATAGACTCGCATGGGGCATCAGGCTATTGCCTTTTGCCCCTTATTTGTATACAAAGGTCGCCCTAATGGCCAAAACTGATTCAACAACAAAGATTGTTACAAAAAAGCATCAAGCCCGCCTGGACCGCGAAAAGACCCAACGCCGCTACGTTTTGTTGGGTACTATCGTTGTAGCCGTTTTGGTCATTATGACCATCGGTTACGGCATTCTTGATTCGCTCTACTTGAAGGAAGTCCGTCCGGTTGCGAAAGTGGATGGACAATCCATCACCGCCCGAGACTTTGTCGGGCAGGTCCGCTACCAGCGCTACACCCTGGTTAACCAGGTCGTTCAACTCAGCCAGTTCGGCGAATATTTCCAGCAGAATATTCAGCAAGCGAATGCATACCTGGATAACCCGGAATACCTGGGGCAACAAATCCTGGACCGAATGATCAATGATGTGGTCATCGCCAAAGAAGCCAAAGCCCGGAATGTCAGCGTAAGCGATGCGGAACTTGAAAAAGAATTGGAAGCAGGCTTTGCATATTATCCCGATGGCACCGCCACGCCGACAGTCACGCCCACAGCGTTCGCCACAGGCACGCCTGGACCGACTCAGATGGCATTGATACCCCCAACCGCCACTCCTAGCCCCACCAATACGCCTACCGAACCGATTGCCACTGCCACCCCAACCATCGAACCCACTGCAACCGTTGCCGGTCCTACCACCACCATTGAACCTACCTGGACGCCTTTCCCCACGCCAACAGAGATCACGCAGGATGGGTACAAGACGCTTTATAGCGATTATGTAAAACAATTAGCCACTGTCAATATTTCCGAAAGAACTTTACGGAATTTATACCGGGCTGATCTGCTTCAGAAGAAATTGTTTGCGGTGATCACTGCCGATATAGCTCCCATTCAAGAACAGGTCTGGGCACGCCATATCCTCGTCGCAACAGAGGATGAAGCCAAAGCAGTCCTGGACCGCTTGAACAAAGGTGAAGATTGGAGCAAGATCGCAGCTGAAGTATCCATCGATACCTCCAACAATACCACCGGCGGCGACCTGGGCTGGTTCCCGCGCGGAATCATGGTTAAGGAATTCGAAGATGCCGCCTTCTCATTGAGCATCGGCGAAATCAGCCAACCCGTCAAAACCGACAACGGGTATCACATCATCCAGGTGATCGACCACCAACAGGACCGCCCTTTAACAACCTCGATCCTCGATCAAGCCAAACAGAGCGCCTGGTCTAAATGGTTAACCGATGTGAAAGCCACCATGAAGATCGAAACATTTGATCTGTGGAAGGAAGTGAATCCTACCGAACCGACTGTTCCCGTCAGTTAGGCAAAATTCATCCTTTATGCAAAACGGAGTTTGGACATCCAAACTCCGTTTTTATTTGTAAACCAGGTTACCGCACCATTTCTTCGCTGACTTCATCCAGGCGCAGGCTGATCATCTGGCTGGCTGAATCCCGTCCCATGGTGATGCCGTAAATGACATCGGCAATTTGTACCGTATTGCGGTTGTGCGTAATAACGATAAATTGAGTGGTCTCACTCAGCTCACGCAGCAGGTCGCAGAACCGTCCAACATTGGCTTCATCGAGCATGGCATCCACTTCGTCCATCACGCAAAACGGCGTTGGCGATACTTTGAGAAGCGAGAAAATCAGAGCAACCGCTGTCAAGCTGCGCTCGCCGCCTGAAAGGAGTGATAGTCCTTGCTCGCGCCGGCCGGGCAGCCTCGCTTCAATATCAATACCGGTCTCTGTGACGTTTTCAGCGTCAGTCAAAATTAACCTGGCCGACCCTCCGCCGAATAAGCGTGTGAACATTTCTCTGAACTCAATCGCCACAGCGTCAAATGTTTTGCGGAATTCGCGCTTCATCAATTCGTCCAGCTCAGCAATTACCTCGCGCAAATCCAAATCAGCTTTCTTAAGATCCGCGACCTGGCGTGTTAAGAATTCAAAGCGTTCCTTGACCGACCGGAACTCTGCCTGAGCCTCAGGGTTGATCGCTCCCAGCCGGCGCAATTGCGCCCGCTGCCGGCTAATGGCCTCTTCAATTTCTGGCGATAGTTCACGGACCCTGGAAAGCTCCTGCACCATGCCATCCAAAGGCAGCGGAGTCTGGCCGACATTTTCCCCAGTATATTCCAATGCTACCAGGCCAAAATCTTCTTCGATCCGCCGCCGCAGTGATTCAATCGATTCGCTAATACGCGCCATTTCAAGCTGAGCTTGAGTGGAATAACGATCTGCCAGGGAAACGCCTTGCTGTGCGGCCATCTGATCCCCCAGCAGGTCATTGTATTGTTTATCCAGTGTAGTCAGCAATTTCTCAGCCGGGTCAATTTGAACCTGCAAAGCTTCCATGTCTGTGTTGACACGAGCCTCTTCTTGGTGAAGTTGATCTTTTTCCAGGTTTAATTTTTCAAGGGTTATATGTAGTTCATCCTTGCGCTTTTGCAGTGCTTTTTGCAAGCTTCGGCCGGTTTCAAACGTTTGTTGATATTCATCCAGGCGCCGGGTTGTTTCGCGTAAGGCTCGTTCGATGACCGCTGCATTTGTTGACCAATGGGAAACTTGTTCCTGCAAATCATCCAAAGGCAGCCCGGCCAAGGCGCGGCTTTGTTCCCGCACCTGTTCGCCAAAATCTCCGATTTCTGTGACGATTTGTTTCAGCGATGTCTCGCCAAGTTTATACTCTTCATTTGACCGGCGGATTTGATCTTCCAAACCAGTTAACTGGCTGTGTTGAAAATCGCGCCGCTGGCGCGCCTGTTCCAGTTCCAGGTTTGCCTGGTGTAAAAACTGGCTGGATTGTGTCAAACCTTGTACTGCCTGATGGAAGGCTTTTTCCATTTCCTGATGCAAGGTCCGTTCCCGCGCCAGGACTTCATCAAATCTCTGTGCTGCTGCCTTGGCTTCAGCCAGTTGTTTATCAGTATCCGCCAGCGCATCCTGCAATTCGCGCTTCTGACGCGGACGCGCAATCACGCTGGCACGCGGCTCCTTGCCAGCCACAACGCTGCCGATTCCGGAGAAAACCTCGCCTTTCAGCGTAACCACACGGGCATTTGGCGGCAGATGCACTGCCAACCGGCGTGCACCAGCCCGGGTTCGTGAAACAAGGACTTGACCCAGCAACAGGCGAACGACCGGCAGGAGATCAGCTTGAGCCTTTACCAGGTTGCTGGCGACACCAACCAGATCTTCATCTTTAAGTTCGGATAAATCTTTTGGTGCCTTGACCCAATCCAGCGGCAGTAGGATCGCACGCCCGTTTTCGTTTTTCGCCAGAAAATTGAGGGCCGATTCAGGATCGGTGCCAGCATCGACCAGAATGGTATCCAGGTGCTCACCCAACGCACCAGCAATTGCAGCTTCATATTCCACCGGCACATCCAATAAACCGCTTAATGCGCGAAAACTGCCGATTAATTTCTTTTGGCTGACAGCTTGAAGAAGTAGTTGTGCGCCCTGGTTTAATCCTGCCATCGAATGTTCAGCTTGTTCCAATATGCCAATCTGCCCAACCAGGCGCAAACGCTCTGTTTCAAAACGAACACTTTGATCTTGATGGCGTTTGCGCTCGGTTTCAATTTCATTGATTCGTGCTTGTTGTTGTTGAAAACGGTCTTCGGCAATCTTGCGCTGTTCTTCAGCCACGGTCGAGCCGTTCTTGGCCTTCGAAAATTTTGTCTGGGCTTGCTTCAAGGTGGCTTCAGCATTTTCGATGGTTTTCAACAGGGCATCACGGCTATGCTGCAAGTTGCCAATGCGGTTTTGTAGTTCGTCTTGATGCGCTTTTTGCTGCACCTGGCGCGTTTCAGCGCCGGCCAGCTGCCGGCGGGCATCACGCAATTTTTGTTCAACGGTCTCCTGGTCTTTTTGCCGCACTTGCAATGCATCGCGCGCAGCCTCGACCTGGGTTCGCGCATCATTCAACTCCGCTTTCAAGCGCTCTTCTTCCAAAATCAATCCATCGAGCCGGTTTTGGCGCGATTTTTCTTCTTCTTCCTGGCGCGTGAGATCAGCTTCCAGGAGAAGCCCCTGTTCCATCAAGGCCCGCTTGCGTTCATCCAACACTGCCAGTTCACGGCTTTGCTTTTCCCGTTGGCTGTGTAAATCAGCGGATTGGCTGTGCCATCCGTTTAACTGGCCGCGCAGTTCCTGCAATTGACTTCGCACTGCATTTAATTCTTGTTCAACGCCGTCCAGTTTCCCGCGTGCCTGTGAAAGGCGGGACTCTTGCGCGCGGGCAGATTCTCTTGCCAATAATAGATTGCCCTGCGTCCGGTGCCAGTGATAACCGTACCATTCCCGCAACGAGCCGCGCAAATCAGCGGTAATACGATCATATTCGTTTGCCCGTTGGGCTTGTTTTTCCAGGCTTTTCAGACGAGGTTCAAGTTCGCTGAGAATATCCAACACGCGTTCCAGGTTGCGGCGAGTCTGATCCAATCGATTGAGCGATTCCTCGCGCCGGCTCCGGTAAAGGCCAATCCCGGCCGCTTCCTCAAAGAAACGGCGGCGTTCGTCTGGTTTGAGCGATAAAGCAGCGTCCACCAGACCCTGCCCAATGATGGTGTAGGTACGCTCCGCCAGTCCGGATTGCGCCAGTAATTCAGATATTTCCTTCAGGCGCACACGCTGCCCATTCAGCAAGTACTCATTGTTGCCGTCACGGTAGGCACGCCGCGTAATTTCAACTTCGGAAAAATCGATTGGCAGCCAACCGTCATCATTGTCGAAGGTGATTGCCGCAGAAGCCATGCCAGCGCGTGGTCGAAACTCGGAACCGGCAAAGATCATATCCTCGGTCTTGCGGCCACGCAGCAGGCTGTAGGATTGTTCCCCCAACACCCAGCGCAGCGAATCAGCGATATTCGATTTTCCCGAACCGTTTGGACCAACGATGGCAGTAATGCGCCCCGGAAATTCCAATTGAATCCGGCTGGCGAAGGTCTTATACCCGTGTAATTCAAGTTTCTTAAGCCGAGGTAACATGCAGCTCCTGATTTTTCAAATTTATCCCGGCCTAATCCATCAGCCCTAAATGAATCAACGCATCCTGTGCGGCAACCTTGGCTGCCGCCTGCTTGCTGTGTCCCATGCCGCTGCCCTTCACCTCGCCAGTGATCAGCACATCCACGGCGAACATTTTTGAATGATCCGGCCCGGTGGCGCTGCGTGTGATATATTGCGGTGCCGGAAACCCCTGCGATTGTGCCCATTCTTGCAGCATGCTCTTCGAATCTTCATTTTTCCGGTTGGCAAGAATTTCATCCGATGATGATTCCAGCAGCGGACCAATGAAATGCATCACGCCATCGATACCGGTATCGAGATAAATGGCACCGACCACAGCTTCAAACGTATCGCATAATAAGGCCGGGCGCTCGCGGCCGCCCGCTGCCGTCTCACCGCGGCCCAATCGCATTGCGCCGCCCAAGTCAATCTGGCGCGCAAATTCAGCCAACTGTTCGGTATGGACGAGGGCAGAGCGCATGCGCGTAAGATCGCCTTCGTGCATTTCCGGATAGCGGTTATACAGCCAGGCTCCGACGGTGAAATCTAAAACGGCATCGCCCAAAAACTCGAGCCGTTCATTGTCCTCAAGAGCCTCTGAATGTTCATTCAGATAAGATCGATGGGTTAACGCCCGGCTTAATAACAGCCAGTCATTAAATTTCAAATTCAGGCGGGCAGCCAGTTCTTGCGGCGTTTCACGCAGCCCCGCCGGATTGGGCAGAAGATCCACAGGTTCCTCCCGGAACTCAGGGGGCGCCAGCCACCTCAACTTTTCCAGCTCAGGTAGCTTGCGATCCATCAGTTCCTGTATTATGAATTGGATGGTTGTACTTTATAACCAGATCCTGAAAGAATCAGAATGATTGGTTCAGCTATTTTACCCGATAATTGGCGAAAAGCAGCCCAGACTAAGGCCGAAGTTGGCTCAACATATACCCCTTTTCGGGCTAATTCGTTTGCGGCTGGAAGGATTCGATCTTCGGTCACGCCAAGAAAAATCCCTTGATCCGGTAGGATCTCGCGCAGCAATGCCTCAGCCCGTACCGGGTGACGAACCCGCACCCCTTCCGCGATTGTTGTCCCTTCACTGGCAGATACCATGGCTTGAAGCCCATGCTTATAAGCGGCAACCACCGGCGAACACGCTGCTGCCTGCACACCAACGAAATATGGCAGGTGCTTGATCAATTTTTGATTTTTTAATGCCGCAAAACCGCGTCTTAGTCCCAACAGCAGTCCACCGTGTCCGACCGGTGCGATGACTGTTCCAATCTCGCCCGTTGCTTCCCATAATTCAAAAGCGATGGTCGCGATCCCCGCCAGGCCGAAGGGCAGGTATGCGTGGCTGGCATACGCAACACCCCGTTGAGCCTCCGCCAGCACGGCCTGCGCAGCTTCCGATCGTGGACCCGGAATGGGCCGCAACTCTGCACCGTACCGTTCGATTTGTACGCGTTTTGGACCGGAAGCGGACTCAGGCACGTACACTTTAGCTTTGATTCCTGCACGTGCTGCGTAAGCCGCGAAGGAAGCCCCCGCGTTGCCGGAAGAATCCTCCACCGCTTCGCTCACGCCTCGTGATAACAATTGACTGGTCAGCATAGCGCTGCCGCGGTCTTTATACGATCCGGTGGGATTCAGGTATTCCAGTTTGAAACCAATCCTTTGTCCCTCAATAACATCCCAGAGAAGTGGGGTAAGCCCCTCACCCAGGCTGACCACCGGGGCTGTATCAGGCAATTCGAAAGCATGACGATACCGCCATAAACCTGGCAGACTGGATTCGACTTTTGCAGGATCGAAAACCGGAGAGTCGGAAAAATCATATACGCCGCCGCAAACCGGACATCGAAATGGTACACCCTGATCCGGGTATGGTTTGAAACAGGAGGTGCATCGAATCGGGCTCATTCCGACTCAGTCGCCTTTTTGCGGATGATATTTGCCTTCAACCCACTCGCCACCATCAGGACTGATTTCTCTTTTCCAGACCGGGACGATTTCCTTCAAACGGTCAATGCCATAGCGCGCAGCCTCAAAACATCCCATATCGCGGTGCGCTGCAGAACAAGCAATCAGCACAGTCGGGGTACCAGGTTCCAGGGGTCCGATACGTTGCACAATGGCGATGCCTTGCACGGCCGGCCAGGTCTGCCGGATTTCTTCAGCCACTTGAACCATTTTTGCCTCAGCCATTGGTACGTAGGCTTCATATTCCAACCGGACAGTCTCGTTCGCGTCGCCGCGTTGGGTACTGCCGCGCACAACCCCTGTGAACACCGCGACTGCCCCGGTGGTTGGAAGAGTCACCTTTTTTACCAGTTCATTCAGATCCAACACGTCATTGGTGATCTCAACAACTGTCGGCAGACCGCTTCCGCCGGATACCGGTGGAAAAACGCCAACCTCTGCCCCATCGGGAACATGATCCCCATCAAAAGCAAATTGTTGGTTGATGGAAACCACGGAATTATGCATCAGCGGCCCAACAGCTGGAAATTGGGTTGCCAGAATGGCTTTCAAATCCGCCACAGTGGATCTCTCCGGCAAGCTCACTTCAGCTTTGCCTGCACCGGCTTTTTCTTTAAAATGTGCAAAGAAGAGGACTTGAACCTGCATGTTAGCGTTTTCCTCTCCTGGCTATCATTCGTTGATTACATCGCCGCTGGTCCCACCGTGTTTTTCGACCAGTCGGATATTTTGGATACGCCCGGTTTTTTCGACTGCCTTTACCATGTCATATACGGTCAATGCAGCCACCGAAACGGCCGTCAGTGCTTCCATTTCCACACCGGTTTTGCCAATGGTGACGACCCTGGCCTGGATTTGTACACCTGGTAACTGGTCATCCAGCTCCAGTTCAACTGTCACCTGATGGATCGGAATCGGATGACATAATGGGATCAAATCCGAGGTCCGTTTGGCTCCCATGATGCCGGCCAACTGTGCAACAGTCAAAACGTCGCCCTTCTTCATCAATCCCTGGCGGATTAATACAACCGTTTCTGCTTTGAGCGCAATTTCACCGCGCGCAATTGCGGTTCGTTCCGATTCGGGTTTGGCTGCCACATTGACCATGTGTGCATTTCCGGAGTCGTCGATGTGTGTCAGTTTCTTATCTTTTTCAGTCATGATCGAATTATACCCTCAAAATCAGAGGGTACTTTACCCTCAAAATCAGAGGGTATTTTACCCTCAAAAACTGAGGGTTTTGCCCGAAGAACGGCAGGGTCATTCTCAAAATCTACCCGAACAATCAACGCCGTTTCCAAAACTGCCGGCTTATCACCAGCCTTTCCAGGATTACTCCTGCGAATTCCGGTCAGCGCTAGCCGGCGGAATTCTGCTATAATAACCCGCGTGAGTCTACAGGTAGCAGGACGTCAGGCTGAAGGATACACGATCTCGACGGAAGTTTATGCGGGACCGTTGGATCTCCTGTTGGATCTCATCGAACATTCCGAACTGGATATCACCCGCCTGGCTTTGGCCCAGGTCACGGACCAGTACCTGGCTTATTTACACAATCTTGAGAACAACAATGCTGCCGAAGTCTCA
Organism: Longilinea sp.; assembly: GCA_035560795.1. Lineage (GTDB taxonomy): Bacteria > Chloroflexota > Anaerolineae > Anaerolineales > Anaerolineaceae > Longilinea. The sequence continues at coordinate 80,805 of DATMYV010000035.1, forward strand.
GCGTTTTTGGTCATTGCCGCGCGCCTGGTGCAAATTAAATCAGCAGCCCTCTTGCCGCGTCCCAGCCTTGATTTTACCGGTCCAACACCTGAGGATGATGCGGAAGCGCTTGCAAGGCAATTAATTCTTTACAAACGCTTTAAAGAGATTGCCCAATTTCTTGACAGGCAGGATCTAGCAGGGCTGCACAGCTATTTACGCATTGCACCGCCGCCCAAGAGCGATGTGCCTGTCCATCTCGACCTGAGCGGAGTATCCGTTCAGGATCTAATTCAAGCAGCGCGGGATGTCTTCCACAGCCAACGCCAGCTTGCCCCGCTGAGCCAGGTCGTTTCCATGCCGCGGGTAACCATCCGCGAAAAAATCAGCAACCTGATCGAAACCCTTCGGCAATTTGGAAAGGCAACATTTCGATCCATACTTACGCCCGGGTCGACGCGCGTGGATGTTGTGGTGACCTTCCTGGCAATGCTTGAATTGATTAAACGCCACCTGGTGGAAGCACAACAGGACACCTTGTTTGGCGATATTTCCATCCAATCTCAAGGGGACATGCAGGAAGAGCTTGATTCGGAATTGGAATTCACAGAATAAAAACGCGGAGAACATTCTCCGCGTTTTTGATTCCGATCCGCGCTAATCTTCCGAAGGTGTCTCCTCAGGGTTATCAACCAACTCATAGGGCAGCCGCGCGCTCAACCAGACTACCATAAGGCTGATGTCATTATCGCTATAGATTGTTTCCGGATATTGATCCCGGAATGCTTCATCCAGTACGTCGAACTGTTCCGCTTTTGGCCAGTGCGTTAGAAAACCGGGCAATTTCGTCCGGTCAGCCTCCAACGGCAGCAACGTCCAGCCGCGAGCGGTCAGAAAATCAAATGTCTGCCGGGCCAATTCTTCGTTAAGGGTGCACCACCCCGCCAAAACGGAGGCCGTGAATTTTGGGCTTTGTTCGAACGCTTGAATCGACCCGCGAACTTTGACTGGCACTGGCGCAAGACCGCTGTTGCGGAATCCCGGAACTTTCACCAAATTGCGGATATGTCCATTCAGACGGGAACGTAAATCTACCGGAAGATTGTCCAGATTTGAAATAACCTGAGTCAACACCTGCTGCCTGTAATCTGGCAGCATGAATTCGTTGATGGTATGGAAATGAAAAAATTGGGTTTGCTGCGGTTCGCTCATAAGGGCTATTATAAAGAACCCTCCCATCTTAGGGAAGGGAGGGACCTGTTGTTTTTCAAGGCAATTACTCGGCTGGAATGATAATCCAGCAAATGACGTATAGAAGAAAGCCTGGAATGCCGCCAGGCAAGAACGCCAGTAAGAACCCTAAACGGAACCACACAGGGTTGATGCCGAAAAATGCTCCAAGTCCACCGCATACCCCTGCCAATACCCGGTCGGTGCGGGATCTTCGTAGTGGAGGTCGTGAATTATCCATGATATTTATCTCCTTTTGCTTTCCCTATTCCATATACGCTGTATAAACAGAAAGGTTGCATGGATTATTTATTCCTGGATACCTGATCGCTCATCTGGTCAAGGCGATCAATCTCCTCATCCGTCAACCGCCAACCCAGCGCGCCGGCGTTCTGCTGCACCTGCAATGGGGTTTTTGCACCTGCGATGGGTACGGCGCCTTTACAAATTACCCAATTCAATGCCACCTGCGCGGCTGTTTTTCCTGCATGGTCTGAACCAATCTTATTGATTAACTGGATCAGCGGTTTGATACGCGTGAGAGTTCGTTGATTGTATATTCCGGACCGGATCCCTTTAACTGGCTTTTCAACGGAGTATTTGCCTGTCAAAACCCCCATTGCAAGCGGGCTGTATGCCAGTAACGCGATGCCTTGATCAAGACATTGTTGCAGCAGACCATTCTTTTCCACCTGGCGATTGAGCAGACTATATTCCACCTGGTTGGACGCCAGTCGGAAACCCGACCGGATCAAAGTATTTTGCGATCGTTCCATCCAATCACGCGGATAATTTGAAACGCCGGCTGCTGATATCAACCCGGCTTGGAGTGCCTCAACCATGGCATCCATCCAGGTTTCTGGTTGCATCGGTGGAAGCTTTTGGTGAACTTGATACAGGTCGACTTTTTCCAGACCCAGCCTTTTTAAGCTGGATTTCAGAGCTCGAATAAGATTATTCCGTCCCAAACGCCAGGGATATGGCATAAATTTTGTGGCTATACGCAATGCGTTTGAGCTAGTCCGTATGAATTCGCCCAGGAATTGCTCGGATTTACCCTGCCCATAAACTTCTGCCGTATCAAAAAAAGTTGTCCCGGCTTCGAGACACGCTTCAAAGGCAGATTCTATTTCAGACTTGCCGTAATCTTGCCCAAAACCCCAGACAAACCGGTCGCCCCAGGCCCAGGTCCCTACCATAAAATCAACCCCCTGCAAAACTGGATGGCGTTCTGTCACTGCATCAGTCATTGAATCCTCCACGGCAAACAATTCATTTGATTATACACAAGCCAATGTTTATTACTTGAATTTGTGAGTTAATTGTAAATAATTTCACAAAATGACAGATCCAATTTCCACAGGGAATTTTTATCAGGAACCCGGATGTCAAACCTTGCCATAATACCATCCTGAATATAGAATGATGGACATGTCCGACGATGTCACCCCCATTCGCCAGCAATATTTAGAAATCAAACGCCAATATCCGGAGGCCATTCTCTTCTTTCGGCTGGGCGATTTTTATGAAACCTTCGATCAGGATGCTGAAACTGCATCGCGCGAATTGGATATTGTCCTGACGTCACGCAGCGTAGCCAAGGGCATGCGCATCCCTATGGCAGGAATTCCCTATCATGCGGTGGAAAACTACCTGGCCCGCCTGATTGAAAAAGGTTATCACGTTGCCATTTGCGAGCAAATCGGCGATCAACCATTGAAGGGAATATTTCCCCGCCAGGTGGTGCGGGTCGTAACTCCAGGAACGCTCATCGAGCCCGGTTTGCTCCACAGCGACCGTAATAACTACCTGGTAGGCGTATTTTTAACCGAGAACCGGGCCGGTGTTGCTTACGTGGATATCACCACAGGGGAATTTGCCGCGACAGAATTGGAAGGCGAGGATATTACCAGCCTGCTGCGCGCGGAATTAATCCGGCTTAATCCAGCCGAAGTATTGCTGCCAGAGAATGCCGATTATGCAGACGGTTTTTCGGTGCATCTCACCCGCTGGCCGGTCTGGCGTTTTGAAACTGGACGCTGCCAGGAGACATTGCTGCGCCATTTTCAAGCAGCCACGCTGGATGGTTTCGGCCTGCATGGTTTATCGCTTGCCGTTCGCGCAGCAGGAGCGGTTTTGCAATACCTGGTGGAAACCCAGCCGACCGCTCTGCAATTGTTAAACTCCATCTCCACGTATTCACTCGATGATTTCATGACATTGGATGCAGCCACGCGCCGCAACCTTGAATTAACGGAAACCATTCGCACCGGCGAAGTTCAAGGTTCGCTTCTCTCGGTGCTGGATCATACCGTCACTCCGATGGGGAAACGCTTAATGCGGCAATGGGTCAGCAAGCCGTTGCTCGACCTGACAGCCATTCATAAACGGCAAGACGGCGTCGCATATCTGGTTGGACAAGGTTTGTTGCGCACGGAACTGCGCGCAGCACTCCGCCCATTGGGGGACCTGGAGCGTCTGACCAACCGCCTTGTTTCCGGTCACGCCGGACCACGGGATATTACCTCCGTACGGCAAACTTTGCGCGACTTGCCTGCGGTCATGACATTGTTTACCGCTCAACCGGCTGAATTGGCGGATCCCTTGACCAGGCTGGATCTTTGCAGCGATGAATTGGAATTGCTGGAACAAAGCATTAGCGATGAACCGCCTGCCACGCTGCAAAATTCGGGCATCATCCGTGCAGGGTATTCCAGTGAATTGGATAACTTGGTTGATGCTTCCAGCCATGCCAGAGATTGGATTGCCAACCTTGAAAACGTTGAACGGGAACGAACCGGCATAAAGAATCTAAAAGTCGGGTACAACAAGGTTTTCGGCTATTACATCGAAATTTCGAACAGCAATACTGAAAATGCGCCGTCAGATTATATTCGCAAGCAAACCCTGGTCAATGCGGAGCGGTACATCACTCCGGAGATGAAGGAATATGAAGCGCTGGTGCTAAATGCGGAAGAGCGCATCCGTGAGATTGAAGTCCGACTATTCCGTGAAGTTTGTGCCCGTTTGAGCGCAGCCAGTGAAAAATTGCTATTCACCGCCCGCTGTCTGGCCCAACTCGATGTGTTGGCTTCCCTGGCTGAAACAGCCGCTCTGGGAAATTATGTGCGTCCCCAACTGTCCTCCGATACCCGCCTCGAAATTCGCGACGGACGCCATCCGGTGGTCGAATCAAACTTGAGCGGCGAGCGATTTGTCCCCAATGACTCGATTTTTGAAGATGGGGAGCTCGTGCGGATCATAACAGGTCCCAATATGAGCGGTAAAAGCACCTTTTTGCGCCAGGTGGCACTGGTCGTCCTGATGGCGCAAATCGGTAGTTACGTGCCGGCCTCCTCGGCGCGAATCGGTTTGGTGGACCGCATTTTCACCCGCATCGGTGCGCAGGACGAAATTCATTCAGGCCAATCCACCTTCATGGTGGAAATGATCGAAGCTGCCAACATCCTCAACCATGCTACACCCCGCAGCCTGCTGATTCTTGATGAAATTGGCCGCGGCACCAGCACCTACGACGGCGTCTCGATTGCCTGGGCAGTGGTTGAATACATTCACAACCACCCTGGCCTGCGTTCACGCACTCTTTTTGCCACACACTACCACGAGTTGACCCAGCTCAGCGACCTCCTACCCGGAGTGCGCAACTATAATGTCGCGGTTAGTGAGGCTGGCGGGCAGGTCGTCTTCCTGCACAAAATCGTCCCCGGCGGCGCGGACCGCTCCTACGGCATCCATGTGGCGCAGCTCGCCGGGCTGCCTCGGCCGGTCATCCAGCGTGCCAGCGAAATCATGCACACGCTGGAATTATCATCCGGCAAGGCGGTCAAGATAACCCCCGGCGTGTCTCAGCAAATGGCGCTCTTCCCGGAGACCAACCCGATGCTGGACGAATTAAGGGAATTGGATATCAATACGCTTTCACCCATTGAAGCATTAAACCGACTTTACGAATGGAAGCGCAGGTTTGTAGAAGAAGATTAATAAAGACCCCCTGAACAGCCGTTCAGGGGGTCTTGCGTTCAATCGCTGCAGGTTTCCTCGCTCCACGATGGCAAAATCCGCTGCGGCAGCGCCCAATCCTTATAATACTGGCTGGCCTTCCGGAACTGGCGGCAGAAGATAATATCCGCACACAGGCCCGACCGCCAGCTCGCCACCGCATGCTGCCGGTCGAGCATGCCTTCAGTCAGGTCCTCGCCGCTGGCCAGCAGCGTCCACCAAGCCGCCTGAGCCGCATAAGCCACATTGTTGCGCGGTTCGATTCGATCGAAATCCTCGAAGAACCAGCCACAGGAGGTGAACATGCGTTGGCGTTCAAACTGCGCTCGCAAGATCAGGTCAAGCCCCCGGATTTGTTCAGCGTTTAGAACCTCCCGGGCATGCGCCTGGATCAATTCCTCCACACTCACCTGCCCAAGCACCACCTGAATGTACTGGTGCCGCAATTCCCAGGCATCACGGATTAATCCGGTTGTCATGTCGAGGTAAATGCGGTCGATTTGTTCACTCAACCATTGCATAGCGTCAAAGAATGCCTTTTTCCAATTGCTGTGCGGTGTGCATTCGCAACCGGTCGACCAGCGCGCCACGCCATGATGGCAGCTCCAGGAGGTGTTTTCGCGAATAGTAATGGTCCTGGTCGCAGGGTTGCGTTTTAGCCACAAAGCCGGGAAGGTCGTTTCCAATGGGGTGCTGGATAAAGCGCCACCGGTCAGGCGGGCTAAAAATCGGTCGCGGAAAGGCTGGTGATGTCCGTATAACTCGCCATCCGAAGCCACTGTGAGCAGGCCGGGTTGGTCCAACCGGGGGAACAAATCTCTTCGAAGCAAACTTTGCGCGAAGTCATCCGCATTGATGGTCACCTGCGGGTTAAAGCTGATATCGGAACTTAGCCCTGCCTGATAGAAAATAACAGCAATTTCTCCACCGCCTGGCAGAGCAACCCGGTACGGCTGCGTCACATCCAAATCAGCCGCAGCAGCCTGCCAGGGAGCAAGAATGGTAAACTGCATGCCGCATTCCGCCAAAACAGCCAGGGTTTCCAGGTCCACCGCAGCCTCCGGAAGCCACATCCCTTGTGGTTTGAATCCAAAGCGCAGTTCAAAATCAGCAATACCCCAACGGATCTGAGTGACCTTATCCTGGCGGTTCCCCAATGGCAAAATTGTGTGATGGTAGGGTTGTGCCAGCGCGTTGGTCACGCCGAAGCGTTCCAAATTGGAACGGGCCTGTGTAATGATTTGCTGGCTTGTTTCAGGGTGGTTTTCAGCCATCCAATCAAACAGGGTCGGTCCAATATTAAAACTAACCCGTTCGAAAACCCCCATTTCAGCATTCGGCCGGTAACATTGATCGTAAATTTTTTCATTCCAATCGTGATAAGGGGCTGCTCCTGGCTCCTGAGGAATCTTTCCAGTCAATGGGTCTTCGCGGGTGGGTTGGTAAAAATGTGCATGAATGCATAACCCTAACGGATTGGAAATAAGCATACCTTTATTGAATCCTTCTATTATTTGGGGATGATACATACTTTAGATAACCAGATTGCTGATTCAAGCGCGCCGGCATCAGGCCAAACATCCGTGGAATGGCATCCACCGGGCATGTGCGGTCCGACGCCAGATAATCCAACCAAAATAAGGACAAAGGGAAACGGTGAAATGTTTGTTCATACCAGAGGGAAACCATGCGAACGGTAGCCGGAAAGACTTCGACCGGCACACGGCGCATTCCGGTGGCTGCCTCGATTATTTTCAAGACCTGGCGCAACGTAAGATATTCAGCCCCGCCGATCGAAAACGTCTGATTTTCACTGGTATTATTCTCCAATGACATTAAAAGGCAGGCTGCCAGGTCCTCCACCCAAATCGGCTGAATCAAATGACTACCATCTCCTGGCATAAAGAAAGCAAAGGGCAGCATGCGCATCAACCGCACCAAACCGCTGAATAAGGCATCGCCCTGGCCAAAAATTGCACCGCTGCGAAAAATGGTATATGGTACGCCGCTGTGAATAATGGCTGATTCTGCCAGTGCCTTGGATCGAAAAACAGGGTATGCCGATGCCCGGTCTGCCCCCAGATGGCTGAGAAAAAAGAAACGTTCAATACCAGCCTGAGCTGCCGCTTGCGCCACCTGACGCGTACCTTCAACATCCACCTGACTCAAGTCTGCCCCGGTACTATGCCGTTCTGCGCTGGCAAAATGAAAAACAATATCCACCCCCTTCATGGCCGCTCGCAAGCCGCGTTCGTCCAGTAAACTGCAGACCGCTACTTCAACCGGCACACCTTTGGGCAATTCAGGAGATTTCGTGGATGGGCGCAACAAGGTTCGAACAGGCTTTCCCATCGTCACTAACTGGCGAATCAATTCCCGCCCCACGAAGCCCGTTCCACCGGTTACTAGAATCATTGGCGTTGATTATATCAGAAGTGGACATGAATAAAATACCGACACCAATAATATTTAAATTCTGTCAATTTTCCTGAATTTGGAAATCGGGTAGATCGATAAAATCCATCACTGGCATACTAGTTGCACCTCAAGGCTTAGCACAGTTAGCGAGGAAACAATGGATGCACCAGAATTAACCATCACTTATCAAAACCGGCTCGGCTTTCATTATTTTCCGGATACGATGCATTACCGGGAATTGGATTTGCAAACCTGGCTGCCGCGTCTGAAACTATTAGGCGCATCCTGGCTGGTACTGGAAACCGATGGCGAACGAACGGCGGTTCCAGAACCTTTCATAAGCGGGTTAATCGCCGCGGGCATTCAACCGGTCTTGCACATGTCGATGCCAATGAATGCGTCTATCGACCTCCTCAGCCTGGAATTGCTCCTGGGCAGCTACGCACGCTGGGGCGTCCGCCACATCGTACTTTTTGACCGTCCGAACACGCGAAATGCCTGGCCTTCCAACGGTTGGACTCAACAGGGATTGGTAGACCGTTTCCTCGATCGGTACCTGCCCGCGGCCAATTTGACTTTGCGGAGTGGCATCACGCCGGTGTTTCCGCCGCTCGAACCCGGCGGAAGCTTTTGGGATACCGCATTCCTGCGCCTTTCCCTCGAATCACTAGAGCGCCGAAAACAGACAAAATTGATTGACCACCTCATGCTGTCGGCTTATGCTTGGACATTCGGACATCCCCTCGACTGGGGAGCAGGCGGACAGGAACGTTGGCCGGATGCCCATCCGTACAATACGACTGCCGATACGCAGGATCAGCGTGGTTTTCGCATCTGTGATTGGTACCAGGCAGTCGCAAAAACCGTTTTGCAGAAACAGGTTCCGGTCATGCTCTTCCAGGCTGGATTGGCAGGATCGCCCAAGACCATTCCTGCAGTGATCGAGGATCAGCGTATTGCAGACCGCTATGTCGGCATCGCCAGCCTGTGCGCCGGTACGCTCACTGCTGAAGCTGATCAAAGCAGTGCTTTGTTGGAGCCGCTATCTGACATGGTCATGGCCTGCAATTTCTGGCTGCTTAGCGCTGAAAAAAACAGCCCTTATCAGAACCAGGCGTTATTCGATCCCAATGGTACTTCCCGACCGGCTGGCAAGGCTTTACTGGATTGGGTTGAAAAGAATCACTATACAGTCGATTTATCTGCGGAAGAACGTAGTTCATTTTCCAACAGCGGAAACAAACATCCCATCCGTCATTACTTGCTTCTGCCCAATTATCCCGGCGGTCTTTCGGATTGGGAATGGAATATCATCCGCGGATTTGTGAAGAAGCACCAACCAACCGTGGGATTCGATATCGCTGAAGCAGCCTTAGCTGAGCAAGTGACATTGATTGGGGGCGATAAGCTTTTTTGTGAAAACGATCTGGATCATTTACGCAATACTGGCTGCCAAATCGAATGGATCCGCGGTGATGGCATAAGTATTGCAACACAATTGGCAGAGAGGTAAAAAACCATGAACATCACGATGCCCGCAAAACCCTTCCAACAGGTACCCCTCAACGTCAAGCCGCCCGTTTTAAAAGTGGTCGGGCTTGGAGGTGGGGGATCCAATGCCATTAACCGCATGATCGAATTGGGATTATCCGGAGTCGATTTTATTGCCTGCAACACCGATGCCCAGGCTCTGCGCAGTTCGCTTGCCCCCGTAAAAATCCAGCTTGGTCCGCAGCTCACGCGCGGGCTGGGTGCCGGCGGTTGCCCCGAAAAGGGCGAGGGTGCAGCGGAAGAAAGCATCAAAGAATTAAAAGCTGCCTTGCAAGGCGCTGATATGGTTTTTCTGGCTGCCGGCATGGGCGGAGGAACCGGTACCGGGTCAATTGCAATTGCTGCGCGGGTAGCACGCACGCTCGGTGCAGTGACCGTTGCAATCGTTACCATGCCCTTCGCATTCGAAGTCGGCCGCCGGCAGAGAAACGCGCGTGAAGGACTGGCCAGATTACGTCCCTTCACCGACACGCTTATTACAATCCCCAACGATCGATTGCTGACCCTTGACCGGCCAGACCTGACACTCGAAATGGCCTTCCGCCTGGCAGATGATGTTCTCCGCCAGGGTATTCAGGGCATCACCGAATTGATTACAGAACCGGGTCTGATCAATGTTGATTTCGCTCACATCCGCCAGATCATGCAAATGGGAGGCGGTGCGCTGCTCTCCATCGGCATTGGCGAAGGTGAAGGAAAAGCGCGCAAGGCGATCGAATACGCACTGCATCATCCGTTGCTGGAATCGATCAACCTCGACAATGCCAATGGAATTATTGCCAATTTTACCGGCGGATCTGACCTCACGTTCTTTGAGGTAATGGATTCGTTGAATGAATTGCAGTTACGTACCAACGGCCAGGCTGAAATTGTTCCTGGTGTGATCAATGACGAGCGCATGCACAACCGCACCCAGGTCATCCTGATCATCACCGGTCTTGGCGCCACAGCCATGCCAGCCTCATTGCAATCGAGACAAACCCAGGCACAGACTCAATCAGTCACTCGGCCAGATAAACCGATATCTGTAGGTTCAATGATGCAGCTTGACTCGGTCAACGTAGGGGCAAATACATCAAACGAACTTGACCTTCCAGCCTTCCTTCGCCGGCGGGTGCGCTAAAACTCATGGAAAAAACATTGGTTGCTGCCATTTGCAAACAGGTCTACCGCCGCTTTCCGCAATTGGATGGCCGGCAGCCCAAGGTGAAGGCCCAGGGTGATGACCAGGTGCTTTTGATCTTCTCAACTAAGGTTACCAGCGCAAATGGACACGCCATGGAAAAAACAGTCCGCGTGGTCGCCAGCATTGGCGGCAAAATTCTCAAAATGTCAGAATCAAGATAGTAGTTGGGGGTTAAGCTACGATGAATATGTTTATTCCACTTACTCAACGGGTTGAAATTCTTTTTTGGGATATAGCAATCGATGCCCTGACAAATTCAGAATTTGTCCGCCGCATGTTGCCTCGAGTTTACCGTTTGTTGGAACCGCGAGTAGTGCGTCAAATCCTACTGTTGGTCGCAGCTGCTTCAGCCGCTGGTTTCATCACCGGTTTTGTCGTCAATATTTACATGTTGGCGAGGTAATCCGATGCGTTTACGCTGGCTGCCAATCCTGCTGGTAACCGTCATTCTATTTACAGTTTTACCGATGAAATCGGTCCAGGCAGTACGAGGCATCCCCGGCTCAGCGGATTTTGGTTATGGCGCCAGGATAAATCTCTACGGTCCCCAGTTCGAACAAGCGCTTCAGTTAGCCGGCACCTTGCGGCTGGATTGGTTGACAATTGATCTTTCCTGGGCCGCGCTTATGCCCGATCCAACCGCGCCGGTAGATTTTTCTCGGTTGGATCTGACCATGAAAACTGCCGCCCAGAACCAGACATCCGTCCTATTTAGCATCACCCAGCCGCCAACCTGGGCACTGACGGCCCAAGGACCCAATCCCAACCTCGCCGCAGTCCTCGTCCAAATGTTGGCAGCCCGTTATCCAGATTGCTTTCAAGCAGTTGAATTGTTTCCGGGTGCTAACACAGCCGCCGGCTGGGGCACAATTCCAGACCCTGTGGCCTATTGGAATGTCTTCCAAATTGTAAAATCGAAGTTACACGATAATGGTATTTCGCTGGAATTAATTGCCGGTGGGTTGGAGATTGCTGACAATCAAACCGCTGGCACCATTAATGAGCTGGATTTTCTACGCGGACTATATCAGGCAGGCGCAATCAACAATTTGCCTGTCATAAGCCTGCGTTTTTCCGACATCACTGGACAGCCTTCGGATGCATTTATGGACGCTGAAACCCGCGTTCTGCGCCGTTACGAAAGTGTTCGCCAGGTCATGATTGATTATAATCAGGGAAATTCCTTGCTCTGGATCACACGTCTTTCTGTTCCTGATGGTACAATAAATCCAGGGGAAGTATCCAGCAAGGAACCAGGCCAACAGAGCATCTGGTTGACACAGGCGGCCGCCCAGCTTCGAGCGCAACTCTATGTTGGCATGGTGGTTTTTGGAGATTTGAATGCGGCTGATCCAAACCAACCTCAATCCAAAAGTACCAACCTTTCGGCCGGCAGCCATCCTTTCACCAAAGCCTTGCGGGAAATTATTCAACAAAGCTACACTGGCAATTTGACCACAACGCCTGGACGAGCCAAAAGCGACGCATTCATCAAACTTCGTACCTGACTATGCGAAAGATTGGAATTTTCTTAGCACTAATCGGTTTCCTCCTCTGTCTATTTCTTGGATATCAAGCTGCACAATTACTAACCTCGCCAGCTGAAAAAGAGCCTGGCGATTTCGCGTCTGTGACTGATGCCTCGCAATCCAACATCTTAATTGTCCATGTTAATCACCTCGATGCCGAAGAACCACTATTGATCTCTGTGTGGGTAGCTTTTTCCTATCAAGCAGACCCCGTCAGTCTGACCTTCCTACCGCTTTACCCCACTGGTAAAACAGGCGAATTGGAACTGGCAGGACGCTTTTCTCTCTCGAAAGAGAAGGAAATTTCCGCTAGTTTCCTGGATTTATTGCGAAAAGATTATAGTTTTCAATGGAAATATTTCGTATTAATCGACCAGGAAGGCGCAGATTATTGGGCCAACCTGCTAAACGGTAGTGAATTCTCGCAGCCGCTGGATGCAAAAAATGAAGCAGTGCTAGAACCAGAAATAAACCTGATAGCAAGTTTCTGCAGCAACCTGCGTGAACGCGGGTCTGGCATTTTATCTGGAATGGATTGGGGTCAGATCAGCCCCGATCATTTTCACACGAATTTGCCACTCGATCAGTTGATAAACGATTGGGACCGGATTCAAAAAAGCGGCCTTTGCGACGTGTTTAGTAAATAACCGCTACTTATCTGTATAAAGTCTAAGGATCAGATTAGAAA
>DATMYV010000036.1:0-45552 GCA_035560795.1 Longilinea sp.
GATTAATACTTCAGTGTTACATTCAACCATAGAACCATATTTTTGAGGAGTCGATCATGTCGTCTCGTTTCGTGCGCAACTTATTAATTGGAATTATCGCCGGTATCCTGTTGTTGGGTAGTTTTTCCGGCGGTGTACTCGTCGGCTGGGTGCTGCCGAAATCCTCAAACAGCCCGTCTGCACCGCTGGAGGCACTCAACCCGACCGGCGACCCAAATACTGGTACTCCTGAAGATCTAACCCAAACCTTTAAACCCTTTTGGGAAACCTGGGACCTGGTGCATAAACTGTATGTCGATCAACCCGTTGATAACACCACGCTCATGCGCGGCGCCATCAGCGGCATGCTGCAATCGCTTGGCGATGCCCATACTGCCTACATGACTCCGGATGAATACACCCAGGCAAATACAGCTCTGGGTGGAGAATATGAAGGCATCGGAGCAATTGTCGACATTACCGGCGATTATCTAAAAATCGTAAGTCCCATGCCCGATTCGCCTGCTGAGAAAGCCGGCATAAAAGTGGGAGATTTGATCATTGCAGTGGACGGTCAGGATATGACTGGCGTCGACGGCGAGTTGGTCTTGAAGAAGGTTAAAGGTCCTGCTGGCACACCAGTAATCTTGACTATCCAGCGCGTAGGCACGGATCAACCTTTTGATATTACCGTCACCCGCGCCAAGATCACTCAATCCTCTGTAACCTATAAATTGCTGGATTCCGGCATCGCCTATGTGGCATTGAGTACCTTCGGCGATAATTCGACGAAGGATTTGAAGGCAGCCCTGAAAGATGTATTGGCACAAAACCCCAAGGGCCTCGTTTTCGATCTGCGCTATAACGGGGGCGGTTACCTCAACACAGCCGTCGAGATTACCTCAGAGTTTATCAACTCAGGCTATGTCCTGTTTGAACAATATGGCGACGGCACCCGCACCGAATTCGAAGCTCTAAAAGGCGGGCTGGCGTTGGATATTCCGATGGTGGTATTGGTTAATGAAGGATCCGCCTCAGCTTCTGAAATTACCGCCGGCGCTTTACAGGATGCTGGACGCGCAAAACTTGTGGGTGTGACGACCTATGGCAAGGGAACGGTGCAGGATTGGCGGGCTTTACAGGACAATCAGGGCGCTGTCCGGATCACGATTGCACGCTGGTTGACGCCCAAGGAGCGCCAGATCAATGGCACTGGCCTGACCCCAGATGTTGAAGTCAAGATCACCGATGCAGACATTGCTGCCGGGCGCGATCCGCAATTGGATAAAGCAGTCGAACTTCTGTTGCAGGGAAAATAACGCAACCTGCAAGGATAGGAACTCATGAAAAAAGGTTTGATTGCCTTCCTATTTTTGATCGTGGTCTTTGGGGCCGGGTTGGCAGGGTCAATCATAGGCGGTTTCATAGTTTACCGGGGCATGGCCGGCAGGATAGCTGCCGCGCCGGCAGCGGTCGCCTCCGCACCCACAGTTATGGCAGAACCAACAACGGAATCACTCAATATCCAAACGGTCAACATAAATACGGCTATCACGCAAGCCGTGGAAGAAGTGGGGCCAGCTGTAGTCACGGTTGTGGGGCAATTGCCCGATCAGATGTCATTTTTCGGGGTAATCTCCGGTGGAACAGCATCTGGCAGCGGTGTGATTTTCTCGGATAAGGGCTACATCATTACCAATAATCACGTTATCGACGGCGTTCAATCTCTCAAAGTGATTCTGGCCAACGGCGATGAACGACCGGCGCAAGTGGTTGGCAGCGATCAATTTTCAGATCTGGCGGTACTCAAAGTGGACGGCGACCTTCCGGCGGTGGCAAAATTAGGCAATTCGGATGTTCTTAAACCAGGCGAATCGGTTATTGCCATTGGGTCGCCGCTGGGTAATTTTAAGAACACAGTCACCACGGGAGTCATCAGTGCAACCGGGCGCAGCCTCGACAGCGGCAACGGCTACCTCCTTGAAAACCTGCTTCAAACGGATGCGGCCATCAACCAGGGTAATTCTGGCGGACCGCTGGTCAACCTGGCTGGCCAGGTGGTGGGAATCAATACGCTCATCGTTCGCGACAGCCAGAGTTCAACCACAGTGGTGGAAGGGTTGGGATTTTCGGTACCCTCAAGCACGGTGCAAATCGTGGCACAACAGATCATCGCGAATGGATCAGTCGCGCGGCCTTACATTGGCATCCGCTACCAATCGATTGATCCTGCCACTGCCCAGCGCTACAATCTACCTGCCCAATGGGGAGTGTACGTGGTCGCCATCGACTCAAACAGCCCGGCAGCCAATGCTGGTTTGCTGGTGGGCGACATTATCACTCAGATTGGCGATTACGCTTTAAGCGACAATCTGCCTTATTTGAATGCGCTTTTTCACTATGCTCCAGGCGATACTGTAAATCTGAAGGTTGCCCGCGGGACCAAGACAATTGAACTCACCCTTACATTCAGTTCATAATGCCATTTACCATCAAATCCAGCCTTTCCTGCAAGCAGGCAATCCAGATTCCTCTCATTGCCCCGGTGGATATTCACCTCACCGGTTTAATTGACAGTTTGTAAGGCGGGGGGTATAATTGGCGTTCGCTGATAACTGATAATGGGAGAATGAAGAATGGATAATATCGTAGTGGCGGAGATCGATAACACCGCCGAAATAAAGCCAAAGACCCACTTTACTGGCAAGGTGTTTCGAACTGCCTTAGCCGGCGCTGTGGTTGATCTCGGGGAGGGAAAGCTGGGGGTACTGCATATTTCGCAGATCCAGACTGCCGAACCTGGTCAACAAATCATCAGCGTCGAGACTGAGTTGAAGGTCGGACAGGAAATCGACGTTTGGGTACGCCGCGTTAAAGAAAACCGCATTGAACTGACCATGTTCAGGCCGCTTGACCTGGACTGGAAAGACATCAAGAAAGACATGGTTGTCAAAGGCAAAGTGGTTCGCCTCGAGAAATTCGGCGCTTTTGTTGATATTGGCGCTGAACGTCCAGGCTTGATTCACATCAGCGAAATGGCGCATGGTTATGTTCGCCAACCGTCCGACGTGGTCAAGGAAGACGATGAAGTCGAAGCATTGGTGCTTGATGTCAACAAGAAGAAGAAGCAAATCAAATTAAGCCTCAAGGCAATGCAGCCCGAACCGGTTAAAGAAGAAGAGCCAATTCGCCTCTCTGACTTGACCCCTAAACGCGAAAAACCGCAACGCAAAAAGAAAGCGGCTCCCCGCTCCCGTTCTCATGAAGGCGGCGAAGATTTCTCCCATCTGATGGACACAATCAATGAGCCCAAGGATGAAAACGAGCCAACCGCCATGGAAATCGCCATCCGCGAAGCCATGGAAAAGGCCAAGTCCCGTAAAAAGGAAGCAGACGACAAAAAGAAGACCAAATCTTCCAATGTTGAACAGGAAGATGCTTTCTCCCGCACCCTTGAACAAAAAGCCCGGACTGCCTGAAAAAAGATTGCTCCCTAAGGTTTCAGCGAATTACAGAAAACAGAAAAGCTGCCCGATTATGGACAGCTTTTTTTATTACCTCGCGATGACTCACCAGAAGAATGGATGGAAAGGATAACTAGCTTTGGATCATTTGCGCAACAATATGCAGAGATAAAAAATAAATGCGCAACATGATCGTCTTCACGATTGCGTTGACTTTAATTGTCCGATGTGTGGGAAAACGTCTGCGTTCATGGTGGGTGAAACGCGAGCAAGAACCCGGGTTAAGAGAGCGACTGACTGCCCAGATTACAGCCGGCATGACCTCTTTGGATGGTAATCCCGGCTAACGACTTTCTCACAGGGACCAATCCTGAATATTTTGAATGCCACAATCGATATCTTTTTGCCTTTTTTATGGTAAACTTTCGAAGTTCACCCTAGGATATCTGGAGGTCTGCCAGGCGGCAGGAAGTGGTAGTGGCATTTGCTGCCAGGCAAGTAATCTGATTGACCATGCGAATTCCATTGTTCCGACCATTTCTTCAAAATTCCTTTGCGACCCGCACGTGGGGAGGCGCCGATCAACGGCCCTCCCCACTTCTTTGTCATTAAGCCAATTGGATACGTTTATTCGTTAAGGAGTGTTTATGCCCACAAAATATATTTTCTTCACAGGCGGTGTAGTCAGTTCCGTGGGAAAAGGCGTCACGGCGGCTGCGATGGGACGGTTGCTCAAGGAACGCGGTTTTTCAGTGGCGGTACAAAAATTGGATCCGTATATTAATGTCGATCCAGGTACCATGAGTCCATACCAGCATGGCGAAGTTTTCGTGCTGGATGATGGGGCAGAGACAGACCTGGACCTGGGACATTATGAACGTTTTATCGATATCCGTTTAAACCGTGTTTGCAACATTACCACCGGACAGGTTTATGCCGAGGTGATCTCGAAGGAACGGCGCGGTGATTTTTTGGGGGGCACCATCCAGGTTATTCCGCACATCACCAATGAGATAAAACGCCGCATTGGTTTGGTGGCCAAGACCACCGGTGCAGAGATCGTTTTGGTTGAGGTCGGCGGTACTGTTGGCGATATCGAGAGCCTGCCCTTCCTGGAGGCGCTACGCCAGTTGCGCAGCGATCTTGGACGCGAGAACACTTTTTATGTGCATGTAACCTGGCTGCCCTATATCGGCGCGACGGAGGAATTAAAAACAAAACCAACCCAGCACTCCGTGCACGAATTACGCTCGATTGGCATCTCGCCGGATATGATCGTTGCGCGTTCCGATTACCCGGTTGATCCCTCCCTGTGCGATAAAATTGCACAATTTTGCGATGTGGATAAACGTGCCGTGGTGCCCATGGTGACGGCAAAAGTTCTTTACGAAGTGCCCCTGCTTTTGGAGAATGCCTCCGTCGCCGATTACGTCCTCGAGAAGTTCGGCCTGCAGGCACGCGTCAAACCGGATTGGTCAGAATGGGTTCACCTGGTTGAAAAGATCCATAATACCAAACCGAAGATCAAAGTTGCGCTGGTGGGGAAATACGTCGAATTACACGATGCCTATATCAGCGTGCGGGAGGCGATTGACCATGCCGCATTGAAATTGGGCGTCGAAGTGGATCTGAAATGGGTACACAGCGCTGAATTGGAGCGTGGCAAGGGCTGGGATATTATTGAAGATGTAGACGGTATCATTGTCCCTGGCGGCTTTGGCAGCCGCGGCATCGAGGGCAAGATTCAAGCAGCGAAATATGCCCGCACAAACAAGATTCCATACCTGGGGTTATGCCTGGGCATGCAGTTGATGGTGGTCGATTTTGGACGTTTTATTTTCCAAAACGAAGAAGCCAATTCGACTGAGTTTGACCGCACGACGGCATATCCGGTCATTGACCTGATGCCCGATCAGCAGCAGATCACCGACATGGGGGGCACGATGCGCCTGGGTCTTTATCCTTGCCAGCTGCAACCGGGGACGAAGGCCGCAATTGCATACGGCCAGGATCTGGTCCAGGAGCGCCACCGCCACCGCTTCGAGTTCAATAATGCCTATCGCAGCGCGATGGAAGCGAAAGGGATGCGCTTTTCGGGACTTTCTCCGGACGGACGGCTGGTGGAAATCGCAGAGTATATTGACCACCCATTCATGGTGGGCACCCAGTTTCACCCGGAGTTTCTTTCCCGCTTCAACCGGCCGCACCCGCTCTTCCTGGCCTTTGCCCAGGCAGTCTGCGACCGTACCGGCGTTTTGGAAAAGAAGGAAGGACCCAACGCCGGGTAGATCCGGGCTCGGTTGAAAAATGAAGAAATGCACAAGCCGGGTAATCTGAGTTATACTTGAGCAATTCCGTCAATATCAAACAGGCGCCTAAGCGCCTCATAACATCAGTTAAAAAAACGAGGTTTTCTATGGATACAACAATTGAATCAATCATGGGACAGGAAATTCTGGATTCCCGCGGCAACCCCACGGTTGAGGTGGAAGTAATTCTCGCCGATGGCAACTGGGGCCGGGCAGCAGTTCCCTCGGGTGCGTCAACAGGCATTCATGAAGCGCTTGAAATGCGCGATGGCGACAAATCCCGTTACGGCGGCAAGGGCGTGCTTAAAGCCGTTGAGAATGTCAACAATGATATCGCTGAAGCTCTGATTGGTTTCGATGCCATTGAACAGAAGGCGATCGATATGACCATGCTTGAACTGGACGGAACCCCGAACAAGTCCAGACTCGGCGCAAATGCGATTTTAGGCACTTCGCTCGCCGTGGCCAAAGCGGCGGCAGCCAGCCTTGGTTTGCCGCTGTATCGCTACATCGGCGGCGTCTATGCCCATGTACTGCCCGTCCCGATGATGAACATCCTCAATGGCGGCGCTCACACAGCCTGGCAGTCGACGGATGCGCAGGAATTCATGGTCATGCCCCTTGGCGCGCCCAGCTTTACGGAGGGTCTGCGCTGGGGTGCGGAGATCTACCACGCACTCAAAACCGTACTCAAGAGCCGCGGGTATACCACCCTGGTCGGCGATGAAGGCGGGTATGCGCCAGCGCTTAAGGCAAACGTGGAAGCTGTTGAAGTTATTCTCGAAGCTATTACCAAAGCCGGTTACAAACCCGGCGAGCAGGTTTGCATTGCCCTCGACCCGGCTGCATCCGAACTCTATGATGAAGAAACCAAAAAGTACAACTTGCGCAAGGAAGGCAAAATGCTTACCGGCGAGGAAATGGTTGCCTTCTGGAAGAATTGGGTCGACCAATACCCGATCGTTTCCATTGAAGACGGCCTGGCACAGGACGACTGGGCTTCATGGGAATTGATGGTCAAGGAAATGGGCGACCGTATCCAGATTGTCGGCGACGATTTGCTGGTTACCAACCCTGAGCGCGTCCGCCGTGCCATTCGCGAGAATGCAGCCAATGCCCTGCTGGTCAAATTGAATCAGATTGGCACGCTCACCGAAACCATCGAAGCCGTGGAAACCTGCCACCGTGCCGGCTGGCGTGCGGTTACATCCCACCGCTCCGGTGAAACCGAAGACTCCACCATCGCCGATTTGGCGGTTGCATTAAACATGGGTCAAATCAAGACCGGCGCTCCTGCCCGTTCAGACCGTGTAGCCAAGTACAATCAGCTTATGCGCATCGAAGCAGAATTGGGCGATACCGCCAAGTACGCTGGTTGGGATGCCCTGCGGCAGCATAAGTAAACCGTTTACCGAACATATTAATAATCGCGCACCAATAAGGTGCGCGATTATGTTTTTAATTGTCAATATCTATGCGCATGGCGATTTTCAATATAGCATGTCTTTGTGGAGGTTATATCTCAGCAGTGTTGACCTTTTACAGGATGCATGCTGGTCAGAATCATTTTTGGACTGCTTCCGCTTCCTCCGAAATGAAGGAAAACGCAACCCGATCCCTATTCTTATTCGACAATCCCATCTTCACAGCAAAACTACTTATTAGTTACTTAGTTTGGTTAAGTTATTGACGAACAATAAGAAATTATTAATATTGATATTAATTATCATATTTACAATCGAGTTAAATGGAGGAAGAAAAAATGAGACGCAGTATTCTACTCACAACTGTTCTTTGTGCGATTTTCATTCTTTCAGCGTGCACCGCGAATTCAGGCTACTCCCCTCAATCTACCGCTGCTCCAACCACCGCGCCGACATCAGCAGCCGCGAGCGGAGGCGGATTGGATGTCATCACCGTGAATACCGTCGATAATCCCACACTTGGCAAGATATTGGTAAACAGCCAGGGAATGACGCTATACCTTTACACCAAAGATACGCCCAACACCAGCAACTGTTATGATAAATGCGCCACCAACTGGCCGCCCTTGCTTGTAACCGGTACTCCCACAGGCGGTGTTGATATTGATACTGCCAAGTTGGGAACCACAAAACGTACCGACGGCTCGATGCAGGTCACCTATAACGGCTGGCCTTTGTACACCTATATCGCGGATAAAAAAGCAGGTGATACTACAGGCCAAAATGTCGGTTCGGTCTGGTTTGTCATTTCACCAGCCGGAGACCAGGTCTCCGCGGCGAGCGATGACACGGCAAATGCGTCCGATGATTACGGCAAGGTTGCCGTGGAAACGCCTGTTGCAAGCAGCGGTCAGGCCGTTACAGAAGGCAGCAACATTGACGTATCCATCGCAAGTTTTCAATTCACGCCGTCCAACCTCACCGTCCTTGTAGGCACAACCATTACCTGGACCAATAATGATAGTGCTGCGCATACCATAACCGCCAACGATGGCTCGTTTTCAAGCGGAAACCTGAATAAAGGAGGAACTTTCTCCTTTACCTTCGCAAAAGAAGGTACTTTCACCTATTACTGTGAAAACCACACCAGCATGAAAGCGTTGGTCACCGTAGTCCCGTAAATTGGTTTTGGAACCCAAAAAGCCAGCTGCCTTCCTGATCTGAAGGTTGGCTGGCTTTTTTTATATTAGTTTTTCGCGTGCCGTCTGCCAGATCGCATCGAACATGGCGACCGTCAACCGGCCGGTCTGCGTGTTTTGCTGGCTGGGGTGGTAAGACCCCATCAGCCAGGGATAATTATTACCTAATGAATAGCTAACGCCGTGTCCAAATTTTAAAGCAGCTACGGTGGCGCCGCGTTGGCGGTAGATGGTCAAGGCGGTCTGAAAACCAATACTTCCCAAAGCAATGATGCCTTGAATATTCGGCAACAAATCCAGTTCTGCCTGAATGTAAGGCCGGCAGGTATCCATTTCCAACAAGGTGGGCTTGTTATCCGGCGGCACACAGCGGCAAGCCGCTGTGATTATCACATCCCGGAGTGTCAAACCATCTTCGCGGCTGACAGCCTTTGGCAGCGAAGCAAAACCAACCCGGTGCAAGGCGGCAAACAGGAAGTCACCTGAAGCATCGCCAGTGAACATGCGCCCGGTGCGGTTTGAGCCGTGAGCTCCTGGTGCCAAGCCAATGACGAGCAGCCGCGCGGCCGGGTCGCCAAAAGCAGGGACGGGTTTACCCCAATATTCGGCATCCCGAAAGGCTCGCCGCTTTACCCGCGCAACTTCCTCCCGCCAGGCCACCAGGCGGGGACATTTACGGCAGGCTATGATTTCGCAGTTCAAGTCTTTCCAGGCTTGGTTTTCTGAAGACACGCCTGCTCCTTAAAGAATCAACATGGCATCGCCAAAGGAAAAAAAACGGTATTCCAGGCGAATTGCTTCCTGATAAGCATCAAGGATGCGCTGCCGCCCGGCAAAGGCGCTCACCAACATGATCAGGGTGGATTTAGGCAGGTGAAAATTGGTAATCATTGCATCCACTGCACGAAATGTGTATCCAGGCAGGATGAAGATGTTGGTCGGACCGCTGTATGGTGCAACCGTATTACCGGGTACTGATTTTTGCGCGGCCGATTCTAGCGTTCGCACGCTGGTTGTTCCGACTGCAATGATGCGGCCGCCAGCTTTGCGGGTTGCGTTGATCTGCTGGGCTGTCTCCTCATTCAATTCGCACCATTCGGTGTGGATTTTGTGTTCGCCAGGGTCGTCTTCGGTCACCGGTGCGAAAGTATCCAATCCAACATGCAGCGTCACTTCAGCAAAGTGGATGCCTTGCCCGTGCAATTGCTGCATCAATTCAGGGGTGAAGTGCAAACCGGCGGTCGGTGCAGCTGCGGAGCCCGGCCGGTCCGCGTAAACGGTCTGGTAGCGTTCCTGGTTCTCCAGATGGGTGTGGATATAGGGAGGCAGCGGCATCTGTCCAACCCTGGGTAAATAACCTTCCACCGGTTCCGAGAAACGCACGCGCCGCCGCGACCCTTCCAGCACTTCGATCACCTCAGCCTGCGGTCCGCCAGGGATGGCAACGGATTTTCCAGCCGACATGCCCTTGCCGCCTACCAGGGTTTCCCAGGTAGTTTCGTCCTCGCGCCGCAGCAGCAGCAGTTCCACTTTGCCGCCGGTTGGCTTGACCGCAAAAATACGCGCTGGAATGACGCGCGTGCGGTTGATCACCAAAAGATCGCCTGGTTGAAGGTATTCGCCGATCCGGTAAAAAACGCTGTGCTCCAACTCCATACGGTCGCGCTTCAGCACCAGCAGGCGCGAATTGTGTCGTGGTTCTACCGGCGTTTGAGCGATTCGTTCAAGCGGCAGCGGGTAATCGAAATCGCTTGTTTTCATCGCCTTGCTTTTTGTCTCTCGTTCGCCATTTTTCGCCCACCATTAACGATGGCTCTGCTCGATCCAATCGCTAATAATTATTTGAATTTACATTAGATTAAGCGTGGCTGTTGTTGAGATTCTTCAGGATATTCGAGACCCAGGTGCTCATAGGCTACGCGTGTCGCCACGCGGCCCTGCGGCGTGCGGTCGATATACCCGAGTTGCAACAAGTATGGTTCAACCACGTCCATGATCGTATCAGATTCTTCACTGATGGAGGCTGCAATGGTATTCAAGCCGACCGGGCCGCCGTTATATTTTTGAATAATCGTCAGCAGAACGCGGCGGTCGACCTCATCCAGCCCCATGGTATCGACATTCAGGAGATCCAATGCCAGGTCGGCAATATCGCGGTTGATCACCCCATCCGCGCGCACCTGGGCATAATCGCGTACCCGGCGAAGCAAGCGCAATGCGATGCGCGGTGTACCGCGCGCGCGCCGCGCCACCTCCTCGATGCCGCCATCCTCGCAGGGTACCTTGAGCATAGTGGCTGCCCGGCTGACGATTTTTTCCATCGCCGGCAGACTGTAATAATCCAGGCGGTAGACCGCGCCAAAACGCGCACGCAGCGGGGCGCTGATCAAGGCCAGGCGTGTTGTTGCACCGATCACGGTGAATCGCGGCAGTTTAAGCCGGATCGAGCGGGCCGAAGGGCCTTTTCCAATGACGATATCCAGCGCATAGTCTTCCATGGCCGGATATAGAACCTCTTCGACGGCCTTGCCAAGCCGGTGGATTTCATCGATGAACAAAATATCGCCGGCGTGTAAATTGGTCAGAATTGCTGCCAGATCGCCGGCACGTTCAACCGCCGGCCCGGCAGTTATTTTGATATTGACGCTCATTTCGTTTGATAGGACATGCGCCAGGGTTGTCTTCCCCAAGCCCGGCGGCCCATAAAACAGCACATGATCCAACGGTTCATTTCGCTGGCGAGCAGCAGTTATTAGTATGCTGAGATTCTCGCAAATTTGATCCTGCCCAATAATTTCCTTCAGATTTCGCGGCCGCAGCGCTTGGTCGATGCGGTCATCCGGCCGCGGTTCTGGTGAAATGACACGATTTGGGGGTTCGCTCATGGCCTGAATTATACCTTATCTGTTCAAAGCGACTATAATTGGGCCAGCAATCATTCCATCTGGAGACCGCCATGTCCAACGTTTATGTTTCTTCCCACCCGCTGATCGCTCATAAACTCAGCAAGATGCGCGACATTGCCACCGAACCGAAGAAATTCCGCGAACTGGTGCGTGAGATTGCGGGTTTGCTTGCTTATGAAGCCACGGCTGATTTGCTTACATCACCAGTCGATGTGCAAACTCCGCTTGCTCTCATGAAGGGTACCCAATTGAAGGAAAAAATCGGTTTGGTGCCAATTTTGCGAGCCGGCCTGGGAATGGTCGAGGGTTTCTGGGAATTGATGCCATCTGCCGAGGTCTGGCATATCGGTCTTTATCGTGATGAAAAAACTCTGAAACCAGTCGAATACTATAACAAATTACCCATCGATCCCACCGTTTCGGTCTGCCTGATCCTGGACCCAATGCTGGCAACCGGCGGCTCGGCGACTGCGACGGTAGATGTATTAAAACGTTGGGGCGTTACCAAAATTAAATTCGTCGGCCTGATCGGCGCACCAGAAGGCATTGCCAATATGCAGAGCCATCATCCCGACGTACCCATTTATCTGGCAGCCATTGACGATCACCTGAACGAGAAAGGCTATATCGTTCCCGGCTTGGGCGATGCAGGCGATCGGCAATTCGGTACGGCCTGAAACTGTCTGATAATATTCAACAACCTCACCGGCAGATAATCGGTGAGGTTGTTCGTGTTTTCAGATGACAGCTAAAACGATCCTGTTACCCGCCAATTTGCATCATGCAGCGGCCTTGGGGAGCAGGCTGGCTGGCTAATTCATGTCCGAGCGGTTTGGCTGCCACAGTTTGCTGAATCGACGGCAGGATCGGTTGCCCGGTCCGCAGTGCTTCCTTGATGTTGATTTCCCAATTACTCATTAAGCAAGGCCGTAAAAAGCCATCTGCGGTTAAACGCAGCCGGTTGCAGGTTCCACAGAAAGCCTCGCCAATGGCGGCAATCAAGCCAATCCGTCCCATTCCGTTATGCAAACGGTATTCCTGGGCCGGGCCATTTCCGCTTTTCCCCTGCACCACATCAAGACCGAGCGGTTCAAGTTGATTCCTGATTTCCCGGATAGGATAATACATGCTTGCAGGAGCTGGAAATCCATCTCCCCAGGGGGTTTGGTTGCCAATGGGCATCAATTCTATAAAGCGCACATCCCATGAGTGAGTCAGGCTCAACCGTGCCATGGCGACAATTTCGTCATCGTTGATCCCGCGCATGACGACCATGTTGATTTTGATCGGTGTCAGCCCGAATTTCTCGGCTGTTTCCAGGCCACGCATCACCCGTTCGAGATCTCCAACGCGCGTGATGCGGCGGAATAATTCAGGTTTCATCGTATCGAGGCTGACGTTGATCCGTTTCAGGCCGGCCTTTGCCAATGCGGCAGCCTGCTGCTCCAATAATAGACCGTTGGTCGTCAGACTGATATCGTCGATCCCGGGAATCGCAGCCAACATTTCTACCAAAACCGGTAAATGAGGCCGCACCAGAGGTTCTCCGCCGGTCAGGCGGACGGCATGCACTCCTTCACCTGCCAAGATCCGGACAACCTCGGCAATTTCTTCATAACGAAGGATTTCATCATGCGTTTTCCACTGGACGCCTTCGGGTGGTAAACAGTAAACGCAGCGTGAATTACAGCGGTCTGTCACCGATATGCGTAAATAGGTTATCTGGCGGCCGAATGAATCGATGAGCATCATTTTCCAGTCAAAATCACGGGGATCCCCGAACTTATCAATTATTGTAACATCCATCACTTCGATGGGCTGCCAATAAATGCATCCAAATCAGGTGACAATTGCCACAATTATGACCCGTTCACACAGCTTCCGAGGCTATCACTCCACCCGCAAGCCAGTGATCCGGCTGATAAAAACCCTTAGTAGCCAGATTGGAATTCCAAGCATCAAGTGCACCAGCAGGCTGATCGCGAAAACGGCAGACAATCCAAGCAGAATCCCGTTGATCCCAGGTGCCAGGTTTTGCAGCATCCATTCGCCTGCTCCGGCTGCCACGGCCGCTCCCAGCAATACCAACAGTACCAAACCCAGCGGCAGCCAGGCTTGCCGGTCAGATGCAGAAGGCAGCATTGTGCTGCTGACCGCAAAGGCCAGGTAAAGCCACAACCAGAAATCCGGGACAGCAGTCATATTACCCAGCAAGGCGGGCAAAGCCTGCCACTGGGTGGCCAACAAAGCAGTTCCGATTGGCAGCAATTGCAGGCGGTCCAAGCCCAACCATGCAGTCACGGCCACGCCACTCAACAACGGCGCCAGGCCAATCATTGTATCGCGTACCCAATCGGCGCGAGCCGTCTCCACATACCCCAGGCGCAGTGTGCCCTGCGGCGTGGTCTGCGGAATCAATGAAAATTTTCCCGTTCGGACGCCCAGCAGCCGCGCCATCAGGAAATGGCTGGATTCGTGCAGCAGGACGCCGGGAAAGAACAAAAGCGAAAAAATGCCGATTGCGACTGAAGGATGGCGCGTGAGCAACAAAAGCACGGCCTGCAGCTCACGGTGCAGCCAACGCTGCGCCAACCAGAACAGACCCAGACCAATGACAAAGAATATCAGGCCGTTGACAGGCGCCGGCATGCGCAGGTCTACTTTGCGGCCGCTTCGACGATCTTTAGAAAATCAACTGGCTTCAGGCTTGCGCCACCAACCAATGCGCCGTCGATCTCCGGCATGCCGAAGAATTCAGCCGCGTTTACACCGGTCACCGATCCGCCGTACAGCACCCGCACCGCTTCCGCCGCATCCTTGCCAAACATCTCGGCCAATGGTTTCCGGATGGTTTCGGCAATGACCTGGTCGGCTGCATCCGCGGTGGAGGCGCGGCCGGTGCCAATCGCCCAGACCGGTTCGTAGGCAATGACCAGGGCTGGCGCCAATTCAGGGTTCAAGTCTTTTAATCCCTGCATCACCTGGCGGGTGACCACTTCGGCAGTGCGGCCGGATTCATTTTCATCCAGGGTTTCCCCCACACATACGATCGGCAGCAGGCCAACCCCGAAAGCAGCCTTCACCTTGGCATTGACGATTTCATCCGTCTCGAAAAAATCGCGCCGCCGCTCGGAATGTCCAATAATGACATAATTGCAAAATTCTTTCACCATGGCCGGTGAAATCTCGCCGGTGTAAGCGCCGGAGGCTTTGGCGTGCAGGTTTTGTGCGCCCAAACCGATTTTCGTGCCGGCCAGCATCGCCGAAACCGCCATCAGCGCGGTGAACGGCGGACAAAGCACGCGCTCGACCGATGGAACTGCCTGCAGCCCGGGCAGCAGGTCGGCTACTAGGCCACGCGCCTGCTCGACAGTCATGTTCATTTTCCAGTTTCCAGCAACAAATGGTTTTCGCATAAATACCTCGTTAGAATGATGATTTGACTCCTCGACGGAGCCGATTCTTTATCAGATTTCCACAGGCAACCACGCCAATGCCAATCATTGAATTTTACTCCAATCACTCAATCCCGTACCAAATCAGGGCTGATTGACGCCAGCCTGGAATGCAGGTATGATCGAAATGCCTCAGGCCGGTCGGGCAGCCGCGGCACCGGGAAATCCGGTGTCGAGGAAAGTCCGCACTCCAGAGAGCACGGCGTCGGGTAATACCCGGGGCGGGGTAACCTGCCAGATCGGGCCACAGAAACATACCGCCCTGAAAGGGGCCACCCTGGAAGGGTAAGGGCGAAATGGCGGTTTAAGAGACCACCGGCGCTGCAGTAATGCAGCGGCCAGGCAACCCTCGCCGGGAGCAAGGCCAAGCAGGAACGGGAGACAGCTCGTCTCAACACCCTGGGGGTGAAATACCCCCTGGGATGGAAGTTCCGGGTAGGCTGCATGAGCGGGCTGGCAACAGTCCGCCTAGAGAGATGGCTGCCCACACGGATGTGCGGTCTCCTTCGGGAGAGACCCATCGGTGGGACAGAAAGCGGCTTATAGATCGACCTGAGGCACTATTTTTTTAACCCTGTGTATCAGAACACCATCGAGGTGCGGGGCGGTATAGACCGACCTGAGGCACTATTTTTTTAACCCTGTGTATCAGAACACCATCGAGGTGCGGGGCGGTATAGACAGACCCCATGAACCAACCATTTGATCACCCGGTGAAAGCCATTTGTGTGGATAGGTTCACCTGCAGCACGCGCTCCACAGGTTGAGGGCGCAAGAGCTCCGGAGCATTCCAGGGCTTTTTGATTCCCCACAGCGGAGATAGCGGCGCCTGGATGACATGATCGTCCACCATCAGCGTCAAAGCTTGCAGACTGATGCCAAATGGTTGAAATATGTCCGCGGCAGCGCGCAGCATCAACTTGCGGTACATGCCCAGGTCAATGCGCTTTGCATCAACCGGCTCGAGCCGGTCCCAGGCCCATACGCCGGGTTTTCCATATACATACAACAGGCGCACGCGCTGTCCTGGCGACGGTTCCTTGCCAGCCTCGC
Organism: Longilinea sp.; assembly: GCA_035560795.1. Lineage (GTDB taxonomy): Bacteria > Chloroflexota > Anaerolineae > Anaerolineales > Anaerolineaceae > Longilinea. The sequence continues at coordinate 15,790 of DATMYV010000036.1, forward strand.
GCAATTGCAGCGCGGCGCGCGCCGAAGGCGAGAGACTAGAGTATTTCTCCGGCACGCGGCTCAGGCGCTGCGCGGTCAGCAAGTCTTCGAGCGGCACCAGTCCGATGCTTAGCCGGTGCAGTGCCTGCCGGAGCAGTGCCACCGCACCGGGCACGTACTCCGGCAGACGGTCAGCGTCCGGCGCGCCTGCCAGGTATTCGATCAGCGCTGTTTGTGTTTCAGCCACCCAGGGCGCGGTATCGTGCCGGCGCGCGTCCAACCCGCGCACTTTTACCGTGCCGTCCTGAAATACGCCAAAATAGCGGTTGCCCACCGGCACGCGGCCGTCGACCCGCGACGGCAGAAAAACCACCCAGCGGTACAGACCGTCCAACGCGATCGGCAAGCCGGTCCGGCGGGTAATTTCATCCTGCACGGCCTGAAAATGTTGCGGTTGCGTACAGTCTTTGCGCTGGATCCACAAGGCGTCCACGAACATGTGCAGCACGTCAAAGCCGGCGTCTTCAGCGGTTTCCTTGGCGCGCAGCAGCGCCTCGCGTCCGCCGGCCGTGACCGCTTCGTGCGATCCAATCAGCCCGAAACGCGCGTTCTTGTAACCCAGGTAGCCAAAACACACTACCAGCAGCCATTTGTGCGCTGCGGCGCGCGCTTTATACCACTTGCGGCGCGGATCCCAGGCGGGCAGATCCGGAATGCGCTGTTTGAGCAGCACGCGCTTGCGCAGCAGCGGAGCCAGCGTGCGCGGCACCAGCCCCGGGTCCTCCGGAAGCGGATCGGAGAGCGACAGCGCGGTCTTCTCCGGCGAGATGTTGCAGCGCACCATCACCGCCGGGTAGAGCGAGACGAAGTCGATCGCGGCCACGTCGCGGTGCAGGCCGACAGTGGGCTGGTAGACCAGGCCGCCAAAATCAGCATGGATCATATCAATCAGCGGGCGCGGCTGTTCGACCTGCTGTTTGTGCCAGGGTACCAGGATGCCGCCGCGCAATGCAGTGATCATCTGCATGCACGAGATGCCCGAGCCGGGCGATACGCGCGCCGCGGTTTGAATCGGCAGCGCTGTCACGCGCGCATTCTCCAGGATGCCTTCCAGACCGTAATCGCCCCACATCATGGCGTTCTTGCGGTCAATGTGAACGCGGCCGAATAAATGCACCTGCTGTCCGCGGTAGACCACCTGCCCGTAGGAGAAGTATGTTTTCTCGCGAATGGTGTGGATCGTGCGCGCTGGGTCGCGGCTGAGCGGCAGTTCAACGGCCGGATCTTTGACGCACGCCAGTAGATTTTCAAGCAGCCAGGTGTCGCCGAAGTCGGTGATCACGATGTCGGGATCGAACTTGCATAATGCCGCTTTGAGCCAGTAAGCCGGCGCGCTGCCTGCGACCAGATCGTAAACTTTTTTCCACGAACGGCAGCGCAGCTCAAAGTGCGCCGGCTGGCCGTGCTGCGGAGAGTCGCCCATCAGGTTGATTTCCAGCACGTTCAACGATGGCTGTTCCGGATCAATATCCCAGGGCGAATCCAGCGTCTGGAAAGCTTTTACGTTAAGCTGGTCGTCGACGCTAACCCGGCAATGCGCCAGCGAAAACGAACCGTAGAGGGCAGCGTGACGGATTTGCACCTGCACGTCGGCATCATAATAGACCAGGTCGGGGAAGGCCCGCTCCATTTTGAAAAACAGGGCGCGCTGTTCCGCCGGGTGGCGCGCCTCGACGGATAAAACGGGTAGCGACTGCGGTTGAAACAGGTCCTGGCGGCTTTCACGCGCCAGCGCAGGCGGGTTGGAAAGCGCGCTCAGCCATTGCCAGGCTTCGCGCAGCCGCGGCGCAGGTCCGGCAGCATAAAAGCGCAGCGGAAAGGCCTGGTGCAGGCACAGGCGGCGGCCGTCTTCGGCGATGAGCCACAGCGCCAGCCCGCGCTCGCCGTCCTCGTACATATCCAGCAGCCAGCCGGTGATCTCATCCATCCCCATCAACCCGGCTTTGCAAGTTTTCCATCTGCGCGCGCAGGTGCATGGTTTCTTTGTGCTCTTCCAGTAGCATGGCCAGTAAAAACGTTTCCATGGGCAGCAGGTTGGCGGAATAGGCGGCAGCAGCCAGATGCTGGCGCGCGGCGACGAACAGCTCGTCGAGCACCAGTTGGTCGGAACGCCGCAGCGCGCGCCGGAAGCGGTTGAAGGCGGCCTGCTCTTCGCTTAAGCTTTGTGTGATGGACGGCAGTGTGCGCCCCATGCATCCTCCTTCGGAAAAAGATTAGCCACCGTGGTTCTTCTTCCTGGTTTTCTCTCTTCTATTCCCACAGTGCTGGCTGCGCGGGCGGCGGCGGCACTGCGTTCTCCTCCATCCAGTACTGGTCGGAAATGCCGCACAACATCTCGACGAACGCCCGGCGTTCCGGGAAATCGGCTGGCGGCATGTGCGCGCTGATCAGCACCGGTGCTGCACGGCGCACGTAGCTGATGCAGTGCAAACTCTTTTCGAGCACGCGGCGGCCTTCATCATACGGAACGCTTTCATCGTAAAAGGTCGCCAGCAGATCAAAAATTAGCAGGGGCTGCTGGGTGGGGAAAAAAGCCACCTGTTCCAGCAAAGCGGTTACCTGAAAACAGGTGAAAGCGCGCGCGGCCCGGATATTATCCAGCGCCAGCAGCGGATCGGAGGTCAGGCGGCGCAATTCGCGCACCAGCGGCAGCGGGTTGGCGCGGTTGCCGCAATCCAGCAGCAGCAGCGGTCCGCGCAGCGCCAGGCGCGCCGCCAGATCCAGCAGGCGGTCTGCAGCGGCATGCCCGCCGATGACCACGTACAATTGGTTGGTTTCTGGAATGATGATGGCGTCCATGCGTTCATCATGTCATAGAACGCATGTTCTGTATATCCTCTATCAGGAGGATTAAGGGAGGAATTTACAGTCCCCTCCGTTGGAGGAACCAGATATCCGGGAGGATGTGAAGGAAAAAGCCAGATCTACAGGTAAGCGTTCAGGTCCCAGGGCGAAAGCAGCACGCGCAGTGCCACGCGGCTGTTAACCCCAAATTTGCGCAAAATGACCTCGACGTGCGATTTCACCGTGGTTTGGGCAATATTCAGCTGTACTGCCATCTCGCGGGTCGAGTCGCCGCGGCAGATGTGGGCGGCCACTTGTTTTTGCCGCCGGGAAAGACCTTCCCAGCAGTTCAGCGCCCAGGACCGTTCATCCTGTTCCTGCGCAGCCTGCTCAAAAAGTTGAGAGGCCACCTCCCCCGGCGAGCGCCGCTGGCGCTCGGCCACCAGATGCAGCGTTTGATAGTCTTCCACATCCATGGCAAACAACCGTTTGCGGCGGAGCCAGTTTCTCAAATCTTGTAAAATCATCTGCCAGGCGTTCACATCTTTATTTTATAGAACATATGATCGAATGTCAATAGATGTCTTAAGAAAAATGACACTATGAACGGATGATTCAGACAGCTTGCGCCGGTTGACCTTACAGTCCAGGACAAGCCCACCTTCGATCACGCCTCGAATTTTTCCTGGATATCCTTGGAATCCATGTCAAATTTGGTATAATTGATTTTCACGGTTTGCCTCCATGAGGGCACCATATGAGCATGCGGGCCAACCATGTTCTTATGATCGGCGCGCTGCAAGCAGCCTTTTCTGTCGGATTGGCACCTTAACTCTGCCCTGGCATCACAAAGGCTCCCGGATTAGGAGCTGAAAGGTTGGTGTTCCCGGCGGCATTGCCTGGAGCACCTTTTTTTGCTCGACACAAATACGATACGACGGCCTTTTCCGGCCATCTGGATGGCCCGGCCGTAAAGTGAAAACCTGATACTGTTTCAAGGAGAGGAATGGACACTCAACGCTTTTCTTACACCTCGCCCAAGCTCGAATTACGCTCTTGCCCCGAAAAAGGCGGCTTCGGTCTGTTTGCCTGCCAGCCCATCGCTTCGGGCGAGCTGTTGGCATTTTGGGGCGGCCAGGTGGTAACGACTGAACAACTGGACGAACTTCCGATCGAACGCCAGACCCATGGCATCCAGGTCGATGAAGAACTTTATTTGGTACCGGTAGTGCACGGCGACCCATCGGATTATTTCAATCACTCCTGCGACCCGAATTGCGGCTTGAATTCGCCCATTTCGCTGGTGGCCTTGCGCGATCTCGCTGTGGGCGAGGAAGCCTGTTTTGATTACGCCATGAGCGATTCGAGCGATTATGATGAATTTGAATGCCATTGCGGTTCCCCGGCCTGCCGAAAACGCATCACCGGACGCGACTGGATGAAGACCGAATTACAGCAGCGTTATTTCGGCTACTTTTCGCCATACCTGCAGCGCCGAATCGAAGCCCGGCTGCATAAATCCGGTAACGGTTCCAAACCACCCGTGAAAATTGAAGAAAAGATCAAAACCTCACTTTAAGTTCTCTATCCCGCAAACGCTTTCCGCCCGGCCCAGGCCGGGCGGTTTGATTCTTGGGCAACATCCAGGATTGCACCTGCCAGCAACATAAAACAGTACAACCTGATTGCCTTATAATTATGAAGTCGTTTCCGTTCCGTGTCGTCAAACCATATGTTTTATAAGAGGCACAATTTGATTCAAGATGCCGCTCAACGTTTGGTAACAAATATTCAGAAAGTCATTGTTGGCAAATCTGAGCCAATCGAGCTACTGTTGGTAGCCGTCTTATGCGAAGGCCACGTCCTGCTTGAGGATGTGCCCGGTACCGGAAAAACCACCCTGGCACGTGCGCTGGCAGCATCATTGGGCTGCAGTTTCCGCCGCATCCAATTTACGCCTGATCTGCTCCCATCCGACGTTACAGGTCTATCCTGGTTCAATCAAAAGACTCAGGAATTCGAGTACCGTCCCGGCCCGATCATGACTCAAATCGTGCTGGCTGACGAGATTAACCGAGCCACCCCGCGCACGCAATCGGCACTGTTGGAAGCGATGCAGGAACGCCAGGTAACCGGCGACGGCGTCACCCGCCTGCTGCCAAGGCCGTTTTTGGTGTTGGCGACGCAAAACCCGGTCGAATTGGAAGGCACCTTCCCGCTGCCAGAGGCGCAAATCGACCGGTTTTTACTGCGGGTTGCCATTGGTTATCCTACCCAAAAGGATGAAAACGAGATTCTCGAACGCTTTCGTGCATCCGATCCACTGCCCGATTTGGCTGCTGTCATTAGTTCCGATGAAATCCTCCAACTGCAGGAGGAACGCCGCCAGATACGCATCGAGGAATCTCTGCGCGATTACATTGTGCGGATTGCTCGCGCCACACGCGAAAATTCAGATGTTCAGCTTGGCGCCAGTCCGCGCGCCACATTGAATCTCTATCATGCCTCGCAGGCCTGGGCGGCCATTCACGGACGCGATTTTGTCCTGCCGGATGATATTAAACGGATGGCGCCACACGTGTTTTGCCACCGCTTGATGATTTCACCGCAGGCGCAACTGCGCGGCCGGACTACCGAAGAACTGATCGCGGATATTGTGGCGATGGTCCCAGTTCCGGTGGAATCCTCGTGAACCCTTGAAATTATCCAGTTCGGAGCCTTCTTGCTGATTGAAAACTGGCTGCCGATCCTATTTGTGATCTTCCTCCTGGGTGCGCTTTTTCAGTTGCCCTGGTTGGTTTACTTTTCAGCTGCAATCAGCGTCCTGCTTTCATTGACCTGGTTTTGGAGCAGCCATGCGCTCGATCACCTTAATTATTCACGCCGCTGGCGGTTCCGCCGTGGTTTCCCCGGAGAAAAAATCATTCTGCGCGTGGAGGTGGAAAACCGCAAATACCTGCCGGTTTCCTGGCTGCGCGCCACCGATCCCATTCCTCTCGAGGTGGGAACCACTGATCCACGTCTGCTATCGCCTTCCCATATGGAGGAAATTGGCTATTTAATCAATTTATACGGGTTGCGCTGGCATCAAAAAGTCACCCGGTCGTATGAATTGCTCCTGCGGAAGCGCGGGGTCTATCCAATTGGCCCGGTACAGTTGGAATCAGGCGACCTGTTCGGCATGTACGAGCAGTGCAAAGAAACCACCCAGCAGGACCTGGTCGTGGTCTATCCAGAATTGATCCCCTTCGAAAAACTGCACCTCCGCACCGATGATCCTTTTGGCGACCGGCGGACCCGCCGACAGCTTTTTGAAGATCCCAATTTGACCATCGGTGTACGTCCCTACCAGCCTGAGGATGACCTGCGCCGCATTCATTGGCCTGCAACCGCCCGTTCTGGCAGTTTGCAGGTTCGCCAATACCAGCCCGTTTCAGCACGGGTTTTCATGCTTTGTTTGAATATTCCGGGGCAGGGATCCTACTGGATCGATAACTTCAGCGAATTATTGGAACGGCTCGCCAGCCTGAGCGCGACGCTTGCATATCACGCAGTCGAAGATGGCTATTCAGTTGGCTTGCTCTCCAATGGCTGCCTGGCGCATGCTGACCAACCCTTCCACATCCCTCCAGGTCGTTCTCCCAACCAGCTGACCATGCTGCTCTCCGCGTTGGCAGGCATCACACCTTTTACCGTTGCACCGTTTGAACTCTTTCTACAGCATAATGTGAACCAGATACCGATTGGTGCGACCCTGGTACTGGTTACGCCTCTGGTCAACCCGGCATTGATTGCCACGCTGTTGCGTATTCGACGCTATCGTTGGAACACGACCTTGATATCGCTAGCGCCTGACCCTCTGCCAGAAATTCCCGGCATCCATGGGTTGCATTTGCCATTTACTTTAATTGAAAGGTCTGACCGGTGAACGCCACCCCGCCCCTCACCAGGCAACAGGGCCTGACGTTGCAGCTCTGGTCCGAGTTGTCCATTCATTGTTTGCTGACCATGGAAGCCATTTGGGCTGCAACCTGGTATCAGGCGTTACAAGGTTTTCGTAACGCCTGGATAGCGGTTTTCATGGTTATCGTCGTTTTTTTCATCACAGGTTACTGGTCAAGCCGGCTGTTGAGCGAATTAAAATTCAAACGGCGCTGGCAGCGGTTTTTTTTCGCGGTGTGGTTGGTTCTCGCCTTGGCCGCCTCCATTAAGGCCTTGGTCTATCCAGATGTGAGCCTGCCCTTCCTGCAACTTTTCGGACAGCCTCTTCAAGCCATCTTCAGCAGCGTTCCCGAACGGGGCGAATTCTGGCACCTGTTGGTTTTTTTCCTGCTGGTTCTGCGTGCAATCGATATCGCGCGATCGCCTATCGATCAACGCAGACTCATGGTAAGTTTTCAAATTGGCATTTTTGCCTTTATGATTTACGGGGTTGTTTTTTCGCTCGCCATTCAAACCATTTCGTTGATCCCGCTTTTCCTTTTCCTCTTTTTTGCATTGATCATGCTGGCCTGCGGGCGCATCAGCCAGATTTCCGAGCTTCGCGGCGGCCGCCTGCCCGGGATTCAAACCCTGTGGACGGCAGGCATCGCACTGGCTGCTTTTTTTCTCATCCTGGCAGCCCTTCTGGCTGGTTGGATTTTCGATATCGCCCTGGCGCGGGCAGTGGCGACTGTGATCTTCCTGGCAATGGCGCTGCTGATGGCTATTTTTCTTCTCATGTTATCTCCATTTTTGTTTGCGATCGATGCATTTGTCCGCTGGCTGCAGGAACGCTTTACCTCGCCGGAAGCTCAAGAAACCTTCAAATCCATCAACCAGCTCCTTGACAAGGTCGGCAATGCCGACCAAAGCCTGAAGAATATCGCCAATGTTTTGGAAAAATTTGAGCCCTACCTGCTGATTGCCATTCTGGCGTTGGTTTTGGTGACTGCCATCCTTTGGTTGGGCTGGCGACCAGTGAAACGCGCGCTCGTGGGCGAACAGGAATCCCAAAATCTGCCAGCGCCGCCTCTCAAAGTTAACTTTCCCCGGCTATCTAAAATATCTTTGCCTGGAAGGCGGCGAGCTAATCAATTGCTTGGCGCCGCGCGCATCCGCCAAATTTATTCCCGGTTGCTTACGTTAAGCGCCCACCTGGGCGTGGTCCGCCCGCCCGCAAGAACCCCAGTCGAATTTCTGCCCGCACTCGTAACGCTCTTTCCCGATCACCCGGCCGAATTGGAGCTGATCACCCGCTCCTACCTGCGAGTGCGCTATGGAATGCTGCCTGAAACGGATGCCGAGGTCAATGATGTGGTGAATGCCTGGAAAAGCGTCGACCGGACTGGCCAAAAGCTGGCTGTCCTGCTGAAAAAACAGTCCTCCGCCAACAAAGGTTGACCGAAACAAAATCACGATCCTTAAACCAGGGTCGTGATTTATAAATCCATTTATTAAAGTGGCTATGCGAATGCTTTTAAGGTCCGTGCAATATGCCTGGCATCTTTCAGGTAGAGATCCAGGCGCACGTTTTCGTTAGGCGCGTGTGCCAGGGTACCCGGGTAGCCCATCCCGGCTGTGACCACCGGCAAATGAAGCGTTTCAATGAAAAGATGATTTGGCCCCGAACCACCCGTCATGGGCACTACCTGCATGGGCTGGCCATAAACCTCAGCTGCTTGATCAACCACCAGGTGAACAAAAGGATCGTCTGGATCAGTGCGTGCTGGAGATTCGCCGCCCAGCAGCTTCATCTCCACATCCCCATAACCCTGTTGATCCAGGTGTTTCCGCAACAGGCGAACCACTTCCTCAGGCGTCTGATCGGGAACCAGGCGAAAATCCACTTTCGCGCTGGCTTTGGCCGGCTGAACGGTCTTGGAACCCGGTCCCTGGTACCCGGAGGTTAATCCGCAAATGGTGCAGGTAGGCTCAAAGACTTCAGCGATTCGCAATTCAACGCCGCCGGTCAACCCTTTCAAGAATCCCTTTAGTCCGTACCGCTCGCGGTATTCCTGGGAGGTTTCTGGTAGGGCTTCCATTAATTCACGGTCTCTTTTGCTGGGCAGTTGGACAGCGTCATAGAATCCAGGGATGAGAATATGTTCGTCCGGATCCTTTAATGAATTCAACGCCCACACCAACCGCCAGGCAGCATTTGGAAAGATTGAACCGCCTGTCCCTGAATGTACATCCTGATTGGCGGTTTGCACGCTCAATTCGACATAACAGATGCCGCGCAGACCCAGATACTGCATCGGCACGTCGCGGTGATCGACTCCCCCGAATTCCCAAATGCAGGCATCGGCCGCCAGCTTTTCTTTATTTTCCAACAAAAAATCCTTCAGATGTACGCTGCTGGTCTCTTCCTCACCCTCGATCACAAACTTAACAGTGCATGGCAGTTCCTTTTCCTCCGCCAACAGCGCATCAATGGCGAACAAACGGCTGGTTATATGGCCTTTATCATCGCTGACCCCGCGTCCATACAATTTTCCATCCCGTAGAGTGGGAACGAAGGGCGGGTTATCCCACAATTCAAGCGGTTCAGCAGGCTGAACATCATAATGGTTGTAAAACAGCAGCGTCTTTGCACTGCGTCCCTTGCGCTCGGCGATGACCACCGGTGCACCGCCAGTCGCCACGATTTCTGTTGTAAAACCGCGCTTTTGCAGCATTTCAGCCACAATACCAGCGCATTCCTTCAAGCCCCAGTTTTGCGCCGAGACGCTGGGTTGTGAAACCAGGTGGGATAGTTCGGCAATGCTATCGTCCAGGTTGTTTTCAAGGTAAGCGTCAATTGCAGCAAGTTCAGCCATTGAATCCTCCGGTTGAAAATTCGGTAATTATTTGGGTAGGATATTAAAAATTGCTTCTCCACCATAGGCAAAGACCAGCATTTTGATCGTCTTGCCCAGCCAACACCACAGCAAAAAACGCCATAACGGCATTTTCATGGCTCCTGCTAGGATACCGGCAACGTCAAAGGCCGGATTTGGGACAATTGCCAGCACGAGCACCGTCAAATCACCGTAACGGCGCATCCAGCCTTGCAACCGGTCATTCCATTTCGTCCGGGCCACCACAGTGCGCCCACTGAAACCGGCCAGATAACCTGACAACTCGCCCAGCGCTGACCCGCTTCCGGCAGCCATGGCTACCCAGAATGGGTTTAAGATTGCTCCCATCGCTGATGTGAATAATACGCCTGGTACCGGTAAAATCAATGAGGCATTCGAAAGCAGCGAGACCAAAAAAACGCCGGGGTAGCCCAGCGCTTCCAGTTCCTTGATGCGAGACCGGTTGAGAAAAATAAAAACGGTCAGGGCAATGACAAACAACAGCGCAAGGATGCTGATGATACGCTGGCGTACGACCGGCTTCATCGTTCTCCGTCCCGGTCCTCACTCTTCAACAGCACTTCGATGCGAGCTATCACCATTTCCAGGGCGACTTTATTCATGCCGCCCTCTGGAATAATTACGTCTGCGTAGCGTTTGGATGGTTCGACAAATTCCAGGTGGGAAGGGCGAACCGTCTTGAGATACTGGCGCACAACATTCTCAGTCGTACGGCCGCGCTCGTTGATATCCCTCTGTAGCCGCCGGATGAAGCGTAAATCAGCATCTGTATCAACATAAATTTTCACATCGAACAGGCTGCGTAATTCTGCATCAGCGAAAATTAAAATGCCTTCAACCAAAATCACGCCGCGCGGTTCGACGTGGATGGTCTCCGCTGTCCGCGTGTCAGTGGTGAAGTCATATACCGGCAGTTCTATGGATTTCCAGTCGCGTAATGCTCGTACATGCTGGATTAATAACTCGTTTTCGAATGAATCAGGGTGATCAAAATTGATCTGATCGTGCTGTTTCCCATCCATATCGCGGACGTCGCGGTAATAAGCGTCATGCGGAAGATAGGCAATGCGTTTACGGCCAACCCTTTGCAAAATTGCATTTGCCACCGTCGTCTTGCCAGAACCGGACCCGCCGGCAATACCGATAACAAGGGGAGGTTTGTGGATGGGCATACCAGGATTATACCTGAGAAAGGTTGCTCAAAAGATAAGGATGAAAATGAATTAAGGATTTTTTTCGGCCTCGCTTTTCACCTTTCGGACCATTTTCACCATATCCTATAGGGTTTTACGTAGTAATTAGCCTTTTGCCATAAGTTCGTCGCAAGGAATTTCCCTTATAAACCTTTCATCCTGACGAAGCAGCCCCTCTCCTGGGACCTTGTAAAACAAAGAATACTCCATGCATGAGCCATGGCCTTTAGTATTTGTTTTTTTGATGACAAAATTTTCCCGCAATTATTTCATTAAATTACTTGGGCCAATTCGGACACAAATTCATAAGGATGACTTTCCATCAACTTTGGCCCGGCTCAACCAATATCCAATGATTACAGCCAACAAGCCAATGGCTGCCCCGGCAATTTGAGCGCTGTGGATGCCGGGATACGAGCCAATGCCCAGCAAATCCGCCGCCAACGACACAATAACGAGAACCACGCCAGCTGCCATCAAAACCTGACTGATCAATTTTTTTGACATCCTGACCTCCATCATGCATTATTCTTATGATAGCATAATGAAAGATGGGTTCAACATCGAATATTTGGACTCAATCTATTGGTAAGCGGACGGGTAGAAGCTCGAAAATACGTTACCAAAAGATAAAGAAGACATCCATAATTACGTCCATAAACCAAGCCGTTCTACTAGTAAGAATCACCTTATATGCTAGAATACAATCTCAACTACGCCATATCTTGGGTTTAAATAAACAGAGCCACCGAAGGGATTTGAACCCATGACCTGGCGTTTACGAAACGTCTGCTCTACCAGCTGAGCTACGGTGGCGCGGAAAAAATTATACCAGTACCCGTGCGGAATGTGCAAGGTTTCCACTTATGATCAACGTTGCCATGCTTTCCTACCACACCTGCCCGCTCGCCACCCTGGGCGGCAAAGATACCGGCGGCATGAACGTTTATGTCCGAGAATTAACCCGCCACCTGGGTCATTTGGGTATTCATGTAGATGTCTTCACCCGTTCGCAGGATGAACACGTCCCGCACGTCTTACATGATCTTGGTTATGGAAACCGTGTCGTCCACGTTCCGGCCGGGCCGGAAGTTCCCCTGCCGAAGCAGGAACTGGTGAAATACTTGCCACAATTTGCTAATGGGATTCGCCATTTTGCCGCCGAAAAAGGCATTCATTACGACCTTCTTCACAGCCATTACTGGTTGTCGGGCATCGCCGCCATGCAACTGAAAGCGGAATGGAATGTCCCGATTTTACAAATGTTTCACACGCTTGTACTGATGAAAAACCGGGTTGCGCGCTCGCCTCAGGAAATTGAGGGCGGATACCGCATTGACGGCGAACTGCAGATCCTGCACGCAGCCGATCACGTTATTGCCGCAACGCCCGCTGAACTGGCCCAATTGCAATTCCTTTACCACGCTGACAAGTCCAGGATCACGGTCATTCCACCCGGCGTTGATACCAGCCACTTCTATCCGATCCCGCCAGATGAAGCGCGGGCTGCCATCGGAATTCAACCGGATGACCGCATGATTTTATTTGTCGGGCGAATTGAGCCGCTCAAAGGCATCGAAACCCTGATCCGGGCCATTGCACTACTGTCGAGAGAACGAATCATTTCGGGCTGCCCTCATTACCTTGCCATCGTCGGCGGCGATCCCAACCTTACGCCGGAAATGGAAGACAGCGAAATGGCACGCCTTCAGGGGATATGCCATGATCTTGGTGTAAATGATCTGGTTTTATTTCTGGGAAAGCGCGCGCAGGATACGCTGCCGTATTATTACAGCGCGGCTGAAGTTGTGGTCATGCCGTCGCATTATGAATCCTTCGGTATGGTGGCACTGGAAGCCATGGCGTGCGGAACCCCCGTCATTGCCTCACAGGTAGGCGGATTGGCTTTCCTCGTCCAGGATGGCGTAACCGGTTTTTCCATCCCGGATGACGATCCGCAAGCTTTGGCTGAGAAACTATCTCAGTTGGTTTGCAACCCGGATCTACGCGACCGGCTCGGCACCCAAGCCGCAAAATATGCCCGCGAATATGATTGGGAAATCATTGCGCAGCGCATATCGAATGTGTATCAGGAACTTGTGGCAGTCCGCGCTTAGAAGTAGAAGACAACCAGGATTTCTAATACCAACAGGGTTGAAAACCAGAGCCAGACTGACATGCGCATGCGTTGCACCCGTTCACGGCTTCGCAAAATGATGAAAAATAACGAGGTCAGTACGCCTAACAAGCCGATGCCAGCTGTAACCAGATAAGCTAGCTTTGCCATATGAAAGTAACCCGCCAGAAACTGTTCGCCAGAAACTAGAAACCGCGAAACCCAATTCAAAAAAAACACAAGCGCAAACCCGCGAACAGGCAGCAGTAAAACCCGCCGCCATAAAATGGCAACGATCAACCCGATGATCAGGAAATATGGGACAGCATTCAATGAGGTTAAACCCGTGCCGCTCAACCGGTCGGATACTTCAGTTGCCATCCAGGTGATCACACCCCCAGCCAGGCCGTACCAGGTTTGCCGGATCAAGGGCTGGTCTTCATGCAGTGCAGCAGCCAACAACATGACGCCAACGGCCACCAGAAAAAGCATATAAACCAGCAAGCCTGGTCGGTCAAATTGGTTTTGAATCGGCGGTATCAGCAGGCTGGGAACGACTACCAACAATACCAGCACAAACGCCGGCAGCAACCCATCGCGCAGTTTACTCACCAAATCCCATTTCCATAACGGCCCCTGGATGGTAATAGTCTCTCCCTCCGACTGAGGTGGGGGCGACAGTGGTGCCAATTTGGGGGTTTTGCGATGGGACTGCTTATTCCTCTGCCGATCCATTTGTTTCTCCGTCATTTTTTGGTCGGTTTATCCAACCCGCGGTGCACAACCTTTTTACCAAAACGCGCCTGCAAGTGATCCACTGCATCCAGGAGGCGGCGTTCCTTTTCTGTGGGAGTGTCCCAAAGGCTTAACTGATGAACATGGGAGGTTAAACCGCTTACCCCCACCCCCATCAACCTTACCAGTTTTTGTTCTGGCATCCACAGAGTATCGAATAGCGATGTCGCCGTTGCAAAGATAACGCCATTCAGGTCAGTGGGCTGCGCCAGGGTGACTTGCCTGGTCAAAGTGGTGAAATCGCTCCATCGTATTTTAATTCTGACAGTGGAAGCTGTCAGGCTGTCCTCGCGCAGCCGATGAGCCACCTGTTCGGAAAGTTCGCGCAAGGTCTCATGCAATTTTTGTCCATCGCGTATGTCGCGTGTGAATGTCGTCTCCTGGCTGATGGATTTGACATCATGCTCGCTGGTAACCGGGCTTTCATCAATTCCGCGGGCGCGCTGGACCAAATCATGTCCGTATTTGCCAAATTCTCGTTCCAGCAGTTCGCCTGGAGTCTGAGCCAATTGCCCAATAGTCAAGATGCCAAACTCTGCCAGGCGCGTACCGGTCTTCGGGCCAATTCCCCATAAAGCCTGGGCGGGAAGCTTTGCCAGAAATGCTGCTTCCTGGCCAGGCTGAACAACCGTGATAGCGTTCGGATAGGTACCGCTGCCGCGGTGAGAGCTCTTACCGAAATCATTCGCGATCTTTGCCACCAATTTATTGGTTGCGACGCCCAATGAACAGGGAAGATTGCATTCGCGCTGAATGGCTGCCTGCATTTCTTTCGCCAGCGATCGCCCATCCTGCGGTAGATCGGTGAGGTCCATAAAGGCTTCATCGATGGAAATTTGTTCAAGCAGTGCAGTATACCGTCCCAAAATTTCCATTACCTGTTGGGAAGCCCGAGAATAATCCTGATAATGGCCTGAAACCACAATCAATTCAGGGAAAAGTCGCAAGGCGCGCGCCATAGGCATGGCTGAGTGAATGCCAAGTGCCCGGGCAGCATAGGAGCAGGATGATACTACCCCGCGTGAATCAGCCCGACCGCCCACGGCAAAGGGTTTACCGCGCAGGTCCGGCTGGCGTAGTTCCTCCACCGCACAGAAAAAAGCATCCAGATCGAGATGGATGATCTTGCGTACTCTCATTGCCTTTAGTTTATTCAACCTAGGGTTTGAGGTCAACCATCCAGACCTGTCCATCTTGATCAGGTCACATGTCTGAGGCAAAACCGATTAGTGGCAGAAAACTATATCCATGCCCGGGCAGGTTTCATTAACCCGATCAGACCGGCAGCTTTGAGGTCGCTTCCTTCAAAACGCTAAACCATGAGGATACTCAGACCAAATCTGGAAATTATTCGCGAAATTTATGGCAGACTCGGAAAACGGTCGCTCTACGAGGCCATTTCCTCCTGGATGCTGCGGATTCGATCCACTGGATTCGGATCGACGTCGTAAATCATCGCCAGGTAATAGGCAAAGTAATCACCATAATGCAGCGCTGTCCATAATTGCTCCAACTTTCCAGTGCCCCTGGCAGTAATAATATCGGTGGGAATGCCCTCCAACATCAGGGTTTGCTGGGTGAGTTTCGTTCGCAACTGGTTGCGCGGGTGATCACTCGCACCGTGTAGAAATATCGCATATGCCTTTGGAATCAAATCGGGCGGATTGATGATTCCTTCCACGGTTGTATAGTCGGCTTCTGGCAAAGGGTCAAATTGAGCCCAGGCTTTGGCCAGTTCGGCGATCTGACCTTTCCACCTTCGAGCAACTGCGGCTAGCAATCCTGACCCAAAAACGTCAATCCACCGGCCGACAACCTGGCCGGCTAATCGTTTGGCTGAATTCTGCCGGGTGGGCACCTGTGAATTGATTTGTGTCTGTTGTGCTTGCATGCTTTCTATGGCAGCCATTAAATCGCTGGCCGGGTCTGGAATTTGCCCCAGGCGGAAGAACAATGCCGACAATAAGCCAAAAAACCAACCGACTGCTGTGCGAGGCGGTCCGGCAAAATCCATGCGCCAGACGGTATCCTTGTTCGCTTCAGCCAAATCAGTCAAACGCCCTCCGCGTGAAAGCACAATCACCTGGCAGCCATTCCGATGTGCTGCTTCAACAGAGGCCAACGTCTCCTCGGCGTTTCCGGAAAGTGACATTGCAACCACCAAAACCTGATCGCCCATTGCCCAGGCAGGCAATTCATAATCGCGGTGAATGAAAATGGGCACCGGGCAAATGGCAGCAGCATAGGCAGCAAACAAATCGGCTGCTATGATAGATCCGCCAATTCCCGTCAGGACGATTGCACGGATCGGTTTTTGAAAGGGCAGCGGCAAAATCAGGCCGGTACGGTAGGCAGTTTCAAGGTGGCCGGGCAAGTTATCAATCCAGGCAAGCATATTACCGCTGTCTACTTCACGAAAATGATCTGGATGATCCAGTTCCGGTTGCATGCTCATAGGTTCTCCATTTCTAAGAGACCAAGAAATCAGGGAATGGCCCAGGTATTAAAATCCAGACGAATCCCGGCTGCATTCAAGTCGGCAAGTCTTGCGATGCCCGGCAAACCATGTTTGGTGTGATAACAGAAATAGGTTCCCAAAGGTAAATCAGCAATCACTACTGCATCAGAACCCTGGTCTACGCTTTGGCAGTCGCCTTGGCTCGGTATGGAATTACCGGCAATCCCAAGGATGGCGTTTGACTCTGGTTGCAATACGAACCGACTGCTGATAGTTTCGAGATGGAAATCGCCCTGCCCTGCCGGCACTTTTTCGCCAGTATCAAGGTCAATGCTTTCCCCAGATGAAAGGTCAACCGCACCTTGAACCAACAGGGTTGGAGTCGGTGTTGGTTCCGGCAATGCTGTTGGAATTGCGGTGGTTGTTTCTTCAACAATAATTTTCACCCAAAAAGGAGCGTTGCTGGCGGGACCAATCCCGAATAATTTAGCTTCCGCATTGCGTAATTTCCAATAACTTTGCTTTAGGCCTGTATCTTCTGGGGCTGTTAAATCCACCGCGATATCGATGCTCTGGCCAGATTCAACCCGGTGCGAGAGACTTTGTGCCACAACCGGACCCAATTTATCACCGGAAAACCACACCACCGCAAAATCGGTAGTCCAGGGACAAGTCCCGGTATTTATCAGCCGCCATACTTTGGTGAAAGAAGACCCGGCCGGGATAACTGTGTCATCCGGAATGGTTACATCGATCGGGCGGCCTGCGGCGGCCGAATTACAAGGGCCAGGTGGCGTCGGCGTTGCCGAGGGAATAAATGTTGTTTGCACAGTCGGAGATAACGTGACAACAGCCGCAGGATCCAGCGAAGGCTTGCTATCCAGAGCGGGTGATGTCAGGGTTGCCTCGGCCGTCTGGGTTAAGGAATTGGCAATTGTCTCAATTAATCCCGGTGTTACTACGGCAGTTGAAACTTGTAATGAAGGCTTCCAATCACAGGAGACCAAAGTGAAAGACATCAGACTTATGACGAACCAAAATAATCTTGTTTTCATTAATTGATTGGTAAAGCTCCAATTTTTGATTCTACTCCAAATTCAACGCTTTGTTTGGGTATAAAAAAAGGGTGAAAAATATTTATTGACTATTGGGGTAAAATATGGATATTACAAGCCAATTTGGTAATTTTCAGTACTCTAAAAACAATGGTGCTTATTTGCAGGAGATAAATGGTACCGCCAGTTGTTGAACCTCTGAAATTCCTTCAATTCTCTTCGGCAGGTTTTGAATCTGTCGAAACCAAGGTAATCGCTGAGAGACCGGTAGCCTTATTTGTAAACGGCGAATCCTGGTTAACCTTTATGTGCACGCCGACCCACCTGGAAGCGCTTGGAATTGGTTTTCTTTATAATGAGGGCATTATTGACAGGGCTGATGAAATTTCAGTAGTTCGGGTGTGCGAAGACGGCTGCCAGTTGGATGTTTGGCTTACCCGCGTTGTCGCCAGGCCGGATCACTGGCGGAGGACATCCGGCTGTACCGGGGGTGCCACATCAATTGAAACAACTACCCTTCAACCTGGGGTGTTTTCAAAGGACGACATTTCCCCTGAGATGATTCTGGCCGGCATGGATGATCTGCTGCGATCACAAGAGCTATACCGGTCTACGCGCGGCGTACATTGCTCGATGATGACCGATTGCGAGGGCACGGCAATTCTTGCGGAGGATATTGGGCGCCATAATACGCTGGACAAATTGGCAGGCCGATTATTGATCGAAAATCCACCCCTGGCACGCCGTTTGATTTTTACCACTGGCCGGGTAAGTTCCGAGATGCTGCAAAAAACAGCCCGCCTATCCGCCCCAATGATTGTTTCCCGCACATCGCCTACCGCCCTGTCGATCCATCTGGCGGAGGACTTGGGCATTACGCTGATCGGTTATGCCCGCCGGAACCAGTTTAATGTGTATACCCATCCCGAACGATTGCAGCGATCTAAACTGGTAGTTGCAGTTCATCCAGAAACGGGAATGGAAATAGGCTAATCCACCATCCTCGCGAGAGCTTCCGCCTGATCCAATTCTTCCAGTGTATTCACGTTTTGAAAAGCAATGCCGAGGGAATCAAATCTCTCGATCTCTTCTGCCCCTAAATATCTTACTTTAACCTGGGGAAGCCAGGATATCAATCGTTTTTGTCCTTGCTCCAAAGCGCCTTTGATATGTGGCAGGCATGTTACTTTTCGATATACACTGTGGAAAGGCTCCCAGCCTTCAGCGAATCCAGGAATAACTACATCCATGTTATCCTTGACTAGCAAATCCAATTGGTACTGCAAAAGCCCCCGATTGGCAAATGGCATATCGCAAGCCACCACCATTACGAATGGATTTCTGGCAGCCCACAGTGCAGTATATAAACCGCCTAAAGCTCCCAGTCCAGGTAAAACATCCGCCACCACTGGAATATGCATTTCATTAAATCCATCCATCTGGTTGGATGTTATGATTACCTCATCTGCCAAAGGCTTCAATCGTTCGATAACACGTTGAATCAAAGGCTGGCCCATGAAGGGAATGAGCGCCTTGTTTCGCCCCATTCGGCGGGATTCACCGCCAGCCTGAACAACTAAACTCACCATATTTGTATATAATTATAATGCGATTTGTATGAATTACAGTTGGCCACCCTCACTGTGAAGCTTACCAAGCCAAGGAGCAAGCATGGCCGAAATTGATTTATCTACCCTCCAACTGTTGCTCAGGGAATTTGAACTGCAAGGCCGCACCGCATTGCTGCCAGCCTTACACGCAGCCCAGGAAGTATATGGCTACATTCCTGAAGAAGCCGCAGCCGCCATCGGCAACACATTGAACGTTCCGCTGGCAGACGTTTTCGGAGTCATCGATTTTTATGCGATGTTCAACCGTAAACCGGTTGGAAAAACGGTCATTCACGTGTGCGGCGATCCTGCCTGCGCAATGGCTGGGTCAGATGGTGTGATGAAAATGCTGTTTCAAAATGCCGCACACCACCGTGAGTCGGCACAGGCCGATGACACCATCACTGTCGACCGGGCAGCCTGCCTGGGATTATGCGAGCATGCCCCGGCATTGCTCATTCAGGGTGCAGCGGTGCCCAATGCAGATAAACAGTCCTGGGACGACCTGGTAAGCGGTAAAGCAGGCCGGCCATTTTCGGTTGTCGGCGGGGATCTGAAATTGCTCACGGTAAACTGCGGCAAGGGACATGTGACGAATATTCAACGGTACATGGAAGGCGGCGGTTACTCCATGCTGCGAAAAGCATTGTCCAGACTGCCGCAAGATCTGATCGCTGAAGTAAAAGCGGCCGGTTTGGTGGGACGGGGAGGGGCTGCCTTCCCGACTGGAGTGAAATGGGAGGCGGTTGCTGCCTCTGAGGCGCCTGAAAAATACGTCGTTTGCAACGCGGATGAAGCGGAACCCGGCACCTTTAAAGACCGGGTAATAATCGAAGACGACCCTCACCGCGTCCTGGAGGGAATCATTCTGTGTGCCTTCGCCATCGGGGCGCATAAGGGCTATATCTACATCCGCGGCGAATATACGATGCAGCATTTGATTCTGCGTGCTGCCATCAGCGAGGCCAGGCAGGCTGGCATTCTGGGTAAAAATATCCTGTGGAGTGGGTTCGATTTTGATATTGAAGTACGCCGAGGGGCTGGGGCTTATATTTGCGGTGAGGAAACAGCCTTATTTGAATCAATTGAGGGTAAACGCGGTTTTCCAAGAATAAAGCCCCCATTTCCCACAACATATGGTCTGTTCGGTAAACCAACGGTTATCAATAATGTTGAAACCCTGGTCAATATCCCTTTGATCCTACAAATAGGCGCAGCTGCATACCGGCAACTCGGCACTGAGAAGTCTCCTGGTCCCAAGCTTTTCTGTCTCTCCGGCGATATCGTCCGTCCTGGTCTGTACGAAGTACCATTTGGCGTCACTTTCCGCCATCTGCTCGACGACCTGGCCGGCGGGATGCGCCCGGGCAGAAAATTTCAGGCAGCATTGTTTGGCGGCGCAGCCGGAGCTTTCGCCGTGGCAAAGGATCTGGATGTGCGCCTGACGTTTGAAGACCTGCGGGCTGCGGGTTTACCGCTTGGCTCCGGGGTGATCACCGTGTTCGATGAGACCCGCAATATGGTTGATATTCTCCTGCGCCTTGGACATTTTTTTGCGGATGAATCTTGCGGCAAGTGCTACCCCTGTCAATTGGGTACCCAAAGACAGTACGAGATTTTACAGCGCCTGGCCGCTGGAAAGGCACTCCCAGGCGATAAAGAGCGCCTTCTGGATGTGGGCTGGACCATGACTGACGCATCTTTGTGCGGGTTGGGGCAAACAGCCGCATCCGCAGTTTTGAGCGCGGTGCGCTTATGGCCTGAACTGTTTGAATTCCCTGAAAACGTCAAATCCCCGACAGGAGGGCAAGCATGACAGCACCGATTTCGCTAACCATTGATGGACAGGCTGTCACTGCCCCGGAAGGCACCACAATTCTCAAAGCTGCAGCTGAGATCGGGGTGGCCATCCCAACCATTTGCTACCATGATTATTGTTCTTCCAATGCCCTCTGCCGCATCTGTGTGGTTGAGGTGGAAGGCTCGCGGACGCTGGTGCCTGCCTGTGTCGCTAGAGTCAGCGAAGGCATGCGGGTCAGCACGCGCACCGAACGCGTGATGCGAGCCCGCCGGACAATTCTGGAAATGCTGGCTTCCACCGTGGATCTGAGCGAAGCAACGGACATCCAGGCTTACATGACAGAATATTCTGTCCAGGGCAGCCGCTTCCCAGATGCTGAGCAGCGGGTGTCACCCATTTTGGATGATAACCCGATGTATATCCGGGATTATTCCAAATGCATCCTGTGTTGGCGCTGCGTCCAGGTTTGTGCGGATGATGCGCAATATACTTATGCCATTAATTTTACCAAGCGCGGATTTGAAACCCAAATTGGGACTTTCTTCGACAAACCCCTGCCGGAGACATCCTGTGTTTTTTGCGGCCAATGCGTGGCTGTCTGCCCGACCGGCGCGTTAAAACCCAAACGCCAATGGTTGCTGGAACAAGGCGACACCCCCGACGAAATCATGTCCCTCACACGAACCGAACGCCGGCGCCGCATGCGCCGGGTAACTGCAGATGATCAGCAGTTAACCTCAGGAGGTCAATCATGACGCTCCAAGACCGTGTAGTCTCCACCACCTGTCCATTTTGCGGCGTAGGATGCACCCTGCAATTGCACATCCAGGATGACTTCATCTACCAGGTAACTTCGCCGTTTGATTCAGTGGTCAATCACGGTAACTTATGCGTTAAAGGCCGTTTTAGTTACGATTTTATCTATAACCAGAAGCGCATTACCTCCCCACTCATCCGCCGAAAGCCGCAAACGCCCGGCGCCCGCACCCAGGCTTTCGATATCGCTGAGTGGCGCGAAGCCAGCTGGGATGAGGCGTTGGATTTAATCGCTGACCGTATGGTCGAAATCTACAAACGCGACGGTTCACATGCCCTGGCAGCCTATTGCTGCGCGAAAGCCACCAACGAAGATAATTATCTGTTGGAAAAACTCTTCCGTGCCCTCTTCCGGACCAATCACATCGATCATTGCACGCGCTTATGTCATGCCGCATCGGTCGTGGCGCTTCAAATGGCGGTTGGTTCGTCAGCCATGAGCAACACCGCCGCCGAGGTTGCATTGAACGATGTCTTTATCGTGACCGGCTCAAATACCACCGAAAACCACCCGATCATTGCGCTTCAGATGAAAGCGGCCGTACAAAAGAACGGTGCGAAACTGATTGTGGTCGACCCACGCCGGGTTGAGATGGTCAATTACGCCACCCTGTGGCTGCCGGAAAAACCTGGCAGCGATATCGCCATATTCTCTGCGATGGCGCACGTCATCCTCAAGGAGAAGCTCTTCAACCAGGGCTTTATCGATCAACGCACCGAGAATTTCGAAGCATTTGCCGCATCGATGGAAAAATTTACCCCGGAATATGCGGAGGGCGTTTCAGGGGTCGACCGAAATTTGATTATCGAAGCCGCAAGATTGTACGGCAATGCCAAGAATGCGGCCATCTACTGGTCGCTCGGCATTCCTGAACATTCGCACGGCACAGCCAACGCCCTGTCCCTCATCAACCTGGCATTGCTCACTGGCAATATTGGCCGCCCTGGTACGGGTCTCAACCCGTTGCGCGGACAAAACAATGTTCAGGGCGCCTCCGACATGGGCGCGATGCCGTGGCATTATCCCGGGTATCAACGCGTCGATGACGAGCAAAACGCGCAGAAATTTGAACAGGCCTGGCATGTAGAACCAGGCGGGTTAAACCGCCAGTTGGGCCTGACCACCACGGAAATTGTCAGCGCCATTGGACCCAACGGCGTCCGTTCGCTCTATATCATGGGTGAGAATCCAATGATGTCCGAGCCGAACCTCAACCATACCCGCCATAAGCTCGAGCAATTGGAATTCATTGTTGCCCAGGATATTTTTATCAACGAATCCGGCGCTTATGCGGATATCTTCCTGCCGGCCACCACCTGGGCTGAAAAAGATGGAACGTTCACCAATACAGACCGCAGGGTGCAGCGGGTCCGCCAGGCCATTCAGCCGCGCGGTCAATCGCGGGCTGATTGGCAAATCATTTGCGATCTGGCTAAAAAATTGGAAGCCCGGCTGGGTCGTCCGAACACTGCCAAATGGGATTATGAAAGCCCTGCGGAAGTTATGCAGGAAATTGGCAGCGTGATTCCAGATTACCGGGGGATCACCTATGCGCGCATCGAAAAAACCGGCATTCAGGTACCCGCCTGGGATGAAACCCATCCCGGCACGCCCTATCTATTTGCCGAGCGCTTCCCGCGCGGCCGGGGGAAATTCCATGCCTTGGAAGATGCCGGAATGGCCGAAATGCCCGACGAAGAATATCCGCTCATCCTCACCACGGGCCGCGTGCTGGAACACTGGCACGGCGGTACCCTCACGCGGCATTCCTGGCTGGATGATCTGTTTCCTGAAGCCTTGATGGAAATCAACCCCGCGGATGCAGCCCGCCTGGAAATCCCGGATGGCAGCGCGGTACGGGTTACATCCCGCCGCGGGTCAATCGTCCTGCATGCCAGGGTTACCCAAAAGACCACTCCAGGCGTGGTATTCATTCCATTCCACTTTGCCGAAGCCGCAGCCAATCTGCTTACCCAGGATGTGATCGATCCACAGGCAAAAATACCGGAATATAAAGCTTGCGCAGTAAGGGTTGTTCCTGCCAGTGAATCGGAATTGATGAATCCAGACGCGCGCCAGGTCCGCGGTCGCTACTAAGAAAACGCATAGCAAATTAGGTCGGCATTGCTGCTGTTTTTTTTTCCAATAATGTAGTATTCTTTATCTGACCGCAACGAAACTACAACCATGTCCAGTCCAGCGATCGACTCCCTTCTAAACGAAAGTCAGATAAAAGAATCAACCGGCGATCTGAAAGGTGCTGCAGAATCGGCCAGAGAGGCACTCAAGCTGGCGCGCAGTGCAAAAGACAAACCGGTTAGTTCACGGATTCTCCTGCGTTCCACCGTCCTGGCGTACCGTCTTGGCGAATATGAAGAAGGCCGCCAGCTTGCAGAAGAAGTTCTGGCGCAGTCTCCCAATCCACAGGACCAGGTCGACGCCCTCATTTCTCTGGGCATTATCGAAGCCGAAACCAACGACCTTCAAACTGCCGAAGCCCATTTTTACCAGGCTGCTGAGATCAGCCGGACCATTCAATATTCTGCCGGGCTGGCCCGTGCGCTGCACAACCAGGCCGCATCGATTTACTTTATCGAAGGCAAGTTCACGCTGGCATTGGCTGCCATGGAAGAAGCCAACCAGCAAAAAATGGATAACGGCGACGAGACGTGGGGATTGCCCTATCTGCAAACGATTACCTATCAAACGACCGGCGATCGTAAACGTGCGCGCGAAGCTCTGGATGCTTATTTGCCCATTGTCCGCCCTGGAACGCGCATAGCTGGCGGCTATTATTATCTATGGTCGCGCATGTCACTCGATGAAGAAGAAATCGAGAAAGCCGAAGAATATCTTTACCTGGCCCTGCGCATCGCCAATCAGAGCGGTTCACCGGATTTGAATGTATCCGTACGGCTGGAATACAGCCGGATGTTCCGCATGCGCGGGGAACCAGCCACCGCCAGAACCTGGGCTGAAGACGCCTATCGACATGCGCAGCGCATTCAATCAGTCTATTTTTGCGGCCAGGCCCTGGTGGAACGCGCACGCACCGCCTGGGAGACGGATGATCACCGGCAGGCGTTCCTTTTTATCAACGAAGCCATTCAGCAATTCACCCGCATCACCGCTGACTATGAGCTGGCTTACGCCCGTTTGCTTAAGGCTGCCTGGCTATCGCTTGAGGACCAGCCATCTGCCATTCAGACCTGGCAGGAAGCCGTCAAATCAATCCTACAGGGCGGATACACCTTTATCCTTGAACGGGAACGCAAACTGGCCTTCCCTTTGATAGCACGCTACATGCGCAGCCGCGATACGGATGCCCGCCAGCCGGCGGAAGCCTTGATGCAACACATCGATAAAATCACTCCGCCTGCTTTGCGCATTTACGGTCTCGGGCAGTTCCGCGTCCTGCAGGGGCGACGCCCGGTCGCAGATGCACTCTGGCAACGCCGCAAAGCTGGCGAGATGTTTCGCTACCTGCTGCTTCAACCTGGCCATTCCGCCAGCCGGGAAGTGATTCTGGAAGAGCTTTGGCCTGATCATCCTCTCACCACCAGCCAGGACCTCTTCCATCAGGCCACATCCACCTTACGCCATATCCTTGAACCCGACTTGCCGGAAAAATTCCCCTCGCGCTACCTGACAGTGGAAGGCGAGCGGGTTTTCATCAACCTCCCGCATGGTTCGATGATCGATTTCGAGCATTTCGAACAGGAACTCCCCATTGCGCTGCAATCCCGTCAGGTCGGACGCATGCAGGAGGCATTGGCGCTGTATACGGACGATCTATTTCCTATGGATCTCTATCTGGATTGGTCCGCCACGCGCCGGCAGGAACTGGTCGATTTATACCTGCGCGGTTTGCTGGTCCTTGGTCAGGCCTACCTCGAGCAACAGCGTTACGACCAGGCCGCAAATTGCGCATTAAAAATCTTACAGCGTGATATCTGGAATGAAGATGCCACCCTGTTGGTTATGCAGGGCTACCTCGGATTGAACAGTGCCCCGCGTGCGATGAGTCTTTATCAAAAGCTCGAAAAAACACTCAAAGAAGACCTTGACCTGCTGCCGCGTTCGGATATCCGCCAACTTGCCGAAACCATTAAAAGCTCGCGGTTAAATTCAACTAACTGATTTGTATAGACAGCCCGCTTTTCGACAATAATTTTGTCAGTCTGCTGTCAGTATGCCCTGCTATCCTAATCATAGAGGTTCATGGATGCGCAGGAAATCGACATTTCTACTCACAATCCTACCTGCAGAAACATCAGAACAGGAACTTCACGGCAGTCTTAAAGCTGTTGCTGATGGTAGTTCGGCTACCTTTTCAAACCTGAATGAGCTCTACCAGTTGATCCATAGAGCCATCACTGACCAGGGTGAGGAAACGCCGAAGAAGCACGCAGCTATGCAGTCGAGTCCATCGCATAGTTCCTGACCTCGTTTTCGACAAAATTTCGTTTTCGGTGCGCTTTACAGGGGAACGTACCGAAAACAAAACCCCCTGGCCGGTTTGGCCAGGGGGTTTTGAATTTCATATATACTTATCCTGATCCATTTTCATGCACAGGGTGGGAGATTGAGCATGAGAAATCCTAACAAGATCTGGCATAAATTTGCCCTGCTGGCTCCATTCCTTTTTGCGCTGCTAAGTACACTTGTTTTTCCAGTTCACTCAGAGGCACCCATAAAGGTTTTTCTGCCGGTGGTCTTTACACCGGATATCCCTCTTGCCAATGGTGATTTCGAATCGGGTTTACTAAATTGGATTCTGTCACCCACCTCAGCGCAACTCATCTTTAACAAAGCGGACTTACCGGAGGGAGTTTTCCCTCATTCCGGCAGCCATATAGCCTGGCTTGGCGATCACCAGGTCCCAAATCAGACTACAGATTATTCGATCACACAGAATGTAAATATTCCCGAATACAGTCCAATCCTGCATTTTTGGGTGATGAGTTATTCAGCGGAATTTTGTCCAAGTGTTAGCGATGTCTTGCAGATTCTTGTCAACAATAATTTGATCGATTGGTGGCCAATCTGCAAGGACCAGAATACATTTACCTGGCGACATCAGATTTCGAATTTAAAGATTTTTTCCGGTTACACCGTGGATCTGACCATTAGAATGGTGACAAACAACGTGTTTCCCAGTGAGGTATACCTGGATGATTTTAGTTTTTCATCCCACTAAATATCCAGCAGCGCCGTTCTTGTTGATTTCGACTACATGACAAACTTCTTCTTACCGACAAGACAAGTCTCACCAGACTCATCCAGCCACTGCCGTTGTTGTCCCCTGTTTCAATCGCCATCCTGTTTGACAATTATTTGAACCCCCTCTAAACTAAACCCATGCTTGCCCGTATTTTTTCCTGCGCTGTTGTCGGCCTCGAAGGTGTCATCGTCGAGGTTGAAGTCGATTTTGGCCAGGGCCTGCCAAAAATGACGATTGTCGGGCTGCCGGACGCGGCTGTCCAGGAAAGCCGCGAACGCGTTTATTCCGCCATCAAGAACGCCAACCTCTCCTATCCGCGCAAGCCGCTCACAGTGAACCTGGCACCGGCGACTGTCCGAAAGGAAGGTCCGGCCTATGACCTGCCAATCGCGCTGGGCGTGCTGGTGGTTACAGAACAGATCTCACCCGAGAGCCTGGCTGAAACGCTGGTGATTGGCGAATTATCTTTGGACGGTACGGTACGCCATGTACGCGGCGTGCTTCCCATGGCGGCTGTGGCGCGCCGGGAGGGGTTCAAGCGCGTTTTTGTTCCTTCCTGCGATGCCGCTGAGGCTTCCTTGATCCCCGAACTGGATGTGATCCCGGTGGCCAACCTGACAGAACTGGCCAACCATCTGCTCGGAAATGTGATCATCCCTTCACACCCGCCGGTCAACGTCGAACAGGTCGAGCCTGCGGTTCAGGTCGATTTTCGTGAAATCAAGGGCCAGGAGCACGTCAAACGCGCGCTCGAGATCGCGGCTGCCGGCGGCCATAATGTCCTTATGATCGGACCGCCTGGCGCTGGAAAAACCCTGCTGGCGCGCGCCATGCCGGCCATCCTGCCGCATTTGTCGATTGACGAAGCCCTGGACGTCACCCGCATCTATTCGATTGCGGACCAACTGCCGCCGGACGTGCCCCTGGTGCAAACCCGGCCCTTCCGCGCGCCGCACCACACCATCAGTCACGCCGGGCTGGTAGGCGGCGGCAACATCCCGCACCCCGGCGAGATCTCGCTGGTGCATCGCGGCGTGCTTTTTTTGGACGAGTTACCCGAATTTGGCCCGCGGGTGCTGGAAGTATTGCGCCAGCCCATCGAGGATAAGGTCGTCACCATCAGCCGCGCCCAGGGGTCGCTCACCTTTCCCGCCAATTTTCAATTGATCAGCGCGATGAATCCATGCCAGTTAATGTTTCAATAACAATATTTTCTCCGGTGATTGGAATTGCCGGAAGGTCTTCTTCCTTAAATTTCCAGACAATTTTTACTGAAAAATCCGTTTCTGTTTCATCTTTCCATCCAACAACCACCTTTTTTACCAGTTCCCTGATAAGGATGTATTGCTCATCGTAGGTTGCGTTGTCAATTCTGCCTTGAAGGTCGGTTAACTGTTGCTGAACCCTTTCACCAACTGTTGATTCTGCGGTTTCAAGACGACTGGTTAGGCCATCAATCAACTTACTCGTGGTTCGCATTTGCTCCTTCAAATCATCTTGCTTCTCTTGATACAATTCCAAATCTTCCTCGTCTTTAACCTTTCCTGCGGTGTAATCATCAAGCATCGTTCTGCGTTCTTTTTTATAAAAAATCATTTTCAATTTTGCTTCATCGATTCGTTTCCGAATCTCATCAATATCCTTTTCGGGGTTGTTCTCGTCAATCATTTTGCGGGCTAGGTCAGGATGCTGAATTTTGTAGACAACCTCGTTCCATACCAATTTCTCTAAATCATCGGCTCGAAAAGACGGGGAGTGGCACTTTTCATCAAGAACGAGATGTTTCCATTGCGCCCTCGCATTGCATTTGTATTGCCTGATGTCGTATGGACGAGTTGAGTTAGACCGATAAAAGTAGCCGGAAAATTTATGACTACAATATTTGCAAACGACAAGACCACGAAGAAGATATTCCCGTTTTGCATTTCTACCTGAAAACAATCTATTTCCAGTTAGAACATCCTGCGCCTTCAACCATATATCCTTGTCAACAATCAACGGAATCTTTCCGTGGTGCAATTCTTGAATAGGTTTTTCTGTTCGTTTTCCGAAATCAAACACTCCAGCATAATCCGCATTTTTTATCATATTACGGATGCGACCAGCCCGCCATACTCCGGCAGTGGCCTTTCCACGAACACCGATTCCGTCCTTCGCATATCTCGTTTGAACGCCAAACGAATTCAATCTCTCGGCTACTTCCTGACAACTGATATGCTCGTCAACTATCCACTGGAACATTTGCCGAACCCATTTAGCCTCTTCCTCACAAATTTCCAGATATTTGAAACTTTTCCTGCCAACCTTTTCTTCAACCACTTTGTATCCGAAAGCAACAACACCGCCCACATATCCGCCGTCCGTGATATGGTCAATCAAGCCACTTCTCATACGCTGGCTGATGGACTCTAGTTCATAAGAAGCGAAGACCATTTTGATTAAGTCAGGCAGAGAATTTCTATTGATAACTCTCCCATCATCTACAGACCAGACATCGACACCAGCCCGTTCCATATCCAAAAGGAACGTTTGCATCTGCAACATATCTCTGCCAAGACGGTCTATTTTGAATACGTACACCCGACGAACACCCCGATTCTTTACGGCATCTGATGCAAGCTGAAAAGAAATTCTGTCTTGTTTTTTTCCAGATTCAACAACCTGCCACACATCGTCATCAAGAATCAAGTCTTTATTCTTGAGAGCCGCCTCTAAAATTCTTTCACGCTGAATGTCAGGTGAAGTGTTGTCGGCCTGTTTATAAGTTGAAACTCGAATGATACAACCTGCTTGCATTGTGTTACCTCCATGTCCTAAAATTAAAAATAAAAAGTGCCTGTAGATTGAATTTTACAGGCACTTCCTATTTAATACATGCACCATATGTCATTCATTTTTCAATAAATCGTCACAATCCTCATCAGGGTCATAAGAAGCATTTTCATTGCTCGCCAACCGACGATAAAAAACAGCATAAATACTAGAAGGTTCTAGTTTGGAAACGGTAGTGTCGTCGGCGTATTCATGCT
>DATMYV010000037.1:0-33464 GCA_035560795.1 Longilinea sp.
GGACTCTGGATGAGGCGGAGAATCTTTAGAGTTCATTCAACAGAGGGGATAATAACCGTTGCAGGCCATTGGTTAACTATATAAAAAGATGGAAGATTCTCTTGAAAATTAATCTTCAGCAGGTTTTGGCCGTTCAAAGAAGGGCTGAAAACGGGTAATGAGCCGGCCGGGAAGGCTGCCGTGAATGGTCACGCCGCTGCGGGTATCCTCGCTGCTCTCAATCCGGCCTTGTTCATGGAACAATGAAATGAGTTGCCCTTCCTGAAAGGGCAAATAGACAATCACATCCACATAGGTTTCGAACAATTCGCGTTCAATTGAACCAAGCAGGTCGGATATCGCTGTGCCTTTCAATGCCGAAACAGCGATGGCATCCTCGTAATCCGCAGTGATCCGTTCAACGTCTTCATGCCTGGACATGCGGTCAACTTTGTTTAAAGCAGTGATGACAGGAATGTTACCGGCATCGATGGCTGAGAGGGTCTCCTTGACTGCCTGCCACTGGCTGTGTGCATTCGGGTGGGTAATATCGACCACATGGATCAGCAGGTCGGCTTCCGCGATTTCTTCAAGGGTGGCACGGAAAGCCGCAATCAATTGGGTTGGCAGTTTTTGAATAAAACCGACTGTATCCGTCATCAGAACCCAATGACCGCCTGGCAATTCAACCCGCCTGGTGGTGGGATCAAGTGTGGCAAAGAGCTGATCCGCCACATAAACATCCGCTTTGGATAAATGATTCAGTAAGGTCGATTTCCCAGAATTCGTGTAGCCAACAAGTGCAATGATCGGAATTTGGGTCCGGCGGCGTTGATCGCGATGGCGGCCGCGGTGGGCGCGAACATTTTCCAATTCTTTTTTGAGAGTGGTGATTCGGCGGTGGATTTCGCGCCGGTCGACTTCCAGTTGGGTTTCTCCTGGACCGCGCAAACCAACCCCACCCACGCTGCCAGTCCGCCCGGCGCCGCCGCCGGCCTGACGGGCAAGGTGAGTCCAGGCGCGCGTCAGCCTTGGCAAACGGTATTCATACTGTGCCAATTCGACCTGGAGGATGCCTTCACGCGTATTGGCATGTTGAGAAAAGATGTCCAGAATGACAGCCGTCCGGTCCAGTACCCGTACATTTTCTCCCAGTTTCTCTTCCAACTCGCGCTGGTGGGTTGGAGAAAGATCGGCGTCGAAAACGACGACATTTGCCAGCGTCTCTTCGACCAGAAGTCGGATCTCTTCAACTTTTCCGGATCCAATAAAAGTATTCGGATGTGGCGAATCCAGGCGTTGTTTGGTTTCTCCAACGACCTCAAGACCGGCAGTTTCACAGAGCAATGACAGTTCGCCAAGCGAATCCTCAAGTGAGAGTAAAGCCGGTTGACCCTTTACTTCAACGCCAACCAGGAAAGCGCGCTCGACTGGCGGAGCGGTAGGTTCAGGAATCCTTTTCTTCATGAGGCTCCAGTCTTATTTCTTGATCCACATAACCAGCCGGTCCATGGCTTGCTGGATGCGATCTGTGGCTGTTCCAAGGGAGATGCGGATGTACCCTTCGCCAAATTTGCCGTAAACAATACCCGGAGTCATGCTGACGCCTGTTTCTTCGAGTAAACGGTCACAGAAATCGATCGAGTCCGTATAGCCTGCAGGCAGGTGTGCCCATACGTAAATTGCAGCCGGTGGAACATCGACCTGGAAACCGGCTTGTTTGAGGCCTGAAACGACAATATCGCGGCGCTTTTGGTATATTTTGTTGCGATCTTCCAGCCAGGATTGATCACCTGTCAGAGCGGCAATGCCAGCGTCCATGATTGGCTGAAAATGAGACGTATCGACCTGGCTTTTGTAGGTATGCAAGTAACCAATCACTTGCGGATTTCCCACAGCCATGCCCAAACGCCAACCGGCCATATTGTAAGCTTTCGAAAGGGAGTTAAACTCGATGGTCACATCCTTGGCGCCTGATACTTGCAGGATGCTGGGTGCCCGGTAGCCGTCAAAGCAGACATCGACATAGGGGGCATCGTGCGCGATCAGAATATGATGCTTTTGGCCAAACGAAACTGCCTTTTCCAGGAAGGAAAAAGGGGCTATTGCGCCTGTCGGGTTGTTGGGGTAATTCAACCAGATGAATTTCGCGCGTTCCAGAATTTCGGGCGGGATGTTGTCCAGATCCGGCAGGTAACCGTTTTCTTTCAGCAAAGGCGTGTAATAAATTTCCGCGCCAGCAATAATGCCGGAGGCACTGTACACAGGATAACCCGGATCCGGCACAATAGCCATATCGCCCGGATTTAACAACACCTGGGAAAGATTAAACAGGCCTTCTTTTGATCCAATCAAGGTTAAGGTTTCGGTTTTTGCATCCAAAGTGACGCCAAACCGGTTTTGGTAATACGCTGCAATCGCTTCGCGAAAGGCAGGGGTACCGCCATTCGGAGCGTACCCATGTGTATCACTGCGCCGGGCGGATTTTTCGAGTGCGTCGATGATGAATTTAGCGGGGGGAAGGTCCGGTGAGCCCATATCGATGCGGATGACATCGATGTTCTTTTTCTTTAACATGTTGATTTTTTGCGATAATGCAGCAAAGAAATAAGGTTTGAAAGAAGCTATGCGATCGGCGGGGTGAAAAGTACCATTTGAAGATGTCATAGTAATTGATTTTCTCTCATTTCAGAATTGTTTTGGTTCCCAATGGTTTTCCTTGCTATTTGAAACTTTGTTCCCGATCGAAATTGGATTAACCGAGATTACGTTTTTCGGTCAATGACAACCCGGGGTATGGCTAGTTTAAGTAGAGTGTACGCCATGAAAACGTTTTTGCCAACTCTTTACGGCGCTGTAAGCCAAGCTAATATAGTCTTACCAACAATTTCAAGACTGCTTGCGGATACCTTATCCGCTGTATCCTGGCTGGTGTGCCAGTAGGGATAATCAAAATCAATCAGATCCACGGCCGGGATACCCTTCTGGATAAAGGGAATATGGTCATCCAACATACGGAATTTTGTCTTTTGGATAAATTGCTCCTGAAATCCAAGTCCGGCGGCAGTTTGCCAAATCTGCTCAGTCAGCTCTGGATCTGAATTTTGTTCCTGGTAAATATTCAGATCGGCGTCCCCGATCATGTCCACCAGAATCATCGCATTCGGTTTACCAATCAACTGGTCGACAAAAGCGCGCGAGCCGTAGATCCAATCCCATCCTTCCAAATTGCCCTGATCTTCACTGTCAAAAAAAACCAGCCAGATTTGTTTCGCCTTACCCACTTCATCCGGAAGGACACGAGCCAGTTCCAGTAATACCGCCACGCCTGAAGCTCCGTCATTGGCCCCAGGGACGGGTAAAGTATTTAAGGCTGGATCTTTGTCCTGGTCTGCAATCAGGCGCGAATCATAATGTGCCCCCAAAATAATCCAGGGTTCTCCGCTGCCTTTCTTAGCAATCACATTCCGAACCGGTTGGCCCTGGTATTCCAATTCCTGTACTTCAACAATCCAGCCTGCTTTTTCTAGTTCAGATTCCAGCCAGGATACCATTTGATCATGCGCTGGAGATCCTGGAGTCCGAGGTCCAAACGCCATTTGGGTCAGGAGGTCCTGATATGCTCGTTGGCCGTCGAACCGAGCCGCCTTTTTGTTGTTGAAATAATAAAGGATTGAGGCAAGCACGAGTATGATTAAAACTACCATTGCTGGGCGGAGAAAACGATTTCGCATCATCGGTTTAGCCTTCAAGTCAGGGTTTGAAAACGAGCTAGAAATGGATTGAGTGAAAACAGCGCACGCTCAGAAAATTGGAGGGCACGTTCGCGTCTGCCGGCTTTTGGATTTTGTATCGGTGGCAATATGCCATAATTCGCTTTGATTGGTTGAAAATGGGCAATGTTGGCATGAGATATATACATGCAAAGTGCGCCGAGCATGGTCGTTCCTGGCATTACGATTGGAGTTCTTCCATTCAAGACTTCAACTGCATTCACGCCAGCCAACAGCCCGGTTGCTATATTGCCCAGATAGCCTTCTACGCCGGTAATTTGACCGGCGAAAAACAGATCCGGGTATTCGCGGGATTGCAGCGTGGGCAAGAGCAGGCGTGGTGAGGCGATAAAGGTGTTGCGATGCATCTGTCCATATCGTGCAAACTCAGCTTTTTCAAGTCCTGGAACCATACGGAAAACACGGCGCTGTTCAGGAAAAGTAATATTGGTTTGGCAACCGACCAGGTTATAGAGGCTGCCGGCCAGGTCATCCTGACGAAGTTGAAGCACGGCATGAGTTCTTGGAGCGTTTTTGCGCGGGTTGCGTAAACCAATTGGTCGCATTGGACCAAAGGCTAATGTGTCACGACCGCGTTCAGCCAAGACTTCAATCGGCAGGCAGCCTTCAAAGAATTCTTGCTCTGCTGCACGAACGCCTTGCTGAATAATCAATTCAAAATCGCGTAATTGAATCCTTTCAGCGGAGAGCAATTGTTCAATAAATGAGTAATACTGGTCTGAGTTCATCGGGCAATTAATGTAATCGCCAGCTTTTTCACTGCCAACTTTATAACGCGAGCCGCGAAACGCCTTTTCCATATCGACGGATTCGGCAAAGATGACTGGTGCTATCGCATCAAAAAAGAAAAGGTGTTGTTCGCCGGTCAATTGTTGGATGCTGGCCGTTAAGTTCGGCGATGTCAATGGCCCAGAAGCAATAATGGCAGGTTGATTGGGAATGAAACCATATTCTTCCCGGATCACATTTATTCTTGGATGGTTTGTAATCGCTTCGGTGACGAGGGATGCGAAACCTTCACGGTCAACGGCCAATGCTCCCCCTGCAGGGATGGCGGATTTATCGGCGCAATCAACCAATAACGAACCCAAACGCCGTAATTCCTCCAACAATAAACCTGATGGGCGGTCCAAAAGGTTTGAACCCATGGAATTGGAACAAACCAACTCGGCGAGCTTGGACGTGCGGTGAGCGCCGGTCGTCACGTTGGGGCGCATTTCAAAAAGGCTGACATTCAATCCGCGGGAAGCCGCCTGCCAGGCAGCTTCACAGCCCGCCAGCCCACCACCGATGATGATTAGTTCACTCATCCTGTTCCCTCAATGTTGTGCATTATTTTACCATCCTGGAAGACAAAAAACCGTGGCATAGAACTTGCACCTTAGGGAGTTACCAGCTATACTTATTCGATAAGGGGATCCATATGTTCCAAGTTCAGTTCCATACCACACGACCTGCAACAACGGCTCATCTTGCGCAAACAATGGCGCTGTTGACCCTGACTGGCGAGGAATTGCACCAGCAGATCGAGGCTGAACTGGCCGCAAACCCGGCGCTGGAATTAGTGGAAGAGCGGCGCTGCCCGGTATGCCACCGGCCTCTGGAGAGCGGGGGTATTTGCCCAATCTGCAGCCGTCCTACGGCAAATTCGGTTGAAGAGCCCGTGGTATTTGTATCGCCGCGTGATGATTTTTATTCACACTCGGACCGCAGCCCGGAAGATTACCCTGAGGAACCAATTTCGCAAATGACCGATGATCTGCCAACCTATGTTTTAAAACAGATCGCGGCAGATCTTGAACCGGCACAACGGGCAATTGCAGCATTCTTGTTGACCCATCTTGATGAAGACGGTTTCATGACGACAACAGTCATTGAAATCGCCAGATATCTGCACGTCAGCCTACAACAAGTTGAAGCCGTGAGGGCGATCATTCAACGGGCGGATCCGATCGGGGTTGGTTCAAACAACCCCAAAGAAGCTTTACTCGTCCAGTTGGATATTTTACAAGAGCAGGGAAGCGTGCCTGAATTAGCCTGCAGGATTGTTTCAGAAGGCATGGATTTACTCAGCCGGCACCAGTTTGGTGAATTGGCCCGGTTGTTGGGTGCAAGCCAATCGAGAGTTCAGCAGGCCGCCCATTTTATTAGCGAAAACTTGAATCCATTTCCTGCGCGCTCGCATTGGGGCGACATGCGCACGCCTTCTGCCTCATCTGAACAGGTTTACCATCAACCCGATATCATTATCAGCCACCTTAATGGGGATGAAAAAAATGCTCTGGTAGTTGAGATCATTATGCCGCTTGCGGGGATGCTGCGCGTTAACCCGATGTTTAAACAAGCCCTGGCGCAAACCGATGTCAACACGCGTGATAATATGCGGAGTGATTTAGACCGGGCTTCATTGTTTGTAAAGTGCTTACAGCAGCGCAACCACACCATGCAGCGGATGATGTACCGCCTGGTGATGTTGCAACGAGACTATATTTTACAAGGTGAAAAACATCTCAAACCTTTTACCCGGGCGCGTTTATCCGAGGAATTGGAAGTTCATGAATCGACCATTTCCCGTGCGGTATCCGGAAAGAGTGTACAACTTCCCAACCGCCGCATCATCCCCTTGTCTTCTTTTTTCGATCGAAGCCTAAACGTTCGAACTGTCCTGCGTGATTTTATCGATCAGGAGAAACGACCGCTCAGCGATTCTGATTTGGCTGAATTGTTGGCTGAACGTGGTTTTAATGTTGCCAGGCGGACTGTGGCGAAATACAGGGCCATGGAAGGCATTTTACCCGCACATCTTCGCCACGCCAATTGACCTCTTCCCATGACACCAATATCCCCTTTGAATTCACGCAAGCAACCATGGCCAGGGAAGTTATTGGATGTTGAAGCGCAAAACCTATTTTGGGGGTTGTTAAACCATCATGACGACCCGACCATGGTGATTGATTTACGCACCCGGGTTATCATCGCCGCAAATAGCGCCTTCATGAAGATCTCAGCATTCCCCTTGATGGATGTTTCCGGCAGGTCGGTGGATGCCATTTTTCCAGAGGGCGGAATAGATAAAATTCAACCGGGTACTCCGGCAGAAATCACAATTATGCGCAGCAGCCGGCCGCCCATGACGGTTGTGGCACAAATTCAGATTGTCGAAGGCAGTGAACAACTTGCGATTTTGGAGTTTCAGACTCCTGAGGATTTCTACCAGTCCGACCTCCGAAACCAGGGTTTGTGGTTGAATGCGGTTACAGAAATTGCCTCCCTCAATGAAATGGATAATTTCGAGGAGGCGGTCAATTGGACCATTGGCACACTAAGGACGTTGCTGGGGGCAGAAGCGGTTTGCGTTTACCATGCCGAAAGCAGCGTGCCTGAATTACATAAAATAGCGACTACTGAGGATTATGTTTTTCTGCCAGAACGAATACCATCCTCCGATCTCATCCGCCTGGGAGATGTTCAACTATGGATTCAGGGAAAGCGAGTCCAGACTGAATTGCAAGTGGCTGCCCGCATGCAAAACCTGGCCTATCTTTGTTCATGTCCGTTAGGCAACGCCCGAGCCCAGGTTGGCCTGATTGTGGTAAGCGACCGGGTAAAACAACCACTGCAAAGTTTGACGCAATCAATCAAGCTTTTTGCTGCTTATTTGACTTCGGCCCATAATTATTTTCTCTTGGTGGAGCAATTAAGGCAAAAAGCCAATACCCTTGAAAAAGAACTCTCGGTTCAGAGTTCTATTGTCGAATCTGTTCAAGACGGAATTGTTGTGGTCACCCCGGAATTACTGGTCGCTGATATAAATCCTGCTGCAGAATGGCTATTAGGATATGGTGACTGGGAAGTCAAGAACCAACCCGTGGAGAGTGTTTTAATTGGTTCAGAACGAATCATACCGGCACTCCAAAATGCCTGTCAGGGTCAACCTACCCACAACATCAGCGGTATTTCTCTGCATCGGCGCAACGGTCAGGTTTTTCCAGCTCAAGTTCAGGTTTTGCCAATTATGCGCGAGGAGCGACCTCTGGCAATTGCAATCATCATTTCCGATGTAAGTGAGCACGAAGAAATCCGTGCGCATAGTCAGCAATTGGAGCAGCGGGCATTGTTGGGCGAATTTACTGCCATTTTTGCGCATGAAGTTCGCAATCCAATCAACAATATTTCCACCGGAATTCAATTGGTCACCAGCCGGATGCCTAGCGATGATCCAAATTTGGAAGTGATCAGCAGGATGGAGAACGATTGTCAACGTCTGAATCATCTTATGGAATCGGTGTTGTCATTTTCCAGGACAATCGAACCAAAATTCGAGCTATTGGATGTTGGCGGTCTGTTACAGCGAATTCTTGAACGCTGGCGGCCACGCATGAGCCGGGTGAATGTCAAGGCTTTTTATCAATGCGACCTTCCTCAGGCGATGGTTAATGGTGACAGCCGTATGTTGGAGCAGGTATTCACTAACCTGATCAGCAATGCAGTGGATGTGTTAGCCGCACGGGGCGAGGGCACCATTGCAGTCAAGGTATCTCAAGGTGCTGCCGTCGGAAACCGTCCTCAAATCGAAGTAACCGTCTCGGATGATGGCCCCGGAATTCCAGAACGGGTACGGGAGCATATTTTTGAGCCTTTTGTCACGACAAAGTCACAGGGCACCGGTCTGGGTCTGGCAATAACGAAAAGAATAGTCACAGCGCATCGCGGCAGCATAACAGTCAATACATTTCCCGGTGGTACAATGTTTTTTGTAAATCTACCTGCCAACGAGGATGTCTGATCATGGGAATGACCATTCTGATCATAGATGATGAAGACAACGCCCGTGAAAATATTGGGCAGTTTCTAACTGCAAAAGGTTATGAGGTAATAGGTGCCGCTACATTGGCAGAGGGTAGGGCCAGCCTCCAGCGCGGCGACGCGGATGTAGTTTTGTTGGATGTTCAGTTGCCGGATGGTTATGGCCCAAATTTGTTATATGAAACCGCTGCCATGCCGCTTCGTCCGCCAATCATCTTAATAACTGCCTACGGTGATATTGATATGGCTGTGGATGCGATGAAGAACGGCGCACATGATTTTCTCAGCAAGCCCATTCAATTGAACCAGCTTGAAAAATCAATTGAGCGTGCAGGCGAAGTGGTTGCTCTGCGGCGCGAGATCGAGCATATCCGCCAATCCCAACAGCAAAAAGGGAAATTCATTGTAGGTAAGAGCCAAGCCATGCACCAGGCTTTGGACCATGCCCAAAAAGCCGCTGAGAAATCGGTCTCTGTTTTGATTACAGGGGAAACTGGTAGCGGTAAAGAAGTTCTGGCCAATTTTATCCATGCAAACGGTCCGCGTGCCAGTAAACCGTTTATCGCAATAAATTGTGCGGCGATTCAAAACACCATGCTTGAAGCAGAATTATTTGGTTTTGAAGCTGGGGCATTTACTGGAGCCGATAAACGGAAATTAGGCCTTATGGAAGTGGCTGATCAGGGCATTCTCTTCCTGGACGAAATATCTTCAATGCCACTGGATACTCAAGCGAAACTTCTGCGAGTGCTTGAAGAACGGGCTTTTCGGCGTGTGGGCGGAACCAGCTTGATAAAAATCGACGTTCAAATTATCGCCGCATCCAATCGACCTCTTTCGGTGATGATGAAAGATGGGCTATTCCGCGAGGATCTATATTACCGTTTAAAAGTGGTTGATATCCATGTGCCACCTTTGCGTGAGCGAAAAGGGGATATTCCAGAATTGGTGGGTTTCTTTATCCGCCTATACAACGGCCGGCAAGGCAGCAATGTCACCAAAATTTCTCCGCGCGCTTTGGCTGCCCTTTCAACCTATGATTGGCCAGGAAACATTCGTGAATTGAGCAACGCAATAGAGCGGGCAATGCTTTTTTGCGACGGAGAGACCATCGAATTATCGGACTTACCCGCCGACGTGGCTAACGCAGAACCAAAGACCTGATCCACAACCGCTGGCATAATACTTGCATCCTCGTCCTCAGAGATTCTTCTCAAGGAGGCGGGGATGTTTTTTTCAATGACCTTTAATGATTTTGTTCTGACCATGGCTGGTTGTCTTTTGGCTCTGGGCGTAATAGTTCTGACAATCGGGATATATGTCCTGGTGTCCAGGGTGCTCGGAAAAGAAATTAAAACGATTGCTAATCAGACCGCAAAACTAGCCCAAAAGGGAATATCTGATGATGTTTCCGGCCTGGTTGGAAATGCATCCTCTCTCGTCGATGCATTGAACCAGTTGGTTAAAACTTCTGCGGGGATTGGTGCATTTTTGATAATCGTGAGCCTATGCCTGATGGCAGCAGCTTACGGTCTGGTCTACCAGCTTCATTAAGACGAATTTGAGTTAATGCTGCAAGGAGCACTCATGCAAACAAAAACCATCTTAACCGCGCTCCAGAAGTTCTGCAATCCAAACACCATTCCTCAGACCTTGACTGCGTTAAGGCAGGATGCACTCTTATGGAGTGCGCTGTCCCAAATGGACCTGGAAGGTTACGTCCAATCGCGGTCGGAAATCAGTAATGCAGATCTCTGGGCACCCGCCAGCCTTGCTTTATATGCAATTGGAGCGGATTATGCGGTAGAGAATTTATCCCGTGAACCCATGACGGTTTTGGATGGAAATTTGCAAAGACAGGCTCTGGCGGTGTTTGAAGAGACCCTTCGGACAGGACGCGAACCAATCGATTTGCGCGAGGCAGGCTTGCTTGCCCTGGCCTTGCGCGAACGGCGGCGGAAAACACGTTCCTGGAGTGGCATTAGCAACGATCTGACGATTAAGGGCGAACTATCACCCGAAAGAACCGTGCAAATTTGGAACTGCGCCCTCTC
This sequence comes from Longilinea sp., assembly GCA_035560795.1. Taxonomy (GTDB): domain Bacteria; phylum Chloroflexota; class Anaerolineae; order Anaerolineales; family Anaerolineaceae; genus Longilinea. The sequence continues at coordinate 10,634 of DATMYV010000037.1, forward strand.
CTGCCTCTATCGAATTATCCCCGACGGCGGCGAACTACTGAAGGCATTAATAACTGAAAACCTTACCAAAGGTATGGGTTGGTGTATTCACATCCTGCTTAGCAACCCCGCGGATGAGGATGTGCAGGCCAGGGCATTAACTGATTTGATCGAAGATTTGCCCATTGACCGACAAGCGGGTTGGCTTGAAAGAATCCGATCCTTGGGCCGCTTTGAGCTGGCAGAAAAGACGGCGAGGATTCTTCTGGTTGCCAATCAGGTCTTTTTTGATGGATTAAAGAAACAATTTATTGCTTCACAGGTCGAAACAAAATATGTTCTTGAGCATGCGTCCAAATTGCAGCATGCTGCAGTAATTTACCACTGTGCTGGCGCCTCGCTTCAATCGGCGGGTGCCCTAGACAAGGCGCAACAATTATTCGCGTATTGTCTGGCAGGAGCGCAGATCCAGAGTGCGTACTTGGATATTGATGAAAAAAAACCTGATATTGCCGCCACAAGAGTTGAAAAAGCGTTACTGACCTGCAAAGATTCTACATTGGTTGAATACGGGGCAGAAATTCTTCAGGAGACCGGGCTGGTGGATGTTCAAATTCCGTCAACCGAATCAGAGCCGGGGTTCGTATCATCTTTATACCTGGCGAAACAGATGGCAGCCAAAGGAAATATGGATTTGGCTTGCCAGACAGCCAGCCGTGCTGTTGAAGAGTCATTCTCCAAATTGAGTTCCGCTTTCAACCAGCGTCATTATCAGGTGAAGAATCCAGTCCAGGTGCTCAAAACCCTCCTCGATCTCAATTTAACTAAAGAGGCCAAACGTTGCAGTGAAGTATTTCTGCAGAACCACCCGAATGATATTGAGTTATTGCGTACCGCTTCCCAAATCGCAGAAAAAGACGGCGATGAAGACCGTTCCATCGGTTACGCAGAGCTGGTGGTTTTGCTTCAACCGCTCAATATGGGTTTTCGTCGCGAATTGGCGCGTTTATTGGAAGATCAGAAACTTTGGTCAAGAGCATTACCACAACGCAGGTTCATATTTGAAAATGAAGAGAATCCGAAAGAGGACGATCAAATTGGATTGGCAAATTGCGCCATACAAGCCGGCGAGTCCAATCTTGCGGTTGAAATCAGTGAGTTGTTGTTGGCTTCACAACCAGATCATGGTATTGCCCATACCTTGAAAGGTCAGGCTTTAATTAAGCTAGACCGCCTGGACGAGGCGATAGAACACTTGAGCCGGGCAACCCTGCTCTGCGCAGATTCTCCCCGTCCCTGGATTGCGTTGGCGCAAGCTCAACGAAGGAAAGGTGATTCTGAACGCTCCTTGGAAACATTACGGGCTGCGGTATTGGCTGTTCCAGAATCACCAGAAGTCCATTTCCAATTAGCACGGACTATGTTGGATCAGGGGTTACTAACTGACGCATTGCCCAATCTCCGTCAGGCTGCCCGGCTGTCTCCTGAAGACCCCTCGGTCACAATCGAATTGGCACAAACTTTACGCCAACTTGGCCATCAAAACGAAGCCGTCCGGATATTATCCGAGGCACGCAAACGGTGGCCAAAAGAACCACAATTGGCTTATCTAGAAGCAGTAACCTTCAATGATTTGGGGAACCGTTTGAAGGCAGTTGAATCTCTGGATGTTGCCGTCAAATCTGAACGTCCACAAATAGATTGGCTTCGCCTTTACATCCAAATGCAAGTGCAGGATCCGGATTTACTTTACTCGGCAATGCCTGCTGACTTTGATCCAATCCTGTTGCAAAAGTTGACGTTGGCTTTACAGAAGATTCTTGCAATCGAACCGGCGGATTTTTCGGCGCGGATGTGGATGGCGGATATTCTGCGCCTGCGCGGCCAGAATCGGCAGGCATGCGATACCTACCAAATACTTTTGGATGAATGCGGTGATAAGGATCCGGTTTTGCACACCCGTGTCCAGGCAGGTTTTGGAGCTGCGGCGCTGGCTGCAAATGATTTGGATACTGCGCTGGCTTGCTTGCAAGAAGTTCTACAGGCAAACCCTGAGGATCTGGGTGCGATGCACTTGTTAGCGGAAACATATTTTAAGCTCAATTTGACAAGGGAAACCAGTCACGCTGCTGAACAGGCTATCCAATTGGAACCTGACCAGGTGAATAACCTCATCTGGTATGCGGGAATGATGGAACGCCTGGGAAAACTGGATGAAGCCCAGCATGCTTTGGCGACTGCGGCACAATTATCGCCTGAACGGGGAGATTTGTGGCTAAAACAGGCTCAATTTGCATTGTCATCCGGTCAATCGGAAAAAGCTCAAAAACTCCTGCTCGAACTTGAACAGATACCGAATGTCACAGAAAATGAGTTAGTCCAGGCTGCAAGAATCCATATCCAACTCAAGGGTTTTCCTCAAGCGTTGTCTTGCCTGAAGAAATTGGAGTCCTTATCCGAGCCGCCGGCTCCCGGTTTATTATGCGACCTTGCGTTCCTCAGCCAGCAAACAGGCGATTTTCAAAGTGCAATGAATTACGCGGAACAAGCTGTGCAAACGGATGACCAAAATATTCGGCTTCATGTCTTGCAAGCTGACCTCCTGGTGCAACAAGGACGACAGCAAGCTGCATTGGCCTGCCTCGAAAAAGCAACTCGTTTGATGGAAAATAAACCATTTGCTGAAAAACAAGTCGCACAAACCGGCCTTAGCCTTTTCGTGGCTGATGATAAGGTTTTCAACCCGGCGGCAGTTTATGCGCGCTCTGCAATGCTTTTGAAGCAGCAGGATGATATTCCTTCCGCACTTTGCTTTGGTGAAAAAGCACTGGAATCCCAACCCAACGATCCCTCAATCCGATTGTTACTGACCAATTTGGCTTATTCCCAGTTGCAATTCGATCATGTGTTGGAATTGACTTCGAGCGTCGAGCGTAAAGCAGAAGAATCGTTATTAAATGATGATGCGGAGGCTTGCTGGCAGATTCTCCAGGCAATTCGTTCTGAATTACTGTTGGATACCGGGAATGAAGTCGAAGTCTCTTCTGCGGTCAATTCTGCTCAAGAACATGGTGAATTGCAGTCCCGGCTTAAAGCCATTCAGATGCGCTTGTTGGCCCGCAATGGTGAGTATGAATTGGCCAGAAAGATGTTCACTAACGAGCAATCCGTTGATGATAAACCCCAGGCAACCACCAGTTCCAGCGAAAATGGCTTCTTCACAACCATTTACCACTTGGACCTGAAAGAATACGCGCCCATTTGGTTGGGCCAGGCTGCGCAGGATCTGTACTGGTGGGATATCGCTGATGGTTATTTTGAAAAAGGCCGACTGGTTTTTGGTCATGAAGCCATTAGCCATTTCCAGTATGCAAAAGGGTTGGTAACGCGAGCAAAGGCTGCCCGTTTGTGCGAGGCTGTCCATGCAACTGCCCACAGTCCCAAAGCGAAGCTAAAACTTGGCGAAGCCTTTGAAAACGCTTTGCTAAGTGCAAGCCAATACAGTGGTTCTCCGAATATTTCAGAATTGCGGCAGATTGGCAAATTGGTTCTTCAACCGAACGATGACCAATTCAAGCGGATTCTTACGGATGGGCGTCCACCGGTCGATCGCTCGGCTCTTGTAATCGCACTCGCGAGAAATGGCAATTTATCGGCTGTAATTCAAGCAGCAGGTCAGGAAAAAGAACAACCAGATGTTTTTGCTCATTCGGCTGTAGCGTTCATGGATTCGGACCTGGAAAAAGCCATGGTTTTCGCACAGCAAGCTGTTGAAGTGGAACCGCGCCACCCGATCTATCACGCCTTACGGGCAATCATCCTATCGAAGATCAACCAGCCGGCGGAAGTGATGGAAGCCTGGCAATCCGCCCTGCAATTTTGGCCGGATGAACCCACCTGGCGGGCTGATTTGGCTAAATTGAGCATGACTCTGGGTGATACGACTGCCGCAGTTCAGCATTGGGATGCTGCATTCACTCTGCAACCTGATAAAGCCGAGTATGCCTTCAATTTAGGAAAGGTATATCTGGAAAAACGCAATTTCGGCAAGGCAATTGACGTACTTGAAACCGCCAGCCGACTGGATGTGAAGAACCCTCAATCCTGGCTTGCATTGGCAGAGGCTCATTTGCGCGGCAGCCACCTTGAGCGTGCCTTGCAATGCGTCCAGCGGGCAGTGGCCATTGAACCTGATTCACTTCCGGCTATGTTGTTACAGGGTGAGATTCTCATTCAAATGGGCAACCTGACCGCCGCGCAGGAAATCAGCGACAAAGCGCTCACACAGGGGAATTCAAATCCCGATGTGGTTGTTTTCAATGTTCATTTGCTGGAAAAGCGCGGCAAGCAAAACGAAGCACTTGCAGTTCTTGAGCAAACCTCCAAATTGCTTCCAAATGAATTATCCGTTCAGTTGGAACGGGCAATCCTTATTCGTCAGGTTTTTGGCTCGACGGCTGCCTTGCCAATTGTCAAAGAAATCGTCCAAAAGTTTGGCAACACCGCCAGAACTCTGGCACTCCAGGCTACCGTTCAATATGAATGCAATGATGCTACAGGTGCTGAAAAATCAGCACTGCAAGCTCTGCGACTGGAACCGGGTCAGGCGAATCTACACCTTTTGCTGGGAAGAATCAAGGCAGTAAGCGGCCAATTGGATCAGGCTGTATTTCACCTGAGCGAGGCAGTGCAACTCAACCCGTCGGATGTCGAAGGATATCTGGAGCTTGGCAAAGCCTATCAGGATCGTCGCGAACAGGAAAAAGCCATCCTTACCTTACAACAGGCCATTAAAGCCGCGCCGCGGGATACACGGGCATATGTTCTGGCGGCTGCCGCACTTCGCGAAGCCAAGGATTATTCATCGGCCGAAACAATGCTGCGTAAAGCGGCTGAACTGGCGCCTAATGATCTAAATATTCGCCGGCAACTTGGTGCGGTAATTGCATTGAATCTTGTACAACACTCTCAGGAGGCCCAGGCATGGCATTAAGAAACCAAGATCCCGTTTACCCTTCTTTATTGACTCGCTCTGAACTGGTGCGACTCCTGAAAGCAGCACTTGAAGTAAATGCCGACAAGTTTGCCCGCCAGGCTGCAATCACATGGTTGGCCGCCTACCCCGGAGACCTGGAAGTTAGCCGTTTATTCGCGCTGGCTTTACAAGAAGATGGAAAAACCGAACAAGCCAGGGCTGTCTTGGAAAAAGTAATCCAGATTGATCCTGAAGACCGTGATTCCTACCGGATTCTTGCCGAGTTGAAAAGCAGTGCTAATGAGGAAACAATTACACGGTGGTGGGGAGCATACTTTGCACTCGGGGGTGAAATTCCGCTAAGTGCAGGTGTAAAAATACCGGAGTGGAGCGAGCCTGCCCGCGCAAGTTTACTGCGACTTCAGCAGAAACAGTACGAAGAGGCAGAAGAGTTGATTCACCAATCTTTGGTGGTTGATTCCGGCTTGCCGCTGGTTGATCTGCTGCATTTGAAGATTAATTGTATCGAGCAGGATACGATGGCTGTGCGCCAGTTGGCTGGCATGTACCATGAACGTTGGCCAGATTGCCTTGCATTTCAATATGTCAATGCCGAAAAACTGATGGAAAGTTGTGACGAGGCAGCGGCAGTCTCTCTACTCCATGAATGTGTTACCCGGGATGCTACCGGACAGGTTGCCCGCCGTTGGTTGGGGGATGACAATGCTTACCGTCCTTTATGGCCGGATGAATTAACAATGCGTTTTGATCTTCCAATCCCTTCGGAAGTTGCTTCAAGGTTGGGAATGAATCATTTGCCGGTAAGAACAATATCGGCGATCCCAAACACACAAGCCGAAACCATAGTAAACGCCAATTCTAAAACCGTTGAGGACGAATCAATTTCACCAACAATTTCCGCTGAAAAGAAGGAACTTGATGAAAGCGAAATAAAGGACCTGCATAATATCAAGACCGAATTTGAGAAATTAGCCAAACGCTTAAAGAAACCTGCCATTGTGCAATCGGATGGCCGCTTTCCTGTTTATGTTGTTCTGTCATCCCGCATCGGTCTGGTGACCCAATTTGGTGAGCAGTCAGCACAGGTGTTGGTCAACGAGATGAATCACCTGGCCGAGGTGGTTCGCAGGCGGCCAGGTTGGGGCGCGATTGCATATCTGCCGGATGATCCGGTTTGTACCGCAAAATACGGTACATCGGCTTTGGATACCAATGATCCCTGGAAAATAAAACTTGCACTTGGAGACCTGGACCGTGCTATGGCTCCGCGCGGTGAAAGGATTGGAGCTTTACTGATTATCGGTGGCGAACAAATTGTTCCCTTCCACAAATTGCCCAATCCCACCGAAGACCAGGATGGCGAGGTTCTCTCGGATAATCCTTACGCATCGACTGACGCAAATTATTTTGTAGCCGAATGGTTGGTGGGCCGCCTTCCGGGCGAAGCCGGATCGGATGCTGGATTGCTTCTACAGCAAATGCGGCAATGTCTTCAATTCCACGAGCGGCGGATTGTTGCAACAAAAGGTTGGAAAAAAACAATCTTCTTTCGAGCCTGGCAATCCTGGCGCAATCAACGGTTATTTGGCAAAAAAAATGGCGGATTTGGCTACTCGGCAGCCGCCTGGCGGCGCTCATCCGTGGCAGTATTCCGGCCGGTTGCACCACCGAAAGATGTCCGGATATCGCCGCCAGAAATTACAGGCAGCATCAATCCGAAGAAATTTACATCCGCCCGGTTGAATTACTATAATCTCCATGGTTTGATTGACACAGCCGAATGGTATGGCCAACGCGACCTTAGCGAAGTAGGTAGCGGGCCAGATTATCCCGTCGCTCTAACAGCGGACGACCTCAAGCGAAACGGGCGCTCCCCCAGCGTCGTATTCAGTGAAGCATGTTATGGCGGTCATATCGCTGGTAAGCGTGAAGCCCAATCAATTGCCCTTCGGTTTCTCTCAATCGGTGTCATGGGAATGGTCGGCTCAACCAGCATCTCCTACGGTTCTGTAAGTGCTCCTCTGGTAGGCGCGGATCTTCTGGGACAACTGTTTTGGAAGGCATTAAAGGAAGGTTACACCGCTGGCGAAGCTCTTATGTTGGCGAAGATCAATTTAATCCGCGAGATGAACCGCCGCCAGGGTTACCTCGATGGAGAAGATCAAAAAACGCTGCTCTCTTTTGTTCTCTATGGCGATCCTCTTGCATCGGCAGACCTGGTGGCAAGCCAATCCAAACATGCACCAAGAATGAAATTCAGCCTGCCGATTCGGACTGTTACAGATCAAACTATGTCCATTGAAACTCTGAGTGCAATTCAACCGGAATGGATCTCTTCTGCGAAGAAATCCGTTGAGGCCTACCTGCCGGGTCTTGAAAATTCGCAGGTACAGGTCAGCCTGCAAAAACCAGGGATTGCATCTGTTCCAGAGGAGTTAGGAAAAACGAATAAGAGTCGAAGGAAGAATGCTCAGACTCCAGATCATTATGTCGTGACCATCACGAAGACAGTCCCCATTGCACGACGCCAACATACCCATTATGCCCGGGTGACGTTGGATGCAAACGGAAAAGTGGTGAAGTTAGCAGTTTCGCGTTGATTTTCTCCTGAACGGTCAGGTTCCTTGCCCCCTTTCTTACAGAAAGGGGGCATCTGTTTAGAAAGGGAACTTATTGATTCAAGGGATTTCATAGCTTATAATTTAGACTTACGCTTGAACCAAACGAATTTTACTGACGAGCAATTGGATTCGAGGGAGCACTGTAAATGAAAAAATATATGACTGGTGCAGAAATTAGGCAAGCATTTATTAACTTTTTTGTCGAGCAAGGACACACCTTTGTTCCGTCTTCTTCGTTGGTACCGGGCGGGGATCAAACTTTGCTATTCACCAATGCCGGGATGGTTCAATTTAAGGATGTATTCCTGGGAACTGATCACCGGCCGTACAAGCGGGCTACAAATTCACAAAAATGTATGCGGGTTGCTGGCAAACATAATGATTTGGATGATGTTGGCAGGGACGTTACCCACCATACTTTTTTCGAGATGCTTGGAAATTGGTCATTTGGCGATTACTACAAAAAAGAAGCCATTACCTGGGCCTGGCAGTTATTAACAGAAGAATTCGGCTTGGAAAAAGACAAGTTATGGGCGACTTGTTTCAAGGACGACAAGGGCGACATTCCAACGGATGAAGAAGCAGCAGAGAATTGGCGTAAACAGCCGGGAATCAATCCCGACCATATTCTATATTTTGGCCGGAAGGATAATTTTTGGGAAATGGCCGAGACCGGCCCTTGCGGTCCTTGCAGTGAAATAAGCATTGATCGCGGCCTCGAATATTGTAATAAACAGGATCAGACCGGGCATGTTTGCCGCGTTAATGGAGATTGCGCCCGTTTTGTCGAATTGTGGAACCTCGTGTTTATTCAATACAATCGGCTTTCGCCCACCCAGCTTGAACCCTTGCCGGCAAGGCACGTTGATACGGGGATGGGATTGGACCGGATTGTTTCGGTTATTCAGGGAGTGGCATCCAATTACAGTACCGATCTTTTTATGCCGTTAATGGAAACTGTTCGAAGGATTGCCGGACAGTCGGAGGCAGAACGCGATGCCAATATCATCCCTTATCGGGTAGTCGCGGATCATTGCCGCGCTGCAACTTTCCTAATTGCCGACGGGGTTGTTCCTGGTAATACCGGCCGCAATTATGTATGCCGCATGATTATCCGTCGGGCGGCGCGTTTTGGCGGCAAGCTTGGTTTGGATGAACCCTTTCTGGCCAAGGTGGCAGACACAGTAATTGAAAATTACGGTGAAGCATATCCTGAATTGCGCCGAAATCGTGCCACAATTTTGGCGAATTTAACCCGCGAGGAACAGCGTTTCCAGCGCACAGTGGATGCTGGCATGAGCCACCTCGATGATTTGTTAGCCGAAATGGAAGCCAAAGGGCAAACAAGGATGGATGGGCAAAAAGCGTTCGACCTGTATGCCACCCACGGCTTACCATTGGAATTGTCGCGGGATGTTGCACGGGAAAAAGGAATGGATGTGGATGACACAGGTTTTCGTGCCGCTATGGATGCACATCGGCTAGCCTCTGGAGCTGGAAAAGCTTTTGGCAACATGGGCGGTGAAGATGTCGATGTGTACCGGACGGTCTTTGAGAACCTGGTTGGACAGGCACAACTACCTGCAAAGGGAGTTGAGTATGATCCTTATCATGGTCTTGAAATCGAGACACCCGTGATGGCACTTTTCCACGACGGTGAAAACGTGGATGCGGTTCAAGTTGGCGATAATGTTGAAGTCCTCCTGGCAAAAACGAGCTTTTATGTAGAAGCGGGCGGCCAGGTTTCAGATGCTGGAACCATCGTTTCCATTGAAGAACCGCGCTGGGAAATTCGCGTGGATGATATGCGCAAGCCTGCGGCCGGAGTAATCGTGCATGTTGGCGTGGTGGTGAAAGGAATTCCACGCACCGGCGATGCTGCCATTGCGCGCGTGGATGAATCCCGGCGGAAAGCCATCATGCGCAATCATACCGCCACGCACTTGCTCCACGCAGAATTACACGCTGTTTTGGGTGATCATGCCAGACAGGCCGGTTCTTTGGTTGCGCCTGACCGGCTTCGCTTTGACTTTACTCACCCTGATGCTCTTACCGCCGACCAGCTTGAACGAATCGAGGCGTTGGTAAATCGCGCCATCCTTGAAAACCACCACCTAACCACTGTGGTAAAACCATTAAAGCAAGCCATTTCGGAAGGCGCAATGGCCCTTTTTGGAGAGAAATACGGCGAAACGGTACGTACGATCTCCATAGGAAATCAGGATGTTTTTTCGTACGAGTTGTGTGGCGGTACCCATGTCCATGAGACGGGAGACATTGGCATCTTCCTGATCACCAGCGAGGGTAGTGCTGCGGCAGGGGTAAGGCGCATCGAAGCAGTCACCGGCCAGACCGCTTATGAAATGGTTCAAAAGCGCTTCCGGGCACTGAAAGAAACAGCAAGCATGTTAACCTCCTCGGTTGAGGAAGTGCCTGAAAAAACTCAATTGTTGGTGGATGAACTGGATAAGACCCGTAAGCAAATCGTAAAATTGCGCCAGGAACTGGTTGCATTGGAGTTCGAACGGAAACTCTCTTCGGTGCCGCTGGTCAATGGTGTGCCTGTTTTAGCCACAGTATTAACGAACGCAGATCCTGATTCTTTACGACAGATGTGCGACCGTTTCCGTGAACGGTATCCATCCGGAGTGGTCGTTTTGGGTTCTGCCGTTGAGAATCACCCGGTACTGATTGCGGCGATAACGGATGATCTGGTCAAGCGCGGATTACACGCCGGCGAGTTAGTTAAGATTGCCTCGCAGGTTATTGGGGGGAGTGGCGGAGGCCGACCAACACTGGCACAAGCCGGCGGTAAAGATGCTTCGAAATTAAACGAGGCTATCGACCAGGTTTTACCATATGTTAAGGCAAGATTGGTTTAAAAATATCGTGTAGTCAAAAAAACACATTCCTCATCAATCAGGAGTGTGTTTTTATATTTGAAAATTGCTAATCCAAATTTTCCAGGTACTGGATGAGGAGACGTACCCCGAATCCTGTTCCGCCTTTTGGACAATAAGGCAGGTCCTTTGGACTGTCTGCCATGCCAGCAATGTCCAGGTGAGCCCAGGCGTTGCCATCGCTGATAAATTGCTTCAGGAACATGCCGCCGAGAATCGCATGGCCTTCCCGGCCGCCACTATTCTTAATATCAGCATCATCACCCTTGATCAGCTTAAAGTATTCATCGTCCAGGGGCAGCCGCCAGAGTTTTTCGCTGGTTTGTTCGCCGGCAGTGAAGAGTTGCTGGGAAAGTTGATCATCGTTGCTCATCAAACCAGCGCGGTTGCGGCCTAACGCTACCACAACGCCCCCTGTCAGAGTGGCAAGGTCGATAATCGCCCGGGGTTGGAATTTCTGTTGTGCATAGGTGAGAGAATCAGCCAGAACCAGGCGGCCTTCCGCGTCTGTTGAAATGATCTCGATCGTTTTCCCAGAAAGCGAGCGAATGATATCATCCGGTCGGTAAGCTTCACCCGAAATCATGTTTTCCGCTACGCCGATCACGCCAACGACCGGCGTTTCCAGTTTCAATTCGGCTACGGCACACAATGTGGCTATGACTGTTAAACCCCCGCATTTATCGTACTTCATAGTCTGAATATTGGTGGTGTCTTTAATGGAATAACCACCTGTATCAAAAGTGAGAGCTTTTCCAACCAGCACTACCGGCTTTGCGCCAGCCGGTGGGTTATTGCCCGGATATTCCAGGATGATCAGGCGCGAGGGGGTCGCGCTCCCTTTGCCAACCGCCACAATGGCGCCGGCGCCGATCGAATTTAGTTGCTTTTCATCCAGAATGGTGCAACGCAGATGGAACTGCCTGGCAATTGCTATGGCACGGTCAGCCAGGGTGAGCGGGTTAATAATATTAGCGGGTTCGTGAGACCAATCCCGTGAAAGGTTTACTGCCGCACAAATCTTTTGGCAGCGTTGGACGGTTTTTTCCAGCGCACCAACCTGTTCGCTGTGAAGATCCATTACGCATATTTCGAGCTCATCATCGCTTTCTTTGTAGCGGTCAAACCGAAATGAACCCAGAAGTAGACCTTCTAGGAGTGCAGGGAGACTGCCGGCGACCCCAAGACCATTCAGGCTGGCAACATCCAAATGAACTCGAATGATATGGTTCTCTCGGATCCACTTTGCCAACCCGCCGCCAGCCTGGCGAAAGGCTTCAGGCGAAAGTTTGGCGGCCTTTCCCAATGAAACCAGAACCATCCATGGATCCGCCAGGAATGTGTCGCCAGCCTGAGCACCAGGATCACCAAAAGTTGGTTTCTCAGGAGCTGGTTTGAAAACAACATGAAGGTCTTTTGGTCCAAGTGGTTCTGAATTTAGTTCGAGTTTCATTGTGACGGTCGGATTGACAGAAGAAGTATCCATGTTTGCCTCCAGGGCGGTGACCAGTGTCAGGGATCAAGTCCCTGCAATTTCCCAGAGAATGATTTCAGGCGGGCAAAGAAAGCGCACCCGCGGCGCGCCAGCACCTTCCATGCCGATTCCACGGGTGATGTAGAGCAGAAGGTCGCCCAGCTGATAACAGCCAGATTGAAAGCGGCGTCCATATAAAGATCCGGTGACTATGGCACCAAAAAATGGAATGCGTACCTGACCGCCATGCGTATGCCCGGAAAGTTGTAAGTCGATGCCAATTTCGGCAGCATTGGGCGCCAGGTCAGGACTATGGTAGAGCAAGATCGTGAATTCTTGTGGTCGCGGTGAGATCATTTTTTGAAGCAGTGGTAAATCTTCAAAAGGTTTGTGTGAACAGGACAGGCCGGCGAGTTGAATGATATCGCTTCCTACCTGGATTTCCACTTTTTCACCCTGCAACCAGCGGATGGGCAATCCCTCCAGCAGAGCTGGAATGGTATCTTCCAAATCAACCGCCGGACTGCCGGTGACTGCGTATACTCCGAGCGGAGCCTTCCATTCCTGGATTACTTTTCGCGCATCCTGCTGTGCCCTTTTATCCTTCAGGTAGGAGAGATTTAGAAAATCACCTGAAAAAAGGATTAAATCCGGATTGAGGGATTTGATCAGCTCATTTAGCTGAATCTCGCGCTGAGTCAGGCGTTCAATATGCAGATCGCCGAGGTGAAGAACGCGAACTTTTGTCTCAGGCTTTAACTTTTTTGAAGTAAAGAATTGTCGGGTAACTTTGATTTTAAGCGGTTCAATCCAAAAGCCATAAATCACCAATCCCGTTCCCAGAATTTGCAAAAGAATATTTACCGGCCAGGGGAGCAGTGCCGCCATGCTACGTGCAATTGCCAGCAGGACTATGGTTGGTTTGGCTGGTCCAAATGACTTTCCAAATCGCGGGAGTAGTTCCAATAATAGCCAATCGAAAAGGAAAAACCCCCACAATGGCAAGGCAAATTGCCAGTTCAAACGGGAAATAACAAACGCAACCGCAAGTAAGAGCAAACCAAAAAGAATTGACGGAATGCGCTGGATTCCCTCAAATCTGTGCAGAATGACATCCAGTTCGTTATTGGCCGTACCAGGGAAGTTTTGAGTTTTGGAGAAATCCCGCGCTTGAATTTCCAAATTGTTCATTCTATTTATCTATACTCATCTTATGGCCGTGTATACCTTAATACATACCTTTTGTCAATTTCGATGCTTGAATGGCAAAGAAAATGCCAATTGGAGAGACCAATTGGCATACAGGAACTTCTCAAATGAACACGCAGATCAGATCAACTCAACCACGTTGCTGAATACTTTACCGATTGCTGGACCGAGCAAGGCCAGAATAACAATCACGACAATAGCCACCATAACAAGGATCAAAGCATATTCGACCAGGCCCTGGCCTTTTTCAGCGATATAGAAATGCATTCAACTCACCCCCTTTCTTCCACAATTCGCCTTCAAATAAATTATGGATCAATGTAAACAAAAGTCAATATGTTTCCGCGAACCTTTCAAAATTGAGAACCGCCAGCAACTGGCGGTTCTCAAAGAAGCAATTGGGTGGGTGAGGCTTAGATTTTTTCTGGCAGCCAGCAGCACAACACAAGTTCTTTGGCTGCGCGAACTTCGTCAAGGCGTCCAACAGGCGCATTGTGCGGCGCGTCGTGCAGCAATTCTGGCGATGTTTTGGCTTCATCCGCGATCTTGATGAGCACATCGGCAAATCGATCGAGGGTCTGTTTATTCTCTGTTTCGGTTGGCTCGATCATCAATGCTTCATGGACGATCAACGGGAAGTAGTTGGTTGGTGGATGGAAGTCATAATCCATCAGCCGTTTGGCAATATCCAATGCATGAACTTCCGGCGCGTCTGCAAGATGCCCTTCCATGACGAACTCGTGCATGCAAATTCTGTCGAATGGAACATGGTAAGTTTTGCGGAGGCGTGCCAACAGGTAATTGGCGTTTAATACCGCACAGTTGGCGATATCGCGTAACCCCTCAGGGCCATGCATGCTGATATACGTATAGGCGCGCACCATCATTCCAAACTGACCATGGAATGATTTCATCCGGCCGATCGTCTTTTCGGGAGTGCGAAAGCCGTAAAGGGGAGGGATTTCTTCGTCCCCTTCCTCGATGATCGAAACGACCGGTGTCGGCAAGAAATCCACCAAATGCTTGGCAACGCCAACCGGGCCAGAACCTGGTCCCCCGCCACCGTGCGGTGTAGAGAAGGTTTTGTGCAGGTTGAAGTGCATGATGTCAAAGCCAATGTCTCCCGGCCGGACGATACCCAATAGCGCGTTCAGGTTGGCGCCATCGCCGTAAACCAGACCGCCGGCCTGATGAACCAGCCGCACGACTTCTTCAACATTTTGATCGAACAAACCCAACGTATTGGGGTTCGTCAACATAAGGCCCGCGATTGTGTCATCGAGGATTGCCTTCAATCCATCGATATCGACATTGCCATTGGAATCGGTGGCAATGCCGACGACCTCGAATCCGCTCATGGCGGAGGTGGCCGGGTTGGTTCCGTGGGCTGAATCCGGAATGATGATTTTGGTCCGTTTGGTGTCACCTCGCGATTGATGGTATGCACGAATGATCAACACGCCGGTGTATTCGCCCTGAGCACCAGCGGAAGGCTGCAATGTCACTGCAGCCATGCCGCAAATTTCTGCCAGCCAAAGCTGCAATTCATACATCATAGCCAGGTTTCCCTGCACGGTCTCTACTGGCTGTAGAGGATGCGAAAAGGCAAAACCTGGAAGACGGGCAACATCCTCGTTGATCTTGGGATTGTATTTCATGGTGCACGACCCCAAGGGGTATAGGGTTGAGTCAATCGCGTAATTGAGGTGGGAAAGATTGGTGAAATGGCGAATGATGTCCAGTTCAGCAACTTCGGGCATGGGTAGATCCGCGCGGATCAGACCGGCTGGTAGCGGCGTTTCAGGCACATCGCAGGCGGGGTATCGAAAACCTATGCGGCCAGGAGATGAAATTTCATAAATCGTTGCTTCAGTCATGGTTCACCTCCGCCAATACTTCACATAGCGCATCGATATCATCCTTGCTGACCATTTCGGTTACCGCAATGAGCATGTGGCCATTCAGTGCCGGGTAGTCTTTGCCCAGATCATATCCGCCTAAAATGCCGTGATCGAGAAGGTGAAGATTGGTATCCTCCACTGATTTGGGGCATTTGACGATAAACTCATGGAAATAAGGCGCAGGCGTCTTGACTTCGTACCCTGGAACTTTGCCGATTTGCGCGGCAGCATAATGTGCTTTTTGATAGCACAGGTTTGCAACCTGCCGTAAACCGCTCTTTCCGACAAAACTCATGTAGACCGTGGCCGCAAGAGCCATCAGACCCTGGTTTGTACAAATATTCGAGGTAGCCTTTTCCCGCCGGATGTGTTGCTCGCGGGCAGTAAGCGTCAGTACATAACCGCGCCGGCCTTTACCGTCGATGGATTCGCCGACAAGCCGGCCTGCAATCTTCCGCACATATTCTTTTTTGGTCGCGAAAATGCCAAGGTAAGGACCGCCGTAGGAAAGCGGAATCCCAAGAGGCTGACCTTCTCCCACAACGATATCTGCTCCCATGGCGCCTGGAGTTTTGAGGACTCCCAAGGCTATCGGATTGACAGCAACAGCGACCAGAGCCCCAACTTCATGTGCTTTTTCGATCAAGGCAGTGAAATCAAAAATCCGGCCAAAAAAGTCAGGGTATTGGACTACCAGCAGGGCAGTGTTGTCGTTGAGCAGCGCCGTAAGATCATTTGGTTTCCCAAGTGGTTCAGAATCGCATCCAAGCAATTCGTGTTCATATCCGCTCATATAGGTTTTGACTACATCCCGATATTGCGGATTGAGGCTTGGAGACAATATGAACCGGGTGCGTTTGCCACGGAAATGTGAGTACGCCATAACCGCTGCTTCAGCGGTTGCTGTGGCGCCATCATAATGGGAGGCATTGCTAACATCCATACCAGTCAGATTGGCTATCAGGCTCTGGTACTCAAAAATTGCCTGCAAAGTGCCCTGGGATACTTCCGGTTGATACGGCGTATAAGCAGTCAAGAACTCGCCCCGGCGAATGATGGCGTCAACGACTGCTGGCGTGTAATGATAATAGGCTCCGGCACCGAGGAAGCAAGCCAGATCATGGGCGGTTTCATTGGCACCAGCCAACTCCTCCATCTGCATGAGGGCTTCCATTTCGGTAAATGCTGGAGGTAAATCAAGTAAGGGAAAGCGGTGCGCAGCCGGAACATCGGCAAACAGGTCGTCCAATTTGTGAACGCCAATTACGCGCAGCATCTCCTCGCGGTCGGCATCGGTATGTGGAGTAAACATATGCTTTTGATTTACTCCTTTGTATGCTTCTCGTAACCTGCAGCGTCCATCAGGTTGTCTAATTCGGCAAGGTTTTCCATCTCAATTTTGATCATCCAGGCCTTCCCATACGGATCTGTGTTCACCAATTCAGGCGTCTGTGGAAGATCTTCATTGACGGCAACAACCTTGCCAGAAACAGGTAAATTGACATCCGCGGCAGCTTTCACCGATTCAACCGTCGCAATGGTGGATTTCTTGGCCACCTTGTCGCCAACGCTTACGGTTACCTCCACGAACACTACGTCAGAGAGTTGTTCCTGAGCGTGATCCGTGACACCGATCGTGGCGATGTTTCCATCGACTTTTACCCACTCGTCCGTGCTGGTGTATTTCAAATTGCTGGGGATATTCATTTTTTCCTCCGACAAAATAGGGTGGATAGAAAAAGGCACGCACCGAGAAAGTGCGCGCCCCCTGTAAATGACCTGAGAGATTCGCCCAATGGGTTTGCCCCTTCGGTGTCTTTCGACTTTCCAGAGATAATTGTGAGCAGGGTCCTTTTTACCTGAGAGATTCGCGTTTGGAATGCCTTGCCAAACGTTTGCCCCTTCGGCGCCAGTGTTTAATTGGTCTCTTCTCTGTTCACTTTATTCATTTGACGTACGTAGTGCTGGAATTGAGTGATCCTCTGAAAATTCATGGAACAGGAGATGTAAGAAACTGTTCTTCGAAAAATTATACCAGAATTCACATTTGCCGGTTTGCATAGGATGTTCCAAAATCAAGGCTCGATTGGGTAATTTGCGTCCGCCCATCCCCGGAAGCCTCCCAGAAGGGGAGTAACATGGGTGTAGCCTGCGTCCAGAAGTAGCCGCGCTGCACGAGCGCTGGATTGTTCAGCCGGTCAGGTGCAATAGGGAATGATCCAAGCCTGTAAATCCATTTGAGGAATTTGAACCTCGAGTTGATCGAGGGGGAGATTTGTCGCGCCGGCAATATGGCTTTGTTTGAAATTGTCCACCGACCTCACATCAATAAAAATAACCGCCTTATTTTGGAAAGCACTGTAGGCGTCTCCAAGGCTTACGCGAGTTATTTCGGGATAGGGAATTTCGCTGGTAACGGTGGGTTGAATTGCCCCAACCTGTGCCGTATTTGTTTGTGACATGAACAACTGCCAGATTAGCACAATAATGATAAGGACAATTCCTGCCGCAATCAGGATCAATGGAACGGCACTGTTGGTATCATTGTTCTTATTGCTTCTTGCCATCAGTAACCTCTTATCGTGGAATGACTTATAGAAATGGTAAATGATGATGATAAGAATTGGGTGAAAAATATTAAGTTAATGCTGTAATTTCTATATTTTCGATCAGCCGGGGTAAGAGGTTGGAAATGAGGATTATAGCAAATCCCTTCTTCCCTGAACCTAAAGAAATTTGCGGATATGTAAATACACTTGGATCTGCAATAATGCGCGTTGGGTGAAGTAAGCCAAAAGGCGTCACTGCCCCAATTTCGTAACCTGTATAATCAATCACGTCTTGAGGAGATGCCAGTGAAATGCGGCGTTCTCCCAGATAAGCTCGTAGTGCTTTCCATGAAATTTGCCGATCGCCTGCCATTAAAACCAATACAAATTGACCGCTGGATTGGCGGAATAAAATACTCCGGATTATCTGGTCTGGGTTCTGTCCGCGTTCCTCTGCAGCTTGTTGTAAGGTTGTGATTTTGTGGATATGTTGAAAGACCTGAAATGAGGTCTTCGTGTCTTCCAATGCTTTAGTTGCAGGGGTCTCGAGGGATTCTATCAAAGGCATGCTGTGATCTTACCACAACGACATTTGGCGGTCAGGTTTTTTGCCATTGACCAATATATATGGTCCAGCCTTATCGAGGGGTATGCCAAGCCGCTGCAGATCGGACAGCCCTTGAATGGTGTTTTTCCGGCGTTCTTTGAGGATTCTTCTGGCAGTTTTGACTCCGATTCCTGGTATACGAAGGAGTTGTGACGATTCTGCCTGGGTGATTTCAACTGGCTGCTCGCTTAAGTTCAGTTTTGCCCAGGCTAGCTTGGGGTCAATTTCCAATGGTAAGGATCCGCCAGCCAGAAATGGTAAATCTTCCAGGTCATAGCCATAATCACGCAACAGAAAAGCGGACTGGTATAAGCGTAGCTGCCTGATTGGGTTTTCAGGAGGCTGGTCTTGGAGAGGCGTATCAGCAACCGGTGTAAACGCCGAATAATAGGTACGTGCCAGACGTAAATTACGGAAGAGAAATTCGCTGGTAGAGAGCAACTCGAGATCGGTTTCGCCCACCGCGCCGACCACGAACTGGGTGGTTAATGACGGCCACCGGCCTTTCCAGGCAAACTCCGGGGATAATGACTGCCGTATCTCTTCTGCCCATTGCAACGGTGTGAATAGCTCTTTCCAATAATCTTTGTGTGGCGCCAGGGTGCCCAACCTGTGTTCATTCGGTGATTCGAGATTGATCGATATGCGGTCAGCGAGCTGCATGGCTCGTTCGACCTGGCTTTTCTCAGCACCAGGCATGATCTTTAAATGCAGGTAACCGCGATAACCCAGTTTATTCCGTAGAATTTCTGCCGAAGCGAGTAACCGATCTTGTGTCTTCATACCGCCGCCGGCGATGCCTGAACTGAGAAATAAGCCTTCTACCAACCCCGCATGATGCATTTTTAAGAATGCCGTGCTTAATTCATCCGGTCGTAGAGTCTCACGGCGAAAATCCCGCCCAGCCCTGAAAGGACAATAAAGGCAATCCCGCTCGCAGGCGGAGGTCAACAAAGTCTTGAGCAGCTTTACCCGTTTACCGCCAGCCGCAGCCGCAAACACGACACCTGGCTGGCTTTGGGGTGAAATTCCACAGGTAACCGGTGCACCGGTTGAAAAATCCCCATCGGTTTCGAGAGCCATATGTTCTGTCAAGCGATCGATTCTACCGGACACATCCATGGATCAATTATAGAACAAATGTATTATCATTTCAAGTAAAAAAAAATGCCCGGATTTACCCGGGCATATGGGAAGTAATTATTCTACGGTCGGGTCTTTCGGTGTATCCTGGGTGCCTTCAACTCGTTCCACTAGGATAGTCAGGTTGACTGCAAGTGCGGCAATGGCGCCGATCGCAGCCCAAACTGGCAGCAAAACTACACCAACCACACCGATGGTCAACGGAATTTCAATGAGCGTTTGCCCTTGTTCGTTTTTTATCACGATGCGGCGAATATTGCCTTGATGAAGCAATTCTCTGATTTTTGCCACCACGGCATCGCCGTCTACTTTATACTCTTCATGACGAACATCATCGCTATTCATGTCAATCTCCTCTGCTTATTTTCGTAGTGAAATTAGTTACTGTGGATTCGTGTATTCTAGATATCGACCTTTCTCCATCTTAGTGAGTTCAGCGTAGCGTCCAACTGAGAAATGGATAGTCTCTATCCTGTACCGGGGAACAGGTTTGCGGGTTTTATCGAAATAATACTGTATCGAACCGACCAATGCGGCGATGACCGTTGATCAAGCAAGAAAAATCGCGAGCCGTTTATGTTAACGTGATTATTTTATTTAGTGTAATCTGGTCGCAACTGAGCAAGCCAGCCGCGGGCAGCCGCTGGAGCAAGGCGCGCATATCTGGCTGTGTCAAAAATATTGGTTTAAATATCTCGATAGCCTCATCGATTCTGCCTAAATCCACCATAGTTACTGCTTGCCAAAACGGCAATTCAAGAATTTCGGGTGCTAATTCAGCAGCCCTTCGATAGGATTCCAAAGCCGAGTCGATGTTTCCAGAAGAGAGAAAGTCATCGCCCATATTCATAAAATCGTACGCTTGATGCAAGCATATAAGGCGCCGCAATTCTAAGAGTGGAGTCGAATGATCCTCAACTCTCAGGTCGATCAGGCGATTTGACCATGAGCGCCCTGTGTTTGCGGGTGCAACAATCAAGATTGCGGCAGATTGCATGCCGCGAATATCGCCGCCAGCAGCCTGGCCGGCTTCAAGCGAGCGCAATAATCGTTCAGCCAGGTTACCAGCAGAATCTCGATATGCCTGCGCCATGGCAGGCCAAACCGTCGGGTTTGCCATCATATTGGCTTGTACGGAGAATCCTTCACCACACTCATGGCCGGCAAATTTAATGCAACGGTCACCCGTGTGAACGGCCACATTGCCCTTGCAATCCACCATGGCCACCTGGCGAAGATCTTTTCCACTATCTAAAGCTAAAAGGCCCGTTAACGCCTGATTCGCCGTTTTTCCAACGCGCATCATCTTGAGCCCCAGGGGTCCATAACTGGGTTCGACCATCGATTGGGTCGCCACGATGCCGACGCCTGCTTCGCCCCATGGGACAAGGGTGCCAACAGAAAACCAGTGGGATTGAACTGCTACGCCCATTTCACCAGTGGATGGATCGCGCGCGACAATAGAGAAAGTATGTGCGAAAGGAAAACGGGTTTGCATATGTCTCCAGGATTATTCCAATAACTGGCTTCCGTGACTGGCTTTCTTCCGGCGTTTTTGGTGATACATACGCATATCCGCGAGCATGAGTGCCTGGTTTAGGCCGCGGGTCGGTGCCGTTGTTGCGCCACCAATTGAAAAGCTTATTTGTTCCACCTCGGGAAGCCTGTCGTTGGCTTGTTCCAAATTGTGCCTTAACCGGATAATTGCTTGATTGAGTTGAATTTCATCCGTTTCCTGTAATAATATGGCAAATTCATCCCCGCCAATTCGGGCGATCGAATCATTGGTACGAAATGATTCTTTGAGTATGCTTGCTACTTTTTGAAGGAGCTTATCGCCAGCTTTATGACCCTCTGAATCGTTGACCACTTTTAAACCGTCCACATCAATGACAATAATGCTTGCTATCGGAGACTCGGCTGGATTGTAATTCTCGACTGCTTGATCAAAAAAGGCCCGATTAAAGAGACGGGTCATAGTATCATGGGTACTTTGATAGCGCAATTTTTCTTCCAGCTGTTTGCGTTCGGAAATGTCCCGAAAGATCGCAACTGTTCCATTATATTTTCCTTCCGGGGAGTAACGGGGTGTGGCCGTCACCAATACATCCCGTTGAATATTATCCAGAGATTGAATGGTTAGTTCATATGAAGATGAAACTCCCTTACGGCGCATGTTCGATTGCTGCCGAAAATCATCCAGTTGATTATCCGGGATAAACGTTGTGATTGGCAATCCAACAATACTTTCTGGCGTTCCACCTAATAAGGTACTTCCAGCCGCATTAATATAATCAACTTTTGCGGACGAATTAATCATCACCACGCCTTCACCCTGGTATTCAACCAGGAAGCGATAGCGTTGTTCGCTATTTCGCAAAGCCTGTTCAATCTCAAAATGGTGGGTGATATCATTGAAATAACAAATCAGTTGGGTCCCATAAGGTTCTGGGAATTCCATCCATTCGCTGCGCATCTCCACTGGAATTGCGAATCCATCCCTGGTTAATAAATTACATTCAATTCGCCTTTCGCTTTTGCCTGGCACGGTCTCTTCAAATAGATCATGGACAACTTGTGCGCGATCGCCAGGTGAAATAAGATCAGCAAGGGATATGGATATTAAATCCTCAGATTGCGCATAGCCAAGATGGTAAAGAGCTTTTGGATTTACTGTTCTTATCAGGCCGTCCTGATCCGTTGTCACCATTCCATAGGGTAAATTGGAAAATAAGGTGGATAAATAATTGAAATCTGATCGAATGGACGGAATTTCGACAGACTGATTTCTTAGGTAGGTGTTGAATCTTGTCAGGAGATCAATCGGTCGATCGCCGTTGGATCGCAGGGGAATCTGGTATACAGGGTTGGCAACGACCTTTTGATTGGAATATAGACTCGCATGAGCCGGCAAGAGACGGAGTATTTTTTCTGCCTCGATTTCAGATTGGTCGTATGAACAGCAAACCAGCGTATCTGCCAAATGTAATTTAGCCAGATCAATCAACCAATCAGCCACAATTTCGGAGCGGTTGATATCTTTCAGTGCCCAGGTGAAATCAAGCCATATGCGCACGGAATGAAAGCCCTGAGTAATGGCGGCAGAGCGTTGATTTACAATCCAATCGGTTAATTTCTCTGGAATAAAACGGTCTGATTGATCCCAGTGAAAGGGCGGAGAAATAAATTCCAATTGGCCATCCAGGCTTATTCGATCAGACCATGTCTGTGGCAAGAGTGCCATCGGAATGGTTTTTTGTTGCTGAGCATGAGGTAATTGGCAGATAATTTTTTGCTTATTATCAAAGCCAACACGGAAAAAACCACTCAGGACATTGATCGTCTCGGCAGGTGTTTGGTAAAAGTATCCTATGGGTGATTTCTCTTGAATTGAATTGAAATTGTCAACCGGTAATGCCACTAAAATTCTCCTGTCCCCTAACTGTTTCGAG
>DATMYV010000038.1:0-109261 GCA_035560795.1 Longilinea sp.
ATCATTATTAGATTATCCACACTCCAATTACAGGACATTTGTCACTTACGTTGTCAACATTTATCGGATAAATTTGTTCCTAACAACCCATCTTTAGACAAAATTAGAGGTCAATAATGTTTCGAATTAGCCGTCGTTTAGATTATGGTGTCCAACTCATGGTGGCGTTAGCTTCTGAAGAGGAAAATCATCCCATTCCCACCGCAACTCTCGCAGAAAAATTGGAAATTCCACTGCCCTTCCTACACCAAATCGCCCATACCCTTATGCAGGCTGGCCTGATCAAAGCATCACCCGGCCCGCGGGGCGGCCTGCGCTTGAGCCAGTCGCCTGAATCCATCAGCTTGCTGCGCATTTCTGAAACTCTTGAAGGTCCAATTTGCCTCAATCCGTGCCTGGAATGCGGCGAAGAATGCCCACGCCAGCAAACCTGCTCAGCCATGCCGGTCTGGAACAGTCTACAGGACTTGATCGTAAAGTATCTGGATGGCGTACATTTGGATGCACTTATGAAATCCCCGGAACCGGTCCGAGACATGTTCAAAATCTCTGAATTAGCGCAGAAGCTGAACTAAACGCGACCGCAGCCATTGAGAAGAATCTCAGCTCAGATTGATAAAGTAATATAAAAAAACTGCCTGGATAATAACCAGGCAGTTTTTGTATTACCGGAAGGTAGAGGCATTAAAAGCAACCGACCTACTTTAAGGCTGCCAGAACCTCATCGCTGTGTCCGTCTGGCTTTACTTTTTCAAAAACTTTGAGGATCATCCCGTCTGCACCGATTAAGAAAGTCGTACGGAAAACGCCATCGTATTCGCGCCCAAGCATTTTCTTGCGGCCCCACACGCCGTATAGGTCGCAGACCGCGTGATTTTCATCTGCCAGCAATGTAAAAGGCAGGTCATATTTGGCTCTAAATTTGGCATGGGATTTGGTTTTATCAGGGCTTACTCCGATTACAGCGACGCCGGCCTGCGTATATTCGCTGTAGGCATCGCGGAAAGCACAGGCTTCGGTCGTACAACCCGGCGTATCATCCTTGGGATAAAAATACAACACAACTGGATGACCGCGGAAATCTGAAAGTCTTCGTTCAACTCCGGCATCATCAAGTAAAGTAAAATCTGGCGCAAGAGTATTGGCGGAAATTGGCATCAGTAACTCCTTTTCTGTACTTCTATTCTACCCATTTGGCAGTGTGAAATCCAGTTTTAAATTACCAGGATATATTTGAGCAGGATTGTACAATGTGACCCATCTGGCTCAAATCATAACCTGGCAGAGCTGCAACCGCCTGGCGGAAACGCGCGTCAGTCATCAAATCAAATAACGGAGTAAGCAAATTGTCCTGGAGATAAACGCAAGGAATAATTAAATCATAGCGTTCTTGAAAGAGCGGAATGAAATCCAAATCCAACGCTTGCGCTGAAGCTGTAATCGCCATGCCGCAATCAGCCCTTCCAGATGCAACCGCTGCAGCCACTGCCAGGTGAGTGTATTCTTCCTGATCATAGCCATTAATTAAAGCCGCCTGAATGCCTATTTTATCCAGATGATAATCCAGCAGCACCCGTGTGCCGGCGCCGCGCTGGCGGTTGATAAAACGTACATCCGGGCGTGCCAGATCTTCGAGACCGTGAATGGCTTTGGGGTTGCCGCGCTGCGTTAAAATCCCCTGCTCACGGCCCACCCAGGTCACCACCTCAACCGGCGTCTCCGGTAGGTATTGCTTCAGGTAAGGAAGATTGTATTCGCCGGTGTCCGGATCCAACAAATGCGATCCAGCCAGGTGCGCTTCACCGCGGCGCAGCGCAACCAGCCCTCCCTGACTGCCGACATTTGCTGAAACCAGGCGGCGCTGCCTTTCTGCCAGAAATTGTGCCACCAGATCGAGTGTCATATCATGCGAACCGATGGCAAAGATCGTTTGTTCCAATTCATGAGGTGAACGGTACAAGCGCACCTTAATCGAAGTTCCTGCCTCCAGCCCCTGTACGCCGCGTGGCAAAATGGTTATGCCATCTGCCCGGACCAGCGAGGTAATTACGCCGGCCCCGCGGGAAAGCGGCGCCGCCAGCAAGCGGTCGCCTACCCGTCCTGCGACCATGCGAACATAATCATCGTCCCCAGCTGGCGATGTGATCTTGCGGGTCAATTGTGCATTTACCTCAACCGGCTGTAACGGTTGACGACCTTGCCAGGCAGCAAGCAAGGGCTCAATAAATATTTCTCCGGTCAAAGCAGCCGAGACTGGATAACCGGGCACGCCGATGATCGGGGTCATCCCGGCGCCGTTTGAACGGCGGATCATGCCGAGTATCACCGGATGACCAGGACGTACCGCGACACCGTGCACCAGTAGGGTTCCCAGCTCTTCAACGACGCGTGCCGAAAAATCTTCGCTTCCAGCCGAGGATCCGGCATTGAGGAGTACCAGGTCATAACCGTTGGCAGCTTCCTGCACACGGGAGCGAATTAGATCGAAATTGTCTACTGAAATCGGGTAACGCTTTGCCATGCCGCCCCAGGAACGCACCTGGGCAGCCAGAACGATCGAGTTATATTCAATGATGTCGCCGCGTTTTACAGAAGCTCCCACCGGCACCAATTCCGAACCGGTGGGCAGAATGGCCACCCGGGGTTTCCGGCTCACCCATAAATGGGTTTGCCCGCTGGCTGCTGCAGCGCCCAGATCGACTGGCCGCAGGATTTGACCGGCCGGCAATACCAGTTGGGTCGCCACAATGTCCTCACCCATCGGTCGGACGTGGCTCCACGGTGTGAGGGCGGACCGCAGCCGGATCAAATCAGAATGGCGGGAATCCTTTGCAGGACTCCCATCATAATTTAAAGCTTCGATGTTCTCAATGGGGATAACTGCATTGGCCCAATCAGGCAGCGGATCGCCTGTGTCAACATATTGAGCCTGCGGCCCCATTTCCAGGTCAACCGGAGCAGTGGGCATCGCACCTGAGGTTAACTCAGCCCGCAGGGCAAAACCATCCATCGCTGAGGCGTGATAATGCGGCGACGAGATTTTTGCCCAAACCGGTTGTGCTGTAACCCGCCCAATGGCATTTTCATCCAGCAGAATTTCCTCGATTCCGAGAATTTTCCAAAGACCGGTTTCTTCCAATGCGAGTTGGAGCCGTTGGCGCGCTTCGGGGAGAGGAATATCATGCAAATATACCGACATCATCATGCTCCTTAAGCGCTAGATCAGCTTCACTTCCACACTGGCATTCACCGGCAAACCATTGGCGTCCGCCGGAATATGGACGAGACCATCCGCCCTTGCCAGGCTGAATATTAAATTACTCTTGTAAAAAATTGGGTCAGCCACCAGGCCTTCCTCAGTCTGCCGCAACTTGACCGGAATATAATCCTCCCGGCCTGCCTGGGAAGCAAGGTTGATACCCAACCGAGCGAAAACACTGGCCTCGATCCGGCCGCCCTTCAAACCAAGTAATTTGTCAATAACAGGCAGAACAAACAACCCTGCAATCACGAAAGCGCTCACCGGGTTGCCAGGCAATCCGATTACAGCCTTGCCTTCGCAGACAGCCAGAATGGTCGGTTTACCCGGTTTTACGTTTACGCCATGCACAAGTACGCCTGGCTGTCCCATCTTCTGGATCGTCTGTACAGTCAGGTCGCGCGTACTGGCTGACGACCCGGCGGTGACCACCACCAGATCGCATTCGGCTAATGCCTGGCGCATGGCTGTTTCCAGCGATTCTGCCTGATCTGGAATGATGCCCTGCCTCACAGGTTCGCCGCCCCGCTGCGCGACTAATGCAGATAAACTGAAGGCATTCACGTCACGGACCTGTCCATAATTGGGTCGAACATGCGGTGGCACAATTTCATCCCCTGAAGAAAGAATGCCAACCCGCGGGGGCACGCTCACGCTGATTTGAGTGATCCCCAAGGCTGCCAGACCGCCAATCTCCGGCGGCCGTAAGTACGTACCGCATTCCATGATCAGATCTCCGGTGCCTACATCCTCGCCTGTCCTCAGCACATTTTCATTCGGTGCAACTGCGCGCAACACTTCAATTTCTCCAGGACGGGCCAGCTGCGAATTCTCCAGCATAAGCACCGCATCCGCTCCAACGGGCAGCATGCCGCCGGTATGAATCAAGCCGGTCTCTCCCCGGGCCAGGTCAAATTCAGGTTTTGCCCCCATCGGAACCTCGCCAACTAGATGTAGATAGGCCGGCAGGGTTTCGGTGGCGCCGTAGGTATCCATGGCCCTTACTGCAAATCCATCCACGGTACTGCGGTCGAAAGGCGGCAGTGCTTCGCCGGAATGAACATCTTCAGCCAGTACGCGGTTGACAGCAACGGATGTATCAATGATCTCAGTCAATGGTTTTCGATCAGGCAATGCACCCAGGAATTCGCGCAATGCCTTCCCCGGGGGAAGTAATTCAAGGAACTCCGGCATGGCTTTCACCCCGTCCACAAAGCGAATGTGATCAAATAGGCCATCATGCCTAAAGATGCCAGTGCTGTGATGTGCAACAATCGCCAGCGCGGTTTTTGGCCGTTATTAATTTGCCACATTTGCCAGATTTGGAACAAACCAATTGGGGCAGTCAGGAGCATTGGCCAGGTCAGCGACCAAGGCAGACGTAATACAGCGGCCAGACCGACAAGCATATAACTCAATAAGATCATCCAGTTATGCAAATTCATGCCACGCTGCCAACCGACAGAAACCATCAGCGTCTGACGTCCTTCTTTGATATCTGCGTAATATGTTTCCAGTCCAGTAGCCAGAATTGCTGCGATGAACAAGGCAGTCAGAGGAAAGGTTAGCAGAAGTAACAGCCGGTGCGTTTCACCCGTTTGCAAGGCATAGGCAAGCGCAGGAGTAATGCCGGTCAAGAATAACGCCGTCGCCAATTCGCCAAAGCCATTTTTTGCAAGGCGAAAGGGCGGGACAGCATAAAAGAATGCCAGCAGAAAAGCTGCTCCCAAAAAGATCACGACCGTTGGATTACCCGCACCGCGTGTGAACAACAACACTGTCAGTGCTGCGCCAGCCGTCAACGCGACTGTGGCTGCTTCGATCAATCCATTTCGCAACCACAAGAATTCTTCTGGTGTGCGTCCACCAGTTTGATTTCGACGCAATACCGGATATTCGAGCATGGAAAAGTATTCACTCAGGTAAGAGCTGCTGAGCACCAGTAACAAGACACACGCCTGTCCGATCAAATAGGTTGAAAAATCAATGGATCTCGCCAGAAAATGGGCGATTCCGGCACCCAGCGCATAAAACAAGATGCAGCCCAATAAAACCCAGGGCCTGGCCAGGCGCAACAATTCTTTCCAGGATGAAGCGTTCATTCAGTCCGCCTCCTCATAATAAAGCATAACCGCCGTCCACCAGTAATGTCTCGCCGGTAATGTAATCGTTTTGTATCAGCGCAATCACCGCCTGAACAACTGCCTCCGGGGTTCCGGCAGTTTGTAAAGGCAATCGCTGAACAAGCCGATGCCATTCATCAGCTGAAAGGTTTTCCGCAGGGAGGATCAATCCAGGTGCAACGGCATTGACCCTCACCCCTGGCGCGAGCTGGCGCGCCAACAGGCGTGTTAATGTTTCAAGGGCCGATTTGCTCACCGTGTATGCCGGATAACCCGTCCAGGTTTTTTGTGCGCCAACATCGGTGATATTGATGATCACGCCGCCGGGGCTGCCCATGCACGCAGCAGCCTCGCGTGCACATAACCAGGGAGCGCGAAGATTTAAGGCCAGGGTATTGTCCCAATCTGCTACCGTCATGGTGGATAAATTTCCGGGTAACATGATGGCAGCTGAATTAACCAGCACGCCCAAGCGAAATGGAAGTAAACGGATTTGCCCAAACATCGACTCAATTTGAGCTGGATCAGTCAAATCAGCTGGCAGGAGATAAGCATCTCGGCCGAATGATTTGATTTCCTTCTGGGTCTCAAGGGCAGCCTGTTCAGATCCGTGATAATGCAATCCGATCGGGTAACCTTGATTGGCGAGTGCCAGGGCTATGCTTCGCCCTAAACGCACCGCAGCGCCGGTTATTACCGCTAATGGAAGGCCTTTTTTCAAATCCATCCTTCCCTGCTCAATGCCTGAAGAAATTTGATAAGAAAAACCAAACATTTGCCGGCCGCTCAGCCAACCTGCGCATGAAATAAGGATACCAGCGGGTGCCGTACGGAACGTAAACACGGACTGGGTAACCTGCTGCTGACAACTGCTGCTGCAGATCACGCCGAATTCCATAGAGCATTTGAAACTCTAGCGCATTCGTGGGTAGATTGTATTCTTCCTGTTTATCCCGGGCAGTCTGGATGCGGTCAGGGTCATGACTGGCAATGGCTGAAAAAGCCGGAAAACGGCCGTTAGCAGGGACAATGTCAACCCCGCGCTTTTGAGTGCCAGCAATCATCATTTCGGTTAACCGGTCAAAGGCGGCATCCACATCCGATTTGGCAGGATAAGCCGCCGTAGCAGGTTCGCGATAGGCGCCTTTTACCAGACGGACTCGAATGCCTTCATCAATTAGGACAGCTAGATCCTTGTCGCTACGGTATAGATACGATTGAATCACGATTCCAACGTTGGAAAAACCCTGGTTGCGCGCCCATCGCAAACAGGCTAGTGTTTTATCCGTCAAAGTAGAATCTTCCATGTCGATGCGTACAAAATTATCCATTAATCGGGCGTGATCCAAAATTCGCGATAGGTTTTGGCGGCAGAGGTCTTCATCCAACAGCAAACCAATCTGGGATAGTTTGATCGACACATTTGCCTGAACGGATGATGCATGAATCAAATCCAAAATCTGTAAAATCTCATCTGTTGATTGCCTGGCTTCAGCAGCGGTTGAGGTGTTTTCGCCAAGGTGATCAACGGTTGCCAGAATTCCGACGGCATTTAATTGTTGGATGGCCCGAATCGCATCTTCGCCGGTCTCGCCGGCGATAAATCGTGAAGCAGCACGCCAGGCTACGCCCCACCTGGTAATCAGGTTTTGAGCCCAGCTTGCTTTAGAAAGAAAAATAAAAAAAGCTCGCAGCATATTCCTTCTTTTATCCCATCTGGAGCGTTTTGGCTGATTTAATTCTAACATAGGAAGCCGCGGAACTTTCTTTTCAGGAGGGGTTTTTTCTACGCGCAATCCTGTAAATTGTTATACAATTCAGGTATGGGGAAAATAAGTCTCCGCAATCTTATTAGACCGCCCTGGCGCCGGCCGTTTCTGATCGCTGCCGGTTCTATGATTCTCTATTTCTATCTACACCGAAGGGACTTCAACCAGGTCACATTCCTGTTGGATGCGTTCTTAATCATCATCGGTTTGATTTTCTGGTTGGCATTTTTTTCTCAATTCACCCTGCCAGTTAAAACCATACACGAACGATTGCAATCCTTTTACCGTCTGCTGATTTACCCGTTAGGATTGCATGGCCAGGCAATATCAATCGTCGACGGCGAAATTCAAAAAAGAAAAGGCGAGGAGCAGCGTTCCGGTCCTGGGGTCATTCTGGTGGACACAGCAAGTGCGGCACTCCTTAAAACGCCCACCCGTTTTATTCGAGCCATTGGTCCTGGAATTACCTTTACCAAACGAAGGGAATCTGTTTCACCAGATACGGTGGTCGATTTGCGGTTGCACAAAAAGACCATTGGTTTATTGACCAACTCATCGAACAGTCTTTCGCCTTTTGCAGAAAAGGGAAAGAAGGAAACACTGGCTGAATATCAAACTCGCCAGAATCAACGAAACGAAACGCGAGCATTAACACGTGATGGCATTGAAATTGTTTCGACCATCACCGTTTATTTTCGGCTTGAATCGACCCCGGGCGAAGGCAATACCCAGTTCGGTTACCGGCCTGCGTCTGTTGAAAAAGCCATCCTGGGGCAAAACATTGATCTGAATTACCCGATCGATGCAGCCAACCGCAACCGCCGTTGGGATTGGCTTCCCGCTCACCTCGCTGGGGACGTTTGGCGCGAATTCCTGGGAAAATATACCCTGGATGAGTTATTTGAGCATAAGAAAAACCATACCAGCACGATGACGGCCATGAAAAAGGTAATTCGTGCACGGCTCATGGAAGAACAGGCCCCCATCCTGGATAATTTTGGCATGGAATCTGGCAACCTGGAGGATAGCCGCGAATTCAAATTATTAAAGAAACGCGGCATCCATGTAACCCGGTTGGAGATCTATAACCTCCGAATGCCGGATGAGGTGGAGAATCAGCTTGTCCAGCGCTGGAAAACATCATGGTTGGATCGCGCCCGTCAAGACCGTATGCTGGTTGATCAGCAACGCGATCTTGTAACCCGAATGGGGCAGGAGGACGCATATATCCGCGTTGCAGAAAGTGCCTGCCAGCCATTCACAACGCTTGCCTCCAACGAAAAGCTTTCCGGGAAAGAATTACTTTTACGATTAATACGCGGGAATCTGGATATGTGTAAACGGGACTCCGCATTACACAGTATGACGGTCAATGAGATAACCCAATTACAGGAATTATTGGATTGGGTTGAAAAGCAACCCGATTTATGAATACCGAACCCTTATTCTCTTCAACCGATCCTACCGCCGATCAAAGTGATTCGATCAGCGAGGCTTTCGAATTAGCGCTTTCTCGATTCTTTGCATTGACCCAGGCAGGTGGCAGAATTCGCGGCACGATATTCTGGATTCTGTTCTTCACAACCTGGCTGCTCACGGCCTTCTGGTACCACCCCTGGAGCGATGGGTCGATCCGATTTTTACACCTCCAATTGGATCCAACCAGCTCGATAATTGCCCAGACACTCACCTTCCTTGATCATTTATTTGGATTTCTGCTGGCAGGTGACACGTTATCGCGTTTGATTACCTTCTTCGTCCCGGCCTGGCTGGCAATTGAAATTGCCGCCATTTATCTGATGGATATTTTTGAACTGCCGAAATCATCCATCGGTCGGGAGTTCATCAGCCGGGCGGCTTTTGCCTTTCCGCAAATGGAAATGCTGGTGATCAACAACGAAGCTCTCAGCCGTAAACAGCTTGATTTGCCAGTCATCCGCATCGGAGGTCCAAGCCTGGTTCAAGTCAATGTCGAATTCGTAGCGGTTTTCGAAAGGATTAATGGGGCATTTCATCCCATCAGTCCAAATTTACGCATCCAAAAACACACCAGGCCTTTCCCCCAGAAGATCATCGATTTTCTGGCCCGTTATTTCTCTGTCTTTGTCGAATCTTCCTCTGACAACCCAAATAGGCCAGCAAGGCCAAATGGTACATTGGGTAAACAGCAATATCTGCCTGCCATCAGTACCCTGGATGGTTTCGAGCGGCTCCGGCAAATTATTGATTTGCGGGATCAAACAGCCTGTTTCAGCATTGAGGCTAGAACAAATGATGGCATCCTGATCAATGTAAAGGATTTGAGATTGATATTCAGTGTCTGGCGCGGTGTGGACCAGACTTCCCTCGGTCGGCCATATCCTTTTCGCCGGCAGGCAGTTTACTCGCTTACCTATCAAAATAGTCTTGGCGAACTATGGTCATTCACGATGCAAAGACTGGTTCAGGAAGAATTGATCCGCTTCATCAGTGAGCATACCCTGGGTGAATTGCTGGCTGCGATTGGTGAACCTGAAATTCAACGCCAGGTGGCCATGGAAAACGCTATCCACCGAAAAATATGGTCAAACCGGCGCTATGTCCGGTCGCGCCGTATGCATTCACAGCCGCTATTCCCCCACCGGCCAAAGAATTATCACAAGTCCATTCCGCTGCCATTCCGGGAGCATAAACATGCCCGGCAGCCACGCTTCCAGCGTTTTTATTCCTTTACCAGCGCTCAATTCCCGGTTGCACCGAATTTTATTCCCCGCCCACAATTAAGCAATTTCTTCCGGAATTTTGCCAATGGATTCCCTGAACGCGCACGTATCCATGGCGTTCGGCTTGAATGGATCGATATTGGATCTTTTTCGACGAATGAGCAAGTCATTCTCAACCAACATATCGAAGCCTGGCGGATTACAGCCGAGAACCTTGTCCGTGGTAGCAGCCAGGTTTTGGATGAACTCCGCCGCCAAAGTACAAATCAGGAAATTACCAGTATGCTGCAATCCATGCCAATTCTAAGCTTTGTTCAATTGCAGAAACAAAAAGTCAAAACGGAAGATGCAATTTTTGAACTGGTTGGCATGTATTCAGCTGTCTTAAAGTCCGCGCGGGAAAACTTACGGAATCAAGGCAAGCCCATGCCTGTTGGGCTTGAAAACGCCTTTTCAGCAATTCGAACATATCAAGCTGATCAGTACAAAACCAGACGCGGACATACCATTAATTCCTGAAGTACGCGTCTGGAGCCGAAAATGAGGTTATCCACAAGGGATAATCCATTTATTATTTTGGAGTTGGGCTGGGAGTCAGGGTAGGCCAGGGCGCTTTGGTATTGGTCGGCATTGTGGGTGATGAAGTCCAGGTCGGCGCATGGGTGGACGTTTTCGTTGGCGGCTTTGGCGTACTCGACGGCGATGGGGTGCGCGTAATGGTTGACGTGGCGCTAGGCCGCGGGGTACGCGAAGCCGTCCGGGTCGGCGATGGTCCTGCCGTCACCGTCGAGGTCCGTGTTGAGGTCGAAGTTAGGGTCGGCGCGGCTGTTGGCGGCGTTCCGGTTACTGTAAAGCGTCCGGAGACTTGCCACTGCATCCCGAGAAATATCTGGACTTCAAATTCACCCGGCAACCATTCATTGAATAATGGTTCGCACTCAGAATAGCCATAACCGCCCGTTCCGCCGCTCCAGGCTTGTGTTTCATAGCAAATCAATTTTTGATCCTGCACCCGGTACCAGAGCGCGGACCATTGGACTCCGTCCTGCATGTTGTTATAACTGAAAGTAGCGTAGATTTTGCCAGCCGGATTGGCAAATTCAACGGCGGCATTAATCGGCAAACGTGATTCATCAATTGCTTTGGAAAATTGCAACGCACTGAAAACTGCATCCGCACCAGGCGTGACTATTCCACTAAACTGCGTTGCAATTTCTTCAGGCATCATTGGGGTGGGCGTAATTGATGGAGTATTGGTGATGGTCGGCGTCAATGTGATGGTGGGGGTTAAAGTAATTGTTGGAGTAATGGTGATCGTAGGAGTCTGAGTGATGGTTGGTGATGGTGGAAAAACTTTATAAGCTGCCGGTTCGCCAAACCTGCCAATGGCAAAGGCGATAAGTCCCAGCAGAAGAGCAACAAAAACATTCCGCCAGCCCCGCATTAACAAATCCTGACGCTTCCGGAAGAATGGCAATTTTAATCCGGATCGAATCGTACGGATGCCGACCAGAAATACAATCAAACCGCCGACGGCGGCCATAAAAATTGCGGTCAAAACAGCAGTTCTAATATCGAGATTCATAGATGCAGGGACGTGGGAAAAGAACAGCCTTTTGGGTGATTATAGCATGTATGATAAACTTTCTTTTTTGCAATGTCATGCGGTTTGTTTGCGTGATCTTCTAGACAAGGGTAAAATCATTGTAGAAACCGTGGGACAGATGGAATGCCACTTGCCGCAGGAACTCTTTTAAACAACCGATATCGCATTGTTTCCATTCTTGGGCAGGGGGGGATGGGTGCTGTTTACCGCGCCACCGATGAAAACCTTGGCGTCGAGGTTGCGGTTAAAGAGAATTTATTTCTGACGGACGAATACGCCCGCCAGTTTCAACGCGAAGCCAACATCCTGGCCAGCCTGCGGCACCCCAATCTGCCGCGTGTCGGTGATTATTTTCAAATGAATGATCAAGGGCAATACTTGATCATGGATTATATCGACGGGGAAGATCTACGTCAGCGGATCGAACGGGTTGGCACCCTCAGCGAGAATGAAGTTGTTCTAATCGGTGCGGCAATTTGCGATGCGCTAACCTATATGCACTCGCGC
Source organism: Longilinea sp. (assembly GCA_035560795.1). GTDB lineage: Bacteria > Chloroflexota > Anaerolineae > Anaerolineales > Anaerolineaceae > Longilinea. The sequence continues at coordinate 11,967 of DATMYV010000038.1, forward strand.
ATGCCAACGGTATTGCACCGTGATATCAAACCTGGAAACATTAAAATAACGCCGGATGGCGAAGTTCTGCTGGTGGATTTTGGCCTTGCCAAAGTTGTCCAGGGCGGGCAGGCAACCACTACAGGCGCTCGGGCAATGACGCCGGGATATTCGCCGCCGGAGCAATACGGTACGGCCCGCACCGATGAACGCACCGATATCTATTCATTAGGCGCCACGCTTTACGCTGCCTTGACAGGGGTAATTCCGGAAGACAGTCTGGCGCGTGCGACTGGAAAAGCGGAGTTGACACCCATCCGCGAATTGGCGCCGCGCATTAATCGGAAACTGGCCAGCGCCATCGAAAAAGCTTTGGAAGTTGATCCGGACGACCGGTATCAAAAAGCGTCTGAATTTAAACAGAGCCTGGCTGAGGCTGTCAACCTGACTGAACTCACACAGAAGAAACCCGTTATCGCTCCCCCGCCTGTAATTCCAGAAAACGTAAAGCGGACCACTGAAGAAGTCAATATCCCTGAAAATAATTCTCTGAACGGCAATTTCCCATCCAGGCAGTCCATCAGCCGTAAACGACGCCAGTCGCCCGCCTTGCGCGTTTTTGCGATTATCCTGATGGTATTGCTGGGATCGGTCCTGGGGCTCTTCATCGCTTTTCCAGATCTTACCAAAGCAGCGCTGGCCAATCCAAATGCGCTGGCAAGTGCAACCCCGCCATTAGCACCTTCAGCGGTCGTTCCAACCCAGGATTTGATTGCCGGAACGGATCAGCCAATCCAGGCCACATTGGCAACGCAAGCAAATGTCAATGTAATTGAAACCATCACGGCCACAGCTGATTTGATTATTACCCCCTCCACTCCAGAAACCATGATTCCCACAGCGACACCCGTGGGCGGCGGTATGGGCCAGATCATCTTTGTTTCTGACCGGACAGGAATCATGCAGCTTTGGATGATGAATAGCGATGGCAGCAATCAGCTTCAGGTTACCAGCATGAACGAAGGAGCTTGCCAACCTACCTGGTCAGCGGATGGGATGAAAGTTGCCTTTATATCCCCATGCAGGCGTAAAGAAAGCACCTATCCAGGCGCTAAAATCTTTGTAATCGATCTTGCCACGAACAACGAACCTACATCCCTGCCAGTACCGCCCAGCCCGGCCGGCGATTTTGACCCTGCCTGGTCGCCGGATGGTAAAAAAATAGCTTTTACCTCGCTTCGTACCGGACGGCCGCATATTTTTGTCTTTAATCTTGAAACCAGCGATTTGCAAGAATTATCTGCCACGCGTTATTTTGACCGCCAGCCCACCTGGTCGCCCAGCGGGATGCAGATCGCTTTTGTTCGTACGAATATTTTTGATCAAATATGGATTATGGCGGACTCGGGAATGCTGGATGAGCAATTCACGATATCTGGCGATGCTAACGATCAAACGCCAGTTTGGTCACCAGACGGCCAGATCATTTACTATTCGCAGGTGCGCAATAACAACGTCAATACCTGGTTGACTGCTCTTCGATATGAAGATCGAAAAACCTCAAAAGAGTTTCGCATCCCGGTTGAAAATTTTGGCGCCTACGGTCCAATGTACAAACCAAGCGTTTCAATGGATGGCTACTATCTAATCTTCGAATCCTGGCCGGATGGAACGAACCACGATATTTACCGCATGGCCATCAACGGATCCGATATCGTCCGTTTAACCACCGACCCGGCCGCTGATTTTAGCCCGGCGTGGCGTCCTGTAGGGAAATAGTAATAAACTAAGCTGGTTGGCTTAGTTGAGCCCGATAGCTGTCGGCAAATAAAGCCGGGGTTCCGCCGGTATGCCAGAATAAGACCGTTTCTTGAGGTGTAAAGAAGCCCTTTCGGATCAAATCGATCAAACCGGCAGCTGCTCGTCCAGTGTAAACTGGATCGAGCAGCAATCCTTCGTATTTTGCGAACAGCCGGATGGCTTCGACCTCTGCTTCTCCAAGGATTGCATAGCCGCTGCCCAGGTAATCAGTGTTAACCATCACCTCATCCGGACGGAAAATCCGCTTTTCCCCAACCAAACCTGATGCTTCACTGGCCAGATTCGAAACTGTCCGCTGCAAATCGACCGCGGTCTGATCAATACTAATTCCAAGGATCTTGCCTTCCCAATTAGCCAGCCCTGCCCCCAAAACCAACCCGGCTTGCGTCCCCCCTGAAGAGGATGCTACCACGATCCAATCCGGGTTTACCACATCCTGGCCTATCAATTCTTCGAAGGCAGTCGCGTATCCCAATGAGCCTAACGGCGTTGATGCGCCCAGTGGCACCAGGTAAGGCCGCCTTCCGGTTTCCCAGGCTTTTTGAAAAGTCTGCTGTAATACGATGTCGCGCTGATCACGAACAGTCCAAATAATTTCCGCCCCGAATAATTCGTCCAATAATAAATTGCCAGATAACGCCTGGGAGGGAGTGCCATTTAGAACCAGGATGCAGCCCATATTGTAACGTGCCGCCAGTGCGGCAGTCTGACGGCAATGGTTCGACTGCACACCCCCAACAGTTACCAGCGTTTGAGCGCCGTTTGCCTGCGCTTCAGCCAGAAGGTATTCCAGTTTCCGGGTTTTATTGCCTCCAAAGGCAAGGCCGGTTTGATCATCACGTTTGACCCATAGACGGGGTCCACTCAGGTATGCACTCAAACGCGGCAATGGTTCAACCGGCGTCGGCAAATGGGCAATTCTGATTCGCGGCATTTTCATAGACTGATCTCCTGACGGGTACGTGCTTTTCCACGATTGCGCATCCAATTGAGAATTCTTGGCAGTAAACGCGTATACATGTTGAACCAGAACGGACGAATTGGATAATCCCACGCCCCCAGCGACCTTACCACCCGGCCGCCCAATCCTTCTTTAAAACGATAGACGCCCCACATGGAATCGCTTTCGTCAAATGATTCCGGCGCACCCCACAGGTCATAAGTAACGCAGCCTTTTTCATTTGCCAGGCGCATGGCTTCCCACTGCAGAACATAATTTGGCATTTTTTCGCGGTGCAAGTCGCGCGACATGCCATAGATATACCAGGCATGGGCAGCAAACCAAAAAACAAAAACGGCCGCCACAGGTTCGCCCTCCACTTCCGCAATCAATGGACACGCCATATCCCTGGCCATAAAGCCGCGCCAAACCGTCTCATAATAACTCTGCGGGCGAATGACAAAACCGTCCCGCACGGATGTCTCTGCATACATTCGATAAAGCAGGGAAAAATCACCACTCGTTCCCCGGCGCACCGATACTCCTTTTTTCTGTGCAAGCCTGAGGTTGTAGCGGGTTTTTTGTTTCATACGGGTCAACCAATCTGCTTCGCTCCCGCGTAGATCCAACATGACTGTATTGCGGAATTGGATTTGGTCGGTTGAATAATGCCAGCCAGTCCTTGATAATTCTTTTTCAATTTCCCGCCCAAGCGGTTGTATTTGGTCATCAGCCGTTCCAGGCTGGCCCAAGGCTAAAATGACTTCCGGATCCATCTTGACAAACATTGCGCCAATTTTGCGGCCGTATGCTTTCAAATCACCGATCACGCGCTCACGAAGGGCAGAATTATTCCAATCCAAAAGCGGACCGCGCGGAATATAAAGCAACTTGAGGTTGGCAGAAAATCCTCTCAAGCCTAGTTCCCGTTTTAGCACCAGAGCCGTTGCGCAGACCTGCTGGCTTTCATCACGCCAAATGAAGGTCTCGGGCATCCACCCAAACTGGGCTTTTACCTGCCCCCATTCCCAGGTTTGCAGCAAATGGGCATTTGGCAGCCTGGCAATAAGTTCATCCCAGTCTTTCGGGCTGATGGGTTCAGTGTTCATCGATGGTCGCTCCCTGAATTTGCAGTTTTCCTGACCGCCAATCGAGGATGGCGCGCTCGTGGCCTGCACCTGCAAGCGGTTGGGGCAATTGCTCCCTTGAAAAAAAACCAGCTTCATTGGTTTCCGGAGTAAGAATCAGCTCGCCACTCCAGACCCGGCATTCATAAATGAGTAAAAAGCCATTTCCACGCGGGTCATCATCAAAATAATACCCGCCTAATAATTGACCCGCATGTACAATCAGGCCTGTTTCCTCCAGGACTTCCCGCCGGGCGGCTACGCGTGGATCCTCATCTATCTCCACGTAGCCTGCCGGCAAATACCAGCAGTCTTTCCACGGTTCAAAAACCCGCCGCACAAGCAGCAGGTTGTCGTTTTTCACAATCATGCCGGCAGCGCTAAGTTTTAGCTGGGGATAATAGGCCCAGCCGCAATGCGGGCAAGTCTCCCTTTCACGTTCGTTCCAGATGGTTTCTAGTGCAGATCCGCACATCAGGCAATAATGCGCCATTATATTAACTTTCGCTTCTTTGACGGCTAAACCGCTGATAGGCACGGTACAGAATGGGCTGGTATATTTTGTCCCACGCGCAAGCAGACCGCATCAAGCGGCCGCCAAATCCGCGCTTAAAACGGTAGACGCCCCACAAATTATCCGAGCGTGATTCAAATTGGCTTTCCAGTATCTCTTCATCTTCATCCGGGATGCCCCACAAATCGTAGCTGCGGCATCCGCGCGCAACAGCCCAGCGCATGGCTTCCCATTGCAGCAGGTAGGCAGGCATCCGGTTGCGTTCTTCGTCTGAACTGGCACCGTACAAGTACCAAGCCCGCTCACCCGCAGCGAAGACCATCAGGGCTGCCAGCGCTTTCCCCTGAAATTCTGCTTGAAGAAGCGCCACCCTGCCGGAAGCCGAAAACAGTTGAAAAGCCCGTTGGTAATACTCCAATGAGTGAACGCCAAAATTATCACGTGAACTCGTCGTTTCCATCAATCGCTGGAATTCTTCCAGATCACTGCTTTCCCGAACAACAACCTCTTTTTTTTGTGCAAGGCGAATGTTATAACGTGTCTTTTGCTTCATACGTGCCAGTATGGCATCCTCGTCACCGGTTAAATCCACTACTATCGTACGGCGGGGTTGAATGCTTGCTGACGGAGAAAAACCATCGAAAAGATCACAATACTCAACTTCCTGCTCTACCCAGGCATCCGGCTCCACCTTCAGAAAAATCGCCCGGTGGTGCCGACACAAACGATCAATTTCAGGCCAGAGGGCTGTCCAGTCTTTCCCCAACGGCCCCTTTGGAATATAGGCGATTGAATAACCAAGCGGAAGCCGGCGGAACAGGATTTGTGCTCCATTTTCGCCGATTTGAATTCTTTCAGGACACCAACCAAAAGGAATTTTGAGATCGCCCCAATCGCCCGTTTGTAACAAATGAGCCTGTGGATAACGGGTCAGGAACGCATCCCATTCAGTTCGGTTCAGGATCGTCATCAGTCAATGGAAGTCAATTCGAGCGGCGGCGTGCAGCGAACTTCTGACCCGGGGATTAATTCATCCAACAAGCGCACAACGGAGGTGGTATCGCCTTCCCGCGCCAGGCGGCCAAGTTCGTCGACAGACCGTTGAAGGGTTTCACCGTGCAATTCATCCTGAACTTCGAGGTTGAAAATATCCGGATGAGCAGTGGGTTGAAATGCACTGCCTTCATCCCATAAATCTTCGCTCAACTTTTCTCCGGGGCGTACGCCAGTGAAAACAATTTCGATGTCTCTGCCAGGGGTCAAGCCGGAAAGACGAATGAGGTCTTCGGCTAGATCAAGAATGCGGATTTGCTGGCCCATGTTAAGAACGAACGTCTCGCCGCCCGTACCCAGGCTGGCTGATTGCAGAACCAGGTAAACGGCTTCAGGAATGGTCATAAAGTAACGGCGCATATCCGGGTGAGTAATAGTGATTGGGCCGCCTCTGGCAATTTGCCGTTTGAAAATTGGCACCACGCTGCCCCGGCTGCCCAGGACATTCCCGAACCGGACAACCGAATAAGCCAGACCAGAACGCGCGGCAGCATCCAGGACGATCATCTCGCCAATCCGTTTGGTTGCACCCATTACGTTTACCGGGCGAATGGCCTTATCGGTGGAAATCATTACCAGGCGTTCGACGCCGTGGGCGAGAGAAAGATCAACCAGATTTCGCGTTCCCAGGATGTTATTGGAAACGGCTTCTTCGATGTTCTTTTCCATCATGGGGACATGTTTATGCGCGGCAGCATGAAAAACAACTTGCGGTCGGTGTTTGGCCATCAGGTTTTCAAGACGTTTGCGATCGCGAACATCGCAGATCAACGGATGGATCACCAGGCTGGGAAAGCTTTCCTGCAGATCAAGCAGCGCTTCAAAAATACTGTTCTCACCGTGGCCCAACATCAGCAGTTCGGCAGGTCCCCAACGGGCAATTTGGCGGCACAATTCGCGGCCAATTGACCCTCCGGCGCCGGTCACCAACACCACCCTACCGTTCAACGTTTCGCCAATTTCCTCGTCACGCATGCGAGCCGGCTCACGTCGCAGCAGATCGGTAATGTCAACATCGCGTAAACGGCTGACACTGACTTTTCCACCCAACAACTCGTAAATTCCCGGCATGGTCCGGAATGGAATTCCCTTCAACCGGCAAATATCCGAAACCATGCGAATAATCCGGCCTGGCGCGCTTGGAATTGCAATGATTACTTCGTCGATTTGTTGATTGTCCAACACTCGCGCCAAATCAGTGAGCGTTCCTAACACCGGAATGCCGTATATTTGTTGACGTTGTTTGGTAGGGTTATCATCAACAAAACAAGCCGCAGAAAGATTGATTTGCGGATTCTTCTGCAATTCACGCACTACCAGAGCGCCAGCATCGCCTGCACCAACGATCAAAGCGCGTTTTGATTTTGTTTTCGGGCCATTTACGGATGCGTTCTCAGCCAAGACGCGCAGCGATAGGCGCAATCCGCCGCACAAGATGATCGTCAGCAACCAATCAATTGCCAGCGCGGAGCGTGACAGACCGATGAACAATCCCAGGCTGTGTAGGCTGATCATCAAGACGGAAACGACCAGGCTGGACGTCGTTACTGCCAAAACGATCAATGTCACTTCACGTACGCTGGCATATTTCCACATGCGCCGGTAAAGGCCAAAATATGCGAAGAAAAGCGGCTTGACGACCAATCCAACGCCGATCAACCAATAAACCGTTGGCATGTATTGGAGAAATGCTGCGCCAAGCTCAAGCCGTAAGGCATAACTGCCCATGGCCGAAGCAATGATTAACAACAAATCTCCAATCAGAATATAGCGATTGCGGATCATTGGTTGCGTCTTCATCCGCTATCGTCCTTTCAATCCCACCACAGTGCTAATGGTGCGGATAATGATTAGCAAATCCAGGAAAAGGTTGCGATGTTTTATGTAATAAAGGTCATATTCCTGCTTGATGGTGTTGGTGGTGACATTCCAGGCGTAACCAAAATTTACTTGCGCCCAGCCAGTCAACCCTGGCTTAACAAATAAGCGCGCCCGGTAAAAAGGGATGACCTCTTGGAATTTCTCGATGAGTTCTGGACGCTCGGACCGCGGACCTACCAGGCTCATATCTCCGGTTAAGACGGTAAGGAACTGGGGCAATTCATCCAAATGACTCATCCGTAAAAAACGACCTACCCGAGTTACCCTATCATCATTTTTACTGGCAGGTCTCGCACCACTCTCTTTTTCAGCATCCTGAATCATCGTGCGGAATTTATATACTTTATAGGATTTGCCGTAAATGCCAAGGCGTTCTTGAGAATAGAAAAGTGGAAATCCGCTGTCGATCAAAGTTGCCAGCGCCACAAAGGGCAAGATGATCAGCATACCCAGAGTACCTGCAATGCCGCCAAGGATATCCATGAGCCGTTTCGCCATATCATAGAACACGTTGGAATGTGCCTGATCCACAAAGGAACGCAAAATCCAATCGGATTCCAACAAAGAAATGGGCACCCTCCCTAATAGCTCTTCATAAATACTGCTAAAGGTGGACACTTCAATACCGCGTTCGCGGGCTTCCATTAGAGCCGTAAAGGTGGTCGAATTCATTTCGCCAGAAATGGCAAAAAATAAATCAGAAATATATTCGCGGTCAATGATTTCAAGTAAATCGGTACCGCCGCCCAAAACCTTGATTTCCTCCACCTCAACCCCAATTTTGGATGGATCATCGTCAATAAAGCCAACGATAAAAAAAGGAGGTGGATAAATGCTGCGGATATGTTCGACCAGGCTACTACCGGCTCGTCCAGCGCCGACGATGAGGACCCGGCGCATAAATTGCGGGGCGGTGAAAATGCGGATATACAACAAACGCCAGCCCAATGTCAACAGCGCTGCTGCCAGCACAAAACCAGCCACACCTCTTCTGGGCAAGGGGTCTTTGGCAAGAAAAAAGAATACCAAATAAATAATCATGCCAACACCGGCGGCCAGGGCAATTCCGCGCAAGGTTTCGCCCCGGTTATTTGCACGGCGAATGTCGTAAAGTTCAATCAACAAGATTAACCAGACGATTGGCAGCAGAATGAACCAGGTCGGAACGCGTTCATTGAGAAATGCCCAGGAGAATTTCAACCAGGCATCCCCCTGTGCCCAAAAATAAAGTGCACTTAACAGGGCAAGCAGGGTTACCAGGGTATCGCCAATCAGAAGCAGAATGCGTCTTTCAGTAGCACGCATGCGCCAGAGTGGTTTCTGATGGTTTTGCTTTGTAGACATGGTTCTTATTCAACCGCCGATTTAATCAGGCTCCAGAGGAAACCAATGCCCCAGGATAAATGCATCACTGCAATCGCCAACGGAATGCCAATTATAAACCGTAAATCATGCTTTTTTCGACTAACCGAAATCGAACCCACCACTAGGGTAAGAATATAAATCGCCAGTTCAATGAGAAGCAGTATCCGTGCCAGAGATGAAAACAATCCGCCAATCAGTAGAATCAACAGGCTGCCTGAAAAAATTGGCGGGAGCGCTTGCCGCCAGCGGAGAGAAGCCGTATAACGTTTTAACATGCGCAGCTTCCAGAATCCGTAACGGAAATATTGCTTAGCCAATTTAGCATAAGTGGGGCGAGCAAAATAGACCGAGTGAATGGCCGGATCAAGGTAGATTTTCCCACCCCGCAAACGGATCCGTGTATTTAGTTCGTAATCTTCATTTGTCAAAAGTGATTCGTCATACCCGCCGGTATTGAGTAAATATTCTCGGAAAAAACAACCAAATGGCACTGTGTCAACCTCGCCAGGTTGATCGGCATAACGGTAAACAGCATCGCCAACACCCAGCGGATGTGCCGCCGCAGCAGCGATCGCTCTCGCCGAAAAGGTCGCAGCACCTGGTTGAATCTCCCAAATTCCGCCGACATTATCGCCTAATTTTTTCTCCAGGCAATTTACACAACGTTCCACGTAATCTGGTGCTGGAACGGAATGCGCATCCAGCCGGATGATGATCTTGCCCGTTGCGGCCGCCAACGCTGCGTTCAGTCCCGCTGGTATATTCCGCTTTACGTTGTCAATAAGCCTGACGTCAAAATCGGGATGCTTAGTTTGATATTGTGCAATGACCTCACGGGTGCGATCGGTTGATTGACCATCTGCAATCAATACTTCCATGTCCTTTTGCGGGTATGTCTGGCCAAACAATGCCTGCAATAGCAGCGGGATGGTTTCCTGCTCGTTGTAGCACGGGACAATGACGGAGACTTGCGGCATAATCCTCAAATAGCTAATCTTCGAAACCCTAAATAACCTGGAGATCGGAATGAATGGCGGACTGGTAATCCAAAATCACGATGATTCAACTTGCAGTATTAATGAACTGCCTTTGGCTTCGAGCTCACGGGTAATTCAATCCGAAAGGAAGGGGAAGGGAAACAAATCAAGGTATAACGGGTAATGCGGCTATTGCTTCAATTTCAACCGCAGCGCCTTTTGGTAGAGCTCCAACTTGAAAAGCGGAACGAGCTGGCGGATTTTCAGAGAAGAATTCGCCGTAAACGACATTCATACGTGCAAAATCAGTAATATCGCGTAGGAATACTGTTGTCTTCACAACATTGCACAATGTCGTACCTGCAGCTTGTAGAACATTGCCCAGGTTGGTTAAAGCCTGACGCGTTTCCGCCTCCACACCGCCTTCAGTCAGGTTTCCTGTAACCGGATCGAGTCCTAATTGCCCAGAGGCGAAAACGAATGGACCGGCTTTCACTGCTACTGAATAGGGTCCAATCGCCTTCGGTGCTTTATCAGATACAACAATCGATCGTTCTTCACAACATTGGCTCATGATTCATCCTCGTTTCTTGGATTGCATAAAATGATTTTACGACATCTTTGCATTATTGCCAGTTTTCTCCGGGCGATAAAAAGGCGGGCGAGAAAAAGCGCCCGCCTTTGATCACTATCTCGTAAGTTCAATAATGCAAATCCTCGGGTTTCGAACTCACCCGCTTGCGGAAAATCCAATAAGTCCACCCCTGGTAAGCCAACACAATTGGAACAAAAATCAGGGCAACAATACTCATGACTTTCAAAGTGTAAGGGCTGGAGGAACTATTCGTGATTGTCAGGCTATAAGCCGGGTCGATGTTAGAAACCAGGACACGCGGGAATAAAATCATAAACAACGTTGTTACTGCCAAAACGATGGCAGATGCCATAAAAATAAACGACCATCCTTCGCGTTTTTGGCGGAGAAACCAGCCGGCGGTCAAAAGCGCAATTACCGTAAAAATGGGGATGGGACCTGGATTGACGCCCAGCTTGGTGAGGATGTCCGTTGAGATATACATAACAATGGTATAAGCAACCAGGACGATCAGCAATGGAATCCAAAGCTGTCCTGCAATTTTTCGGGCAGGCTCGGCAATTTCTACCTCGGTTTTCAAAGTAAGGAAAATGGCGCCGTAAATCGTGAACGCCAGCACAGAAACCGCGCCGCCCAAAAGCGCAAATGGGTTGAGTAAATTCCAAAAACCCCCTACGTACATCATGTTTGCATCAATCGGCACGCCTTTGACAAAATTGGTAAATGCCACGCCCCACAATAAAGCCGGTACGAGGCTGCCAAAGAAAATTGACCAATCCCACAATGCACGCCAGCGTGGATTCTCGTCTTTACTGCGGAATTCAAAAGCCACGCCTCGCACGATTAACGCAATCAGCATCAAGAACAACGGCAGGTAAAAACCGCTAAACAACGTTGCATACCACTGCGGAAAAGCGGCAAAAGTAGCTCCGCCCGCGGTCAATAACCAAACTTCATTGCCGTCCCAATGTGGGCCGACCGTATTGATGATGACCCGTCGTTTCGTGTCAGTCTTCCCCAAGAATGGAAGCAGGATGCCCACGCCAAAGTCAAAACCCTCGAGAACAAAGTAGCCAATATACAGGACTGCAATGAGAATAAACCAGAGAACACTTAATGCCATTTCTTCCTCCTATTCCCAGTAAGCTTCATCAACCGTGGGCCGCTTGCCAATTTCCACCGCGGGTTCTGGACCCGCCTTCGCATACTTCGCCAGCAAATAGACATCCGCAATCAACAAAAGCCCGTAAACCAGCGTAAAACCGATTAATGAGGTCAATACCATTCCGGCAGTCAGATTCGGAGAAAAAGCATTTTCCGTTTTCAATAGACCATAAACCACCCAGGGTTGCCGGCCCATTTCCGTGAGAATCCAACCGGTGGAGTTGGAGAAATAAGGCAGAGCAATGAAAAACGGAAACAAAGCGAGGAATTTAAATTTCTCGGCCGGTTTATTCTTCAGAACGTTAAATAGGGCATAGGCTACTATGGCGAGCATTAAGAAACCTACTCCAACCATGACCCGGAAAGACCAGTAATTGATAAAAATCGTCGGGGTGTAATTTCCAGCCCCATATTTTTGTTCAAATTCCGCTTGCAACGAATTGATTCCCAGCACTTTTCCGTCCAGACGGTTGTAGGAAAGTAAGCTTAACACTTTTGGAATGCGGAAGTCGACAATGCTCTCTTTTTTCTCCTGGTCCACAATCGTAAACAACGAAAGCGAAGCCGGATCGGCATCCTCCCACAGGGCTTCGGCGGCTGCCATTTTCATGGGTTGAGTTTGCACCATGTGCTGTGCCTGGCTGTGCCCCACCAGGACTACCAGAAGAACTGCCAGGCTGCCAAAAACAGCCGCGATCTGAAACGAACGGCGGAATAAGGCTTCATCCTTTTTTCGCAGCATGTGATAAGCGCTTATCCCCATCACGAAGAATGCGGCGGTGGTGAACCCTGAAAAAATGACATGTGGAAATTGGACCCAGACATTTGAATTTTCCAACAATGCGCCAAAACTCGTCATGACAGCGCGTCCGTTCTCAATGGCATACCCAACCGGCTGCTGCATGAAAGAGTTGGCGATTAAAATCCACAAAGCCGATATCACCGAACCGAATGAAACCAGCCAGATTGCCGCCAAATGCAGCTTTTTTGAAACCCGCTCCCAGCTAAAGATCCAGAAACCCAGAAAAGTCGATTCGAGGAAAAATGCCAGCAGCGCTTCAATCGCAAGCGGCGCACCAAAGATATCGCCGACAAATCGTGAATATTCCGACCAGTTCATCCCGAACTGGAACTCCTGCACGATGCCGGTCACAACCCCCATCGCAAAGTTGATCAGGAACAACTTCCCCCAAAATTTAGTCATGCGCTTATAGTTTTCGTTGTTTGTTCTTACGTACATTGTTTCCATCACGGCAACAAGGACCGAAAGCCCAAGCGTCAGTGGTACGAAAAAGAAATGATAGATGGTTGTTACGGCAAACTGTATTTGGGAAAGCGTAAGAACATTCATAAACGGCTCCTGATCAATGGATATTAATCGTCACCTTGTTTACACCAAATTAAATCAATAAATTTGAGCATTAAAAGGAGAAAAGACCAGTAGAGATCGGCAATTGGTTATCCAACCACATTGCACTCGGAAACAAGCTCCCTATTGGAGCACCCCGCCCCATTGTAGAATAGAATTGAAAATCACGCAATAATTTGCACATTTGGATTATTTCGTACTAATAAAATGCGTCTCCCGCATATCCCAGTTCCCAGTGGGAGTAATTAAAAAGGCTGGTATAATTTCCAGTTCGAGGAACCAAATATTATTTCCTTACCTGGATTCATATGCTTGAAAAGCTTGCCACAATCGAAGCCCATTATGAAGAATTAAGCCGCCTTCTGGAACAAGGCGTGGATGACTATCAACGCATTGCTGAACTGGCAAAAGAACGCGCTGATATCGAACCCATCGTATTGAAATCCCGCGAGTATACCAATCTGCTCAAACAGATCGATGATGCGCGCGCCCTGGTAAACGGTGACGACGCAGAATTGCATGAATTGGCTGAAGCTGAATTGCAGGAGATGGAACCTAAAGTTGCACAGCTTGAAATGGAACTCAAGGTTTTATTGGTGCCAAAAGACCCGCGCGACGACCGGAATGTCATCGTGGAAATTCGTGCGGGTACAGGCGGCGATGAAGCGGCATTATTTGCCGCTGATTTATTCCGCATGTATTCGCATTATGCTGAACGCATGCATTGGCGCGTCGAAATCCTTTCGCAAAATGAAATCGGCATCGGCGGTTATAAAGAAATCATCTTTAACGTCAAAGGCAAGGGTGTTTTCTCGCGCATGAAATATGAATCTGGCGTTCACCGGGTTCAACGCGTTCCAATAACCGAATCGGCCGGGCGTATTCATACTTCAACCATTACAGTTGCCGTTCTGGCTGAAGTGGATGATGTGGATATTCAGATCCCAGATAAAGACATACAAATTGAAGTTTACCGGTCTGCTGGTGCTGGCGGGCAGAACGTACAAAAGAACTCGACGGCTGTCCGCATCCTGCACCTGCCGACAGGGATCGTGGTTACCTGCCAGGATGAACGCTCTCAGTTACAAAATAAATTACGAGCAATGAGCATTTTACGCGCCCGCCTTTACGATATGGAATTGTTGAAACGCCAGCAAGAACTGGATGATTCGCGCCGCTCACAGATCGGCAGCGGGGAACGGTCGGAAAAAATCCGCACCTATAATTTCCCGCAAAACCGGGTGACCGACCACCGCGTCAATGTATCTTCGTTCAATCTACCGGCAGTATTGGATGGCGATTTGGATCAGTTCATCGATGAGCTTTCCCTGCAAGCAGAGAGTGAACGCCTATCCACGAGCGACGACGATGGAGACGAATAACAGCGGTAACTGGTTGACCAAGGCGCGCCGCCGCCTGGAGACAAGCACTCCAGACGCAAGTTTGGAAGCTCAACTACTGCTTGCCCATATAACTGAAAAATCCCGCACCTGGGTTTTATCCCACCCGGAAACCAATCTGAGTGACGGTCAACTCGAACAGCTCGATCAGCTGCTGGAGAAGCGTGCTGCTGGGATTCCGTTACCTTATATCCTCGGGCATTGGGAATTCTATGGCCTGGATTTTATCCTCTCGCCGGATGTGCTGATTCCTCGCCCGGAGACGGAATTGCTGGTCGAACACGCGTTGATTTGGTTGAAAAATCATCCTACCCGGCGCCAGGTTGCAGACGTTGGTACTGGCTCAGGCTGCATCGCCATCAGCCTGGTCAAAAACCAGCCGGATCTCAGGGTGGTTGCAACTGACCAGTATCAAGCGGCGCTGGATATCGCCAGAGAAAACGCATGCCGTCACGGCGTGGTAGATCGAATCGAATGGAAAAAGACCAATCTGCTGGATGATTATCCAGGCAAATTGGACCTGGTGGTTGCCAACCTGCCTTACATCCCCACTGCAACGCTTGCCAATTTAGCCGTTTCGAAATTCGAACCGCGCAGCGCGCTTGATGGCGGTCTAGATGGGTTGAGGTTAATCGGCGAGTTGTTGCGGGATGCACCGCGCTGGTGGACCCCTGGCGGCGCGATTCTATTGGAGATTGAAGCCGGCCAGGGAGAAAGCGCCCCTCGATTAACCCAAGGTCTATTGCCGGATGCTTTGATTACCCTTCTGACAGATTTATCCGGTTTGCCACGTATCTTGATGATTGAGAATTCCCGATGAGTACACCTGTAATCAAGACAACGGATCCAAAAGCGCTTGCTGCAGGTCAGCGAGTCCTGCAAGCAGGCGGGGTTCTTGTTTTTCCAACCGATACCGTTTACGGACTGGGTTGCCTTGTGAATCTGGGAACAACCATTGACCGGCTTTTTGAAATCAAGGGACGCGATACCAACAAAGCCATTGCGGTTCTCATTGGTAATATTGATCACCTTACCCGGGTGACGGCTGGATTGGGAGAAACTGCCCGGCGACTGGCTGATATTTTTTGGCCTGGAGCACTCACTCTGGTGGTTCCGCGCAGCTCTCAACTGCCAGCCAACCTGTCGCCGCTGCCAACCATTGGGGTACGCATGCCAGATCATGCCTTTACGCAGGCATTATTGCAAAGTACTGGGCCGCTCGCGACTACCTCAGCCAACCTTTCCGGCCTGTCCAGTCCAATCACCGCTCAAGACGTGCTTGACCAATTGAAAGACCGGGTGGATTTGGTGTTGGACGGGGGCGCTTGTCCTGGCGGGGTGCCATCGACGGTAGTGGACTGCACCGGAACTGAATTACGCATATTACGCGAGGGCGCCATCACCCGCGGAATGCTGGAGCAGGTGGTTGGGAGAAAATTCTAATCCTGCGCTAAACTATCCTTCATTTCCGTCTTAGTCTGGCGCAATATTCTAAGCATGCATTCTCCTGAAAACGCTGAATCAGTGATCCGGGCAATCACTGACCCAGCGTTTTTTTATTCTTTGAACTCAAAATTCACCAGGATTATGGCCTGGATCGAATTCGTTTACGAATCTTTCCGTTTACTGGCGCTTGCCAGGAAGACAACCAAAAGCAGCGGCAGGGCAAAAGCTGTACAAAGAATTGGACTGTCACTCGACGGGTTGTCGCCTGGCGGCGTGGTCGCGGTCGGGGTGATCCCGGTTGGCGAAGGTTGTACTGTTTGATCCGGGACGTCCAGCGTGGGCGTGTTGGTTGCAGCTACCGGTTGAACGGGCTGGTCTGACGCAACAACCTCATAGGCCTGGTCTTGCGCAACAATCACCATGCGGGAACCCAATGCCAGGGCTGCGCCAAGGTCGGGTTGCGAATCCGCCAGTGCAAAATATTCTGCCGACAGGAACTGGATTTGTTTCGGCACCATTTTCGTCGGGTCGAAGGCTGTGTCGTACCAGATGCCATCCTTGAGTACAAACGTCCGCGATCCAGCCAGCCGGACGCTCTGGCTATCCTCTTCAGATAATGCCGGCGCTGACTGTGCAGCGGATAAAGCGCCTTCCTCGGCCGCCTTGTTGACCGCCCCAGCACCACTAGCCGCGGTTGGCATGGCTTGAAGCTGCTGGTAACTCTGGTCAGCCAGATCGCGCTGGCTGGCCTCACCCAACGGCATATCCTCTGTGACCAGGTACGAAGTATAAGGCGTCACAATCCCGTATCGAATGCTCAGCCGCACAATCTGATCGATTGATTCCTGGTCCGGCCCTTTCAAACGGGTTTGTGTGAGCAAGGCACCGATCTTGCGTGTGGCCCACAACCTTGGCAAATTGACCAGCGGCCCCGTTTCAATGTGGTTGTCAGCCACAAAATCCTGATTGTTGTACCTGAAGGTTTGCTCTTCACCGTTCACCATCCCGGTCAGTGTAAGGTTGAACTCGCCGCTGTCACGGTAGCGGCCAGCCACCACGATCTGTCCGCCAGCGAAGAGGTCCGGCAAAGCCTGCGGGTAAACATCGTAGACGTTCTGACCGCCAAAATCGATTTTCAGGTTGGTCAAAACAGGGGAGCTAATGCTTTCATAAAAACCGGATAGCGCCTCTTCCAATGGTTCACCCGGGAGGACGTAAGTGGTTTTGCCCTGGTGATCCTGAGCCAATGAATCGAGCAATAGAGTATCAACGTCATAACCGACACCGAAAGTAAACAACCTCAGGTTGTTGGGTGCAGCGGCCATAAAATTATCCAGGATCTTTTGGCGGTCCACTTCGCCTTCCGTCGGTAAACCGTCCGTCAGGAAGATCAGATAGGTCGGACGGCCGCCTTTTGCAACCGCTGCAGCTTCGAGCAGTGCACGGTTGATGTCAGTGCTGCCCAAAGCACTTAGCCCATCCACCCACCGTAATGCCTGTTCACCTTCACTGGCCGGCCGTAAATCGCTGGCATAGGCCTGGATGGTGGAACTGAACGATGACACATAGAAACGATCCTGCGGATTCAGATTCTTTAGAATGTATCGCAGTGCAGCCATGGCCTGGGTGAATTTATCGCCCTCCATGCTGCCTGACCGGTCCAACACCAGCAAAACATCCTTGGCTACCGTTTCAGACTTCATCCCGGGCGGGGGCGCCAGCAGGAGCAAGAAAAACCCGTCTTTCTCCGTGGTATCGCCAGGATCGCGGTAAGAAAACAGGTGAAATGCTTCCGTCTCGCCCAGGGAGTAGTACAACGCAAAATCCGTATCCGGGGTCAGGTTGGACGCTTCATAGGTTGCGGTTGCGCTGTTATCCCCATTCCGAATGATTTCGACCTTATGGGAAGGCGAATACAATGTGCGGATCGGCTGATCAGACTGGATGGAGACACTGACCCGGACGCTTTCCAAAGGTTGAACCGAGAATTTTTCGGTGTTGAGCGGATAAAGATAGCGCACCAGGCCATTATCAACGGTCAACGCCTGGCTGTATTCAAGCTCGATGCGTCGTTCTCCCTGCGGAGGAATGGGGAAAATGCTGGCCTGAACGGCGCCCCGTCCGGCATATTCGAGCAGCGCCGGATCGCGCAGTGTACGGACGATTTCCTCATATTTCTCGCGGGCCTGCTGCGCATCCAATACTTGCCCATGAACGGGTTGACCATCAATCCAAAGCGTGAATTGAGTCACAACCGCGTCCAACGGCAGTGGAAAAAGATAGGTCCCTTCGACTTGCCAGTCATTGGGGTTGAAAAAAACCTGATCGACATGCGTTACAGCAATCTGGTTTTCAATCTTCACATCTACATGGTGATACTTGACAGCCAGCTGCGAAACTGGAAAAACGGAAGGGCAGCCATCCATCGGGCAAGGCGGCGGCGTTGGGATGATGATCCCATCCGCCTGCACCGGTACAGCAACCAACAGCAGCAAGCACATGCCAAGCAGCACTGCCAACCAAGGGGTTTTCATCTTCTCCTCCCGGCAGGATGTGAACCGGACAATTCAACCTGCCTGAGGCTAAGACGCAAGCCTAATTGCGAAAGTTCCTAAGGTTTACAAATCAGGAATTAATTCGCTGTTTTGAATTTTCCACAGGTGCGCATATAAACCACTGGATTGCAATAAACGATCGTGCGTACCGTGTTCAACCACCTGGCCGCCATCCAGGACAACAATTTCATCCATCCAATCCATTGCGACCAAATTATGGGTTGCCCAAAGTACGGTGCGATTTACAAGAACCGCATGCAGCGTTTCGATCAATTGCCGTTCGGTGATGGCATCCAGGTGCGCGGTTGGTTCATCCAACAATACAATTTGAGCATCCTGCAACAACATGCGCGCCACAGCCAACCGCTGCCTTTCACCACCGCTCATTTGTTGACCGCGTTCGCCCAACCAGGTGTCCAATCCACCTGGTAATTGCCTAAACCAATCCTGCAGCCCGGCCTGGTCAAGGACACGCACAAGATCAGCCTCATCTGCATCCGCCTTGGCAAGGAGCAAGTTTTGACGCAGCGTCGCCGTGAAAAGGTAAGTCGATTGAGAAACCAGGGCAAAAATGCGGCGTGTATCCTCACTGCGGTAAAGCCGGTAATCATTTTCATCCAGTACTATGGTTCCGGAATTCGGTTCCCAGAAACGCATCAACAACGCCATAATTGTCGATTTTCCCGCACCGCTCGGACCCACCAGGGCAATTTTGCGGCCAGGCGGTAAAGATAAATCGACCTGCTGCAATACTGGCAGTAACGATTCATCATATCGAAAAGTGATATTCCGCAGCGAGATTGCTCCAGCGGCCGGTGCAGGCAGTGGTTTTGGAGGTTCCTTGACGGCTGGTTCAAGATCAGCCAATTCGAAGAGGCGGCGCGCGGATGCCAGACAGGCTTCCAACATCTGTGCAGCTTGCGGCAACGGTGAGACAGCCTCGAAACTGGCCAGCACCACCAAAGAGATCACCGCCAGAAAGACACCTTCCAGCTTTCCCGTGCTGACCAGCGGAATGGCGATGATTAGGACCATAAGGAGTGTCAGATTGGCGGTCATTTGACCCAATGCATTGCCGCTGCCACCTGCCCATGCCAAACGCATCTGTGCTGCAGATAGCTTTTGTTCGAGATTTCCCAAGCGCTGCCGCACGGCTGTCTCCTGCCCGTACGCCAATAAATCGGCCAGACCTTGGAGAGTCTCCACGTAGCTGGCGCTCATTTCAGCACGTACCTTCACCAGGGTTTGGCCCGGATTTCGGCCCATATGATAGGTTATTATTGGGACGGCGATACCACCCAGAAGCAAACCGCTGATAAGAACGCCTTCCAGACTAGGATTCCAACTCCCGAATAACAATCCAACACCGAGCGTGATCAAGATGGCTGCCAGAGGTGGTGCAATCACGCGTACATAGAAATTCTCCAAAACTTCGATGTCGCCAACCGCCCTTTGCAATAAATCGCCGGATTGATAGCTGATCAGGCGTGCTGGCGAGAGCGGCTCCAGCGCCTGGTAAAACCAGACTCGCATGTTTGCGAGCAGTTTGAAATTGATTGAATGCGAACTGAGCCGCTCGAGGTAACGAAAAACCCCGCGCGAGATGCCAAAAAACCTCACCCCCACAATGGCGACCTGCAAGGCCGCGATGGAAGGCTGCAGGGCTGCGCTCGATATGAGAAAAGCTGAAGTACCCAACAAGCCAATGCTGCTGGCGATTGTTGCGGTACTCGCAAGCACAGAAAGACCAATGCCGCCAAGAAATGGCCGCAAAAAACCGAGCAGCTGCAGAAAGGTTTTCATCCCTCCTCCTGCCCGGCCCGCAACAAACGCACATACGCGCCATTTTTGCGAACCAATTCAGAATGATCGCCCATCTCGACCAATCGACCATCCTCAAGCACCAAAATATTATCGGCCTCGCGAACGGTCTGCAGGCGGTGGGCAATCACAAAAACAGTGCGGCCAGTACACAACCGGCGGGTGGCTTCAGTAAGAAGGACCTCCTGCCGCGGATCAAGATGAGCAGTGGGTTCATCCAACACCAAAAATGGAGCGTCACGCAAAAAGGCTCGCGCTAGTGCCAGCCGCTGAGCCTGGCCGCCGCTTAATCGCATGCCTCCCTCGCCAATTGGCGTATCCCAACCCAGAGGCAGACTATCCACCACCTCCAGAAATTCAGCCTCCTTCGCTGCCCTGGTGATTTCGGAAAGCTCTGTTCCTTGATTGGCTATGCGCATATTGTCAAGCAGCGAGCCAGAAAATAGCACGGGCTGCTGGCTGACCCAGGCAATTTGATGCCGCCAGGCTTCAATCGGGATATCCTGCATGCGCTGGTAACCGGCGCGGATTTTTCCGCTGGTCGGTTGAATAAATCCAAGCAGGAGATGCGCTAGGGTGCTCTTCCCTGCCCCGCTGCGGCCAACAACAGCGATCATCTCTCCTGGCTGGATGCAAAAGGAAACATCCTTCAGAACAGCCTCCTCCCGACCGGGGAATTGAAACGATACACCTTCAAAGCAAATTGGGCGGTCGATCCAGGCATTTTCATCAGCTGGCATTCTAAGAACACTGCGGGATTGGCTGCGCGCAGCGGTTTCCGGCGTGTCCAGGATCTCGAAAATATTCCGGGCTGCAGCCACGCCCGACATGCCGGCGTGAAAACGCTGGCCAAGCATGCGCAGCGGAAGATAGAACTCGGGTGCAACAATAAGAATAAATAAGGCTTGCTCAAAACCAAGCTGACCATGCAAAAGGCGCAGCCCGATCTCAACCGCCACGACCGCCGTACTCAGCGTGCCCACCAGTTCCAAAACCAGTGCAGACAGAAAAGTAGTTTGCAATACGCTCATGGTCGCACGCCGGTAATGTTCGCTGACTGTATTAATTTTTTCAGTCCGGTTCCGGCTTTGCCCCAACGCCTTCAAGGTGGTCAAACCCTGCATCGTATCCAGAAAAAAAACGCTCATGCGTCTTAACGCGGTAAATTGGCGCTTCGTAAGGACTTCAGCCAGCTTACCGATCAACACCATAAAGATTGGAATCAAAGGCGCCGTAACCAGTAGAACCACCCCGGAAAGCAGGTCGCGTGGAAAAACGGCAGCTAGAATTGATAATGGTATGAATGCTGCCAGAATGATTTGCGGCAGAAACTGGCTGAAGTAAGCATCCAGGTTTTCGACGCCCTGCAAGGCTGCTGCGGTGAGGTCGCCGGATTCATGCCGGGTCTGAAAGGCAGGCCCCAACCGGATGAATTTCTCAAGCAGGAGTTCGCGCAGCCCAGCTTTTACCTGCACAGCCACCGCATTTGCAGCCACTTCGCTGCCAAGGGTCACGCCTGCCCGAAGGAAGAAGATCACCAGCAGCCATTTAAGCAACCCGGATACTTGCTGAAGGTCTTGCCCTCCCAGGAATACGCGCGCGATCAATGCACCTAAATTGCCTGCTTGTAAAATGATCAACAACCCGCCGGCAAGACCGAATAACAGGGTCAGTAGGATAGCAGCCTGGGCAACGCGTGCCTGGCGAAGCAATCGCGGATCGATATTCATAAGGAGATTGTGACCGATGGACCCGGTTTCGTCAATAATATTTTGATAGGATTACAAGGCTCGCAATGGTCGATTTTCCTAGAACTCCAGTTCAAAGAGTACATCTTTTAGTGCTGCCGCAAAGATTTCGTTCATCACCGCATCATCTGCCTGATATGGTCCGCCAAAAACACCGTCACCGTATACCTGGCGCGCTTGTTCTGCATTCAAGACTCCCTTGAAATCAGCTGGTTTCTTTTCTCCCTCCGGCAGGTCTGCTACACGGGTGAATGGAAAAGCTTCAATCCAGGCTGCATGGTTGGAGCGCAGCCCATGCTTTAGCGCCACTTCGGTCACACTGGTGGCATCCCACCATTCATACCAGGCCAGTTTCAGACCGGGCAAATCGTTTGCAAGCTCGGTCAGTTTGCTGTTGCCGGCGTGGTTTCCGCCGTGTCCATTGAGAACCAGCATGCGGCGAAACCCTTGACCAAATAGAGAGCGCACCATATCTTCCAGGACATCGATAAAAGTGCTGACGCGCAGGCTGATGGTGCCAGGGTAGCGCAGGAAGTAAGGTGAAATGCCAAAATTCAAAGGCGGCGCGATCAACACTCCAGTTTGCTGGCTGGCAGCGTCGGCCAATGCCTGCGGAATTTTAATATCGGTCAACAGGCTCAGGTAACCATGCTGCTCGCAAGCCCCAATGATCAGGATGATGCGGTCATCCTGCTTGAGGTAGTTTTCCACATCCATCCAGTTCAATTCTTCAATCCGCATGTTTTCCTCCCATGAGTCCTTTTTCAAACACCGGCTGGAAATTTTTCCAGCCGGTGTTAATTGTAGCTTGATTTTTCGTGGACGATCTGGCCGGCAAACCTTCTGTCAGCCAACGATATTGATCAACCGTCCTGGAACATAGATCACCTGTTTGGGCTGGCGGCCGGCCAATGCTTTTTGGACGGATTCGCTGGCCAGGGCTAAAGCCTTTGCCTCTTCCTCGCTGATGGCTGCTGGTACCTGGATGCGATCCCGTACTTTACCGTTCATCTGCACCACCAGCGTAATCTGGTCTTCCGCAGCGGCAGCTTCATCCACTGCCGGCCAGCTGGATTGGTGGATGGAATATGGATACCCCAGCCGCTGCCACAGTTCTTCGGTAACATGCGTTGCAACAGGCGCCAGCAATTTCAGGTAGATTTCCGTAGCTTCTTTCCACGCCGGTGTGCCAAAAGCGCCTTGCTGTTTGGCTTTGATCATTTCATTCATCAATTCCATCAAGGCTGAAATGATGGTGTTGAATTCAAATTGCTCAAAGTCCCGCGTTACAGAGCGTACGGTTTGGTGCAGTTTGCGGCGCAGATTGCGGATGACAGTCTGGTCGGCCTTTCCGCCTGGCGCGGGTTCCAACAGTGTCGTCCACATGCGGCGGATCCAACGGGACGTGCCATCGATGCCGGTGCTGCTCCACGGCGCGCCCATATCCCAACGGGCGAAGAACATGATGTAAGCCCGGACAGAATCCGCACCATAAGCGGCAACCAGTTCATCGGGTGCTATCACGTTTCCACGGCTTTTTGACATCTTTTCAAAGTCCTCGCCCAACACCATACCTTGATTTCGCAGTTGCATCACGGGTTCATCGCCCTGCATGATGCCCATATCCCGTCCTGCTTTGTGGAAGAAGCGCGTATAAATCAGGTGCATGGTCGCATGTTCGATGCCGCCTGTGTAGGTATCCACCGGCATCCAGTAGGCATATTCTTTTGGATCAAAAGGCCCCTGGTTGTAGTGCGGACTAAGGTAACGCAAATGGTACCAGGAGGAACACATGAAGGTATCCATCGTGTCGGTATCACGTTCAGCCTCGCCGCCGCACACCGGGCATTTGACAAAACGCCAGGTGGGATGCAGTTTCAACGGGCTCTGGCCGGTCGGTTTCCATTCCACGTCATCCGGCAGCAGCACGGGTAGTTGATCGTCCGGGACGGGTACAATGCCGCAATGCGGGCAGTGAATCATCGGGATGGGTGCACCCCAGTAGCGCTGGCGTGAAATTAACCAGTCGCGCAGGCGGTAGTTGACGGATTTCTTGCCCTGCCCGCGGCTTTCCAGCCATTTGGTCACCTCAGTTTTGGCCCGGTCGCCGGGTGTGCCGGTGAACTCGGCGGAGTGGATCATCGTGCCATATTCCGGGTGGAACAGCACGTCCTGATAGAAGGGCAGACTGTTCAGCATTTCCATGACGGTGCGGTTGGTGCTGACGGGCGGGTAGATGGCCTTGCATTTGGCTAGAATCGCCTGGTCGGCTTCGATCGAGTCCAGTTCCTGGATGCCATCGGAGAAGATAAAAACCCAGCGCCCGCCTACGATTTCGTTCCAGTTGTCCGGCTGCAAATTATGCTGCATCAACTCGATATAGGGCTGCACTTGTACGCGGCGGAGGGTGATCAACAGGCCCTCGCCCAGATCGCCGGCCGGCTGAGAAACGAACTCAATCCCGGCAGCTTTTAACGCCTCGGCGAAGCCTTCTTTGGTGGAGCCGGGGAAGGCAAAGCTCTTGCTCACGCCGTCAGGGCGGTCGATGACGGGGATGATGGGCAAGCCAAACTTGATGGCGAAGGCGAAGTCGCGCTCATCGTGGGCCGGGACGGCCATGATGGCACCGGTTCCATAAGTCATCAGGACGTAATCAGCGATCCAGATTGGAATACGCTCATTGTTGACCGGGTTGATGGCATAACCGCCGGTGAACACACCGCTTTTCTCTTTATCAGTGGCTTCGCGTTGAATATCCGACTGGCGTGCGGCCTGTTGGATATATTCATAAACCGCTGATTTTTGTTCAGCGCTGGTGATCTTTGCTACCAACGGATGCTCTGGGGCCAGCACCATAAAGGTCACGCCCCACAGCGTGTCGGGACGGGTGGTAAACACCTGCAATGGATCACCCTGCTCGGTGGTAAAGGTCACATGTGCGCCTTCCGATTTGCCAATCCAGTTGGTTTGCAGCGTACGCACCCGTTCCGGCCAGTCAATGCCTTCATACTTCAACAGTTGTTCGGCATATTTCGTGGTGCGGAAGAACCACTGGTCCAAATTCTTCTTTATCACAGGCGTGCCGCAGCGTTCGCAATGCCGATCCTCGCCCCACACCTGCTCGCGCGCCAGAGTCGTCTGGCAATTCGGGCACCAATCCACCGGCGACATCTTATGATAGGCCAGGCCGTGATTGTAAAGCTGGGTGAAGAACCATTGCGTCCAACGGTAATATTCCGGATCGGCTGAGACGGCCTCACGCCGCCAATCAAACATCGAACCCATCGTGCGCATTTGTTTCCGCATGCGCTCGATATTATGGTAGGTCCAAAATTTGGGGTGGATATTGTTCTTAATGGCCGCATTTTCCGCTGGAAGTCCAAAAGCATCAAACCCCATCGGGAAAAGCACGTTAAAGCCGCGCATACGCATGAAACGCGCTCGAGCATCCGGCGGCGTCATTGCATACCAGTGGCCGATATGAAGATCCCCGGATGGATACGGCAACATGGTCAGGGCATAGTGCTTGGGACGGCTGGCATCCACATCGGAGTGGTAGAGGCCATCCTTTTCCCAACGTTCCTGCCATTTTGGCTCGATTTCCGCCGGATTGTAAATGGGGGTTTCATTCTTTGCCATTCTCTCTCCTTGCCTGTATCAGTGTCACAAAACAAAATACCTCCATCCGGTAAGGGACGAAGGCATTCTCCGCGGTACCACCCTGCTTGCCGGAGATTCCTCTCCAGCCGCTCTCGGCGCGTTATCGGGCGCATCCCGATTCCGGCTACTGTTATTCACCAAAACAACCTGCCCGCCAGGACTAGGTCTCAAGCTGCGGGCGATCAGGCGAGTTCAGCCTATAGAGCGTTCCGTTGACACACTGCCGGGCTCACACCTCGCTCTCCCGGCTCGCTGACGGATGGCCTACTACTCCTGAATTGGCTTCTTTATCCAATTTGTCTAAATATTATACCAGAAAAGACCTAAAAAGAAAATCAGGCACTCTGGTTTCACGTAAATGATACCGCAGTGCCTGATCTTCCCGTTGCTTTTATGGAGTGGACCCAGGGGGATTCGAACCCCCGGCCTCCTCAATGCCATTGAGGCGCGCTCCCAGCTGCGCTATGGGCCCAGATATTCTTCTGTTGCTAAGGTACTCATTCGGGTCTGTTCGCCCCAGTGGACCTGGGGGGATTCGAACCCCCGGCCTCCTCAGTGCGATTGAGGCGCGCTCCCAACTGCGCTACAGGCCCTTATTCAGAGTGAATAGATTTTACCCGAGAGGCAACAGCCTGTCAAGACGCCCGGTTCATTCTTTCCTTCAAAAGGTTTCCTGATAACTTCGTCCACCCGGCGTCCCAAACCTCCACGCGAACGGTATGTATTATAATCAAAACGACCTTGCCCAGAAGAAATGGAGTAAAAAAAATGAACCCAGACCGGCTTTCCCGCCTTTACGAGTTGATGAGGGCTGACGGCTTGACCGCAGTGATACTCAATCCCGGCCCGACTTTGACTTACCTGACCGGTCTCCAATTCCATTTAATGGAACGCCCAACCCTGGTGATATTTGCACCACCCGCTGTTCCGGTGATCGTATTGCCCGAACTTGAATCGGGAAAGCTATCCCAATCACTTTTTAAGCTTAGGGCTTTTACATACGGCGAAAATCCAGCAAAATGGGGCGATGCCATCCTGGCTGCCTGCCAGGAAATCAACCTTAACGGAAAAACGGTCGTGGTGGAACCGCTCCGTTTGCGTTTTATGGAATTACAATATTTGCAAGACGCTGCACCGCGCGCAATATTTATCTCTGGCGAAGCCACTTTGAACAGCCTGCGGATCCAAAAAGACCAAAACGAAGTGGATGCCATGCGGAAAGCAGTCAAGATCGCCGAACAAGGGTTTTTGGGCATGTTGGAAAGGGCTAAATCAGGCATGACCGAACGCGAATTGGCAGCTGAACTATCCCTGGCCATGCTCCAGGCTGGCTCCGAGCCTGAATTGCCATTCTCGCCAATCATCGCCAGCGGGCAAAACAGTGCCAATCCGCATGCTGTTCCTACGGACCGCAAATTGTCCCCCGGAGACCTGGTTGTGGTCGATTGGGGTGCAACCTATGAGGGTTATTTCTCCGATCTCACCCGTACTCTGGCGATCGATGAAGTCGATCCCGAACTGATCCATATCGCCAGCGTGGTGGCTGAAGCCAACGGCGCTGGACGGGCTGCCGCCAAGCCGGGTGTACTAGCCGGTTCAGTGGATGATGCGGCCCGGGTAGTCATTACATCTGCCGGCTACGGCGATTATTTCACTCACCGCACGGGTCACGGCCTTGGCATGGAAACGCATGAACAACCTTATATATTTAACGAAAACATACTGCCTCTCGCAGAAGGCATGACTTTTACGGTTGAACCCGGCATTTACCTGCCCGGCCGGGGCGGTGTCCGGATTGAGGACAACATGGTTGTCACATCGACAGGCGCTGAAACGCTAAGCAGCCTGCCACGCGAGCTGTATCGCATCGGTTAAGCCCAATGAACCGCAACCTGGCGCTGGTCGCCGCATCGCTGTTTATTTGGGGTGCCGGCGAGGGCTTGTTTATTTATTTCCAGACGATATACCTGCAGCAATGGGGTGCTGATCCATTATTGATTGGCAGCATCCTGGGCGGTATGGGCATCGCCATGGCCGTTGTTCAAATCCCGGCCGGTTACCTGGCCGACAAAATGGGTTCGCGGCCGATCATGTGGGCTTCGTGGTTTCTGGGTACAGCCGCAGCCTGGGTTATGGCGTTGGCGAATACATTGCCGCTCTTCATCATAGGCATGCTTGCCTACGGCCTCACCTCATTTGTACTTGCGCCCATGAACAGCTACATTACCGCCGTGCGGGGCCGCTGGTCGGCCGGCCGCGCTCTGACACTGGTTTCGGCGGCTTACAATTTAGGGGCTGTCATTGGTCCAACCATCGGCGGCATTATCGCAAACCAATATGGACTAAAAATAGTCTATACCATTGCGGCAGGCGTCTTGGTTTTTTCAACAACGGTCATTCTCTTTGCAAAAAAACCGCCCGTTGAAATTCATGCTGAAAAAATAACCGCCGAACCGGTCTTCCGTAACAGCCGCTTTATTGTTCTCGCCGGCTTGACTTTTATTACCATGTTTGCGCTGTATCTTCCCCAACCATTGACGCCTAACTTCTTACAGAATGAACGCCAGTTAAATCTTCAGCAAATCGGGCTGGTGGGCACGTTTGGCAGTCTTGGGACTGTTTTTACCATGTTCTTGCTGGGCCACCTAAACGCCCCCCTGGCTTTTCTGATCGGTCAACCGTTGGTTGGATTGTTCGCAGTGTTGATCTGGCAAGGAACGGGTCTGCCATTCTATGCGGTTGGCTATTTATTCCTCTCAGGCTACCGCTTGTGCCGGTCGATGGTTTTAGCGCTGGCACGTCCTTTGATCCATCCATCTGAAACGGGGCTCGCGTTTGGGACACTCGAAACCGCGAATGCTGTCGCAGTGATTTTGGCCCCCATTCTGGCAGGCATCTTATACCAGCACAGTCCTGTCCTGGTTTACATCGTATCCCTGGGGTTAATTGGTTTATCAATGATTGCAAACTTTGGCATCTTGCCTGTAATATCCAGGATCCCAAAGCCGTTGCCAGCCGAAAAGGAAATTTTGTGAGTCTTGAAATTTCAACCTTTGTTTTAGGACCGCTCTCCAACAATACTTATCTTGTTACAGACCAAAAAACTGGCGACACAGCGGTCATCGACCCATCTTTGGGGAGCCAGGAAGTCTTGGATTTCGTAAAGAAACGGAGCTGGACTTTACTGCATATATGGCTGACACATGCCCATTTTGACCATACCGCCGGCGTGAAACTGATTGCCTCATCCCAGATTCCATCAATTCCAGTCAGTCTTCATCGGCTGGATCTACCGCTTTATCAAGACAGCGGCGGTGCCAGGAAATTCGGGTTTACCATCCAGCCTGGTCCTGAACCTTCCTATTATTTTGAAGATAGGCAGATCCTGAACCTGGGCGAATCTCACCTTGAAGTGCGCTTCACTCCTGGCCACACGCCAGGACACGTGGTGTTTTATGCTCCCGATGAGAATGTAGTCTTTTGCGGGGATGTCATTTTCCGCGGATCGATTGGTAGAACCGATTTGCCGGGCGGCAGTTTCCAACAACTGCTAAATTCAATTCAAACGAAAATCCTGACCTTGCCGGCACAAACGCGCCTGCTTAGCGGCCACGGCCCAGAAACGACTGTCGCGATGGAAACAAGTGATAATCCTTATTTATGAACATAAACCACTGTTTCATCGTCAATTATTCAAAGATGAGCAAATACTAAGAATCAGGTTCAACCTCAGTCATAACCAGTATAATTTTCCGAATTCAATTTCAGTCCAGGAGATGGAATGACGAACAATTCCCGCGGTTTATGGATAGCGGCCATTATCGGCGTTGTGGTCATTACGATGTGCCTATGCATTGCTCTGCTTGCTTTGGGCGGGCTGGCATTTTTGGGGATTGCAAGAACAACCACTCAGGCAACTGAAGCCGTGCCTTTCGAAGATATTTTCCCTTCGGACACAGCGACGCCCCTACCAGAAGACATCCCTGGTGTGGGTCCGGTTGAACCGTCCACAGTCATCACCTCAACCCCAGAACCTGGCGCGCAGGAAACCCTGAAAATACTAGAGTCAGTACAAATCCCGTCATCTGATTTGCGGGAGCAGGCTATGGAATTCAAGGGAATCCCATCGATTCCTGAGACGGTCGACTTCCCCGGCGAGTTTAATTTGGGCGATCAACGCACCTTTTGGGTTCTAAACAGCGACAGCAACCGGTATTCTCAGGTCAAGACCGAACTGGCCTTCGAAAGCCCGCACCTTTACTTTTGGATAGAAGAAGGTTTATCTTACGATGCTGCCGACCTGCGGAATTTGGGAAACGCCTTCGAGAATAAAATTTACCCCACCAATCGTGAATTTTTTGGTTCAGAATGGACGCCCGGCATCGACGGCGATGAACATCTTTACATTATTTATGCGACCAATATGGGCGAAAACCTGGCGGGCATGTTCTCTTCCGCCGACTCAGTCAATCCCCTGGCTTATTCCTACTCGAACGGCCACGAGACCTTCTTTCTAAATGCGGATAATGCCTACCTGGATGAGGATTTTACCTACGGCGTTTTGGCTCACGAATTCCAGCATATGATTCAATGGTACCGCGACCGAAATGAAGAAACCTGGATGAGCGAAGGATTTTCCGAACTGGCAGCCTATCTTAACGGTTATGACGTTGGCGGTTTCGATTATGTCTTTCTGTCGGATCCAACCATTCAGTTGGATACCTGGCCGAATTCAACTGATTCGAATGCCGGAAATTACGGCGGGGCCTTCTTGTTCTTGAATTATTTTCTGGAACATTTTGGCAAGGCTGCCACCCAACAACTTGTTGCCAGCCCGCTAAACGGGTTGGAATCGATCGACCAGGTATTGGAATCGCTCAATGCCACTTACCCGAACACCAGCCAACCTTACCGCGCCGATGACCTGTTTGCGGACTGGACCATTGCCAACACTGTTAATGACCCCAAAATCGACAACGGCCGCTTTGGCTACACCCAATACCAGATGCCCTTTGAAATCTCCTCGACAAATTCGCTGGCCGATTGTCTGGGCGGTTGGCAAACCGACAGCGTGAACCAGTACGGCACGGACTATATCGACCTGGAATGCACCGGCCAACGGATACTGCAATTTGAGGGCACCAGCCAGGTAAACCTTCTGCCGGAAGGTGCTCATTCAGGCGATTATGCCTTTTGGTCAAACCAGGGCGATGAATCGCGCATGTCGCTTTCTCATTCCTTTGATTTGAGCGGCATAAACGGTCCGGTTGATTTGAGTTATTGGACTTGGTATGACATCGAAAGCGATTACGATTACCTTTACTTGCAGGCGTCATCAGACGGCATCAATTGGACAGTTTTAAACCCGCCTTCTTGCACCGCAGACAACCCGACCGGGGCAAATTACGGCTGCGGATATAACGGAACGAGCAATGGCTGGATCCAGGAGACAGTTGATCTTAGCAACTATGCCGGCCAAACAGTCTGGCTGAGGTTTGTCTATTTGACCGATGCAGCTGTGAACGGCGAAGGTATGCTGCTGGACGATATTTCCATTTCAGCCATTCATTATCAAACAGATTTTGAAACAGACAACGGTGGCTGGCAGGCTGAAGGGTTTGCCCGCATTCAAAACTGGCTGCCGCAGTCTTTCCGCCTGGTGCTAATTTACAAAGGCCGTCAGACGAAGGTTGAAACGCTCAATTGGGTTCCTGGTGAAACCTTGCGCATCCCGATCGATTTCGATGCATACGACCAGGTTATGCTGGTGGTAAGCGGGACGACTCGATTCACACGGCAACCAGGTGCTTATCGAATACAGATTGATAAGTGAGAGGATTTTATAAAAAACAACCGCTGAATGACCAGCGGTTGTTTTCTTCCCAGATAAAGTGATTTATGATTGCCGCAGCGAATCCAACTCAAGCTGCAGTTCATGCCGCCGGGTAACCGCTGCCTGCCGCACCTGATCTTCAAGGTTTTGCGCGTATGAAGTAATCCGTCCGCGGGTTTCTGAACCCGATTCTGGTGCAAGTAGAAGGATTGAAACAGCTCCGACCACTCCCCCGATGAGAGCACCTAACATAAAATTTCCTAACCAACGCATGGTGTCATCTCCTTTCTGAAGTTGATTATAGATTATTAATTATTTTTAGCAAGAGATCACGCTTGATCAGCCAGTTTCAACCGCAGGAACAACCACGGCCCACCTGCAGCCACCCAACCGCCAATCAGTGCATAACGGAAAAAGCGAAGACCATAACTCAAGATGTCTTCCGTCTGGGGAAAAATCAGACCCAGGCCGTACCAAAGAATGATTAATCCAATTAGACCCAATGCAAAACGCAACGCGCGTTTTTCCCAGGCACCTTTGGCATTAAAACGGCCATATTTGCGGGTAAACCAGGCATAACCAGCCGCCATTCCCCACCAGGTTCCCGCAACGGTGAACAAACCTTCCAAATTCAAAGGATTGATGGGATCGTCCGGGTTTTGTAAAAGGGCATTCGCTTTCCAGATATCGGGCACTTGCCAGCTGCCAAGCGTCAACCGGGTCAGTAAACCCACTAGAATCACGACTCCGGCAGCAATGGCAGCCCATAAAACCTGCATCGCTACACTTTTATTGCCTAACCAGGCAGTGATCAGACCTTCGAGCCTCACAACCAGCAACACCAGCAACCCGCCAACCAACCAACCGGCCACAACATCGCTTAGAAAATGCATTCCCAGGTACACCCTGGAAAGGCCGATCAACCCGATGATGATTACAAATAGCCATACAGCCCATTTTTGCCGGATCGCAACTGCCAACCTGCCCCACAACGCCGCGGCATTTTGCGCGTGCCCCGATGGCAGACCAAATGAAGTCTCTACAGACAAAGCTTTTACCTCAGTGTTTACCCAATAAGGCCTTGGACTGTGGAATGCCAATTTGAGGATGGCATTCAAGCCGTTGCTTAACATTAAAATCGCACCCAGGCGAAAACCCACTGAAGAATCCCAGCACCAGTAAATGGCAGGTAGAAGCAGCATGACAAATTCCTGCTGGCCCAAATAGGATAACGCTCGCATGGGAGCAATCAACCAATTGCCCAAGGTTTGGAAAAACAGGTTTATTGATGTCCAGGCCAGCAATAATTCATCCATGAAATTAGCCTTCCGGTCAGTTGACGAGTGAGTAAGGTTTATTGTACACTCAATGCATGAAGCAAAGCATTCAACGCTGGTGGGATTGGCCGGCGATTGTTTTATTATTTGCAGCTTTCTGGACAGCTTCACTGCGGTTGGAAATTACCGATTGGACAAAGGATCTCAATCGGGTAATTACACTCACCCTCATTGGAGTCATTTTTGGATTCTTGCTGGGAAAAAGCCGTTTTTCCTCGCGCTTTGTTTTCTTCTATAGCCTGATCATCACCCTGATCGTCATTCCCTGGCAGTTGGGACTGATGATGGATGAGAAAATACTCTGGCTGGAGCGGTTGGGAAGCATCGGCGGCCGGCTTTGGACCACCTACAGCCAGTTTTCCAACAACATTCCAGTTGAAGATTCCCTCCTATTCCTGGCAGCCATGATGGCTGTGTATTGGATTTCCGCCATCACTGCCGGATTCCATCTAGTCCGCGAAAGTCGTCCCTGGTTTGGTCTGGCTGTGGTAAGCATCGCGGTATTCGTTATTGAATTTTACGATCCCCCTCGTGCAACCCGCGGTCTTTACACCAGCTTCTATGCGATTTTGGTTATCCTATTAATTTCCCGCCTGTATTACATCAATCTTCGCAAACGGTGGGAAACCAACAATATCCCGGTTGATACAGAAACCAGTTTTGATTGGATGCGGGCTGCCCTGGTTGCAGGTTTTGTTTTGGTGTTTCTTGCCTGGAATATTCCCTACTGGATTCGAGCAATCTCACCTAACACGCCTGAACGGAGAGAATTATCGCAATCATTGCAGGCTGTGCGTGAAAAATTATCCAACGTCGTCGCACCTTTAACGGGATCAGTACCCTCCGAAGGTGATTATTATCAAAATGACATTAACCTGGGTACCAGCATCAGCACCAGCGACGAGGTCGTCTTCGTCGTTACGGCATCCGATCAGCGTCCTGGAGGCTCCAGGTATTATTGGCGCGCCCGATCCTACGATCACTACCAGAACGGTCAATGGGTATCCTCCTTCAACGACCGTGAGGATGTGTCCCCGGTCGAAGAAGTATTGCCGATTCCGGCCTGGAAAGGACGTTTTGAATCAACCTTCACCTTTGCGCTGCAAACACCAATCATCCGTAATTTTTTCTCCCCAGGCATGCCACTGACCATCAGCCGTCCCGCCCAGGCAGTCGGGGAAAATGTTAGCGCGACCTACTTGGATACATCCACGTTATTGGCGGTCCCCCCTCTGCATGCTGGCGAGTTTTACCGGATCAAAGCATCCATTAGCGCCCCGACCAAAAATGATCTGGAAGCAAGCCAGATCAATTACCCTGATTGGATCAACCAGTATTATTTACAATTGCCGCCAAATTTCCCGGAAAAGATCCGCAACCTCGCGGATGAAATAACTGCCGGATTAGACAATCCATTCGATAAGACAGAAGCAATCACAAATTACTTGCGCCAGAATATTACCTATAAAACCGTCCTGCAATCCGGACCTTCCAACATGGATCCAATGGAATACATGTTGTTCGTATCGAAAGAAGGGTTTTGCTATTATTATGCCTCGGCAGAAATTATTATGCTGCGTTCCATCGGAATTCCTGCCCGATTAGCTGTTGGTTTTGCTGAGGGTGAAGTGGATGACCGCAGAACCACTTATACAATCCTTCGTCGAGACGCTCATGCATGGCCGGAAGTCTATTTTAATGATTTTGGCTGGGTCGAATTCGAGCCCACGGTTATTCAAACAGCCCTGGTCCGCCGGGAAGTGTCACCGAATGCAGTGGCACAAGGGTCGCTTGCCGAAGGTCCTTTGCAATCCATTGACGAGGGCAATCTTCAGGATTTACGTGGAGAACAGCGTGCAGAAGATTTACTCAATGCTGAAGCCACTCCCCCAGACACCCTGCCAGCCAATCGCAGTTACATTCTCTGGCTAGCCATCTTCCTGTTGTTGCTTCCTCTTGGGTTGGGACTTTTCCTATGGCAGCGCATGCAAACCGGCAAATTAACCATCCCGCCGCTTGCCATTGTGATAGAAAACAACCTGATTCAACGCGGATTTACCACTCCAACTTGGATTCATGAGCGGGCCCGCCTGGCAAAGCTGACTCCCTTGGAGCGTGCCTTTAGCAGTGTTCCCAAGGCTTTAAAACTTTTGGGGAAACCTGCCAGCCATTCGCTTACCCCAACCGAACAAGTCAATCAGCTTCTCGAAACCTTGCCAGAAGCCGCTTCCCCTGCACAAATTTTGCTGGAAGAACTGCACCGCGGCATTTATAGCTACGGATCTGGTGACCTAGAACTGGCACAGAAAACTGGAAGAATAATTACCCGTCAGGCCTGGCGTTTTTGGCTAAAACGACTGCTGAAGAGGGAATTCATCAACGAAAATCTTTCCGGTTTCTAAGCGGATTGTGGAATAACTTAGGTTAATAAATGGGTAAGCCAATTGCGTTTTTAGCTTTAGTTATTGCTTTTTCAAATTAATCGCCCAGGCGACCTGCAGAAGTTGCAAAACCTGGGTTAAGCCATCCCGTACCGACGCGGTGTAAATATATTCCTCCATCGTATGCGCCTTTGCGCCATGGGATAATCCGATGCAAATGGCTGGCAGTCCAAGACTGAGCGGTAAATTAGCGTCCGTTGAGCCGATTTCAAGCTTTGGAACGATACCAAGATCTTCAATTACACAGCGAGCCGCCTCCACCAGGGGATAGTCTACTGGAATTTCACCAGCATCCCGTTTTCCGATGGGTTCAATACGGACATGAACATCGCCTTGATTGAAGTTATTCGCCAGCGTAAAAACCTGGGTTTCAATAAAACTGAGTGTCTGACTGCTGGTGGATCGAAGATCAATTTCAAATGAGGCTTTACTGGCGATTGAATTGACGGTTGTTCCACCGGAAATGACGCCTATGTTTAATGTGGTGCGGGGAGAACCCGGCATGGACAAATCGACCAGCCGCGAAATCATCCGGCCAATCTCATGGATTGCTGATGGTTGGCCATAACTACTCCAGGAATGTCCACCAGGTGTTTCCACATGGATACGATAACGGCTCACCCCGAGCCCGCGATGGTAGATGTTTCCGAGCCCCATGCCTTCCAAAATAATGTACGCCGCAATCTGACTGCCGAATTCATCCACCAGGGCACGCATTCCACGCAGATCTCCCAAGCCTTCCTCGCAAACGTTGGCGACGAGCCAGACATCACCGGTAAAGGCTCTTCCTGATTGTTTCATCCACTTTACAACAGAAATCAATGCTGCCAATGAGAGGGCATTGTCCCCAATTCCAGGTCCAGTGATCCTGTCAGCGGCGCGGATTAATGGCAAATTTGCCTGCCGCGAAAAAACTGTATCCAGATGTGCGCTTAAAAGAACTGGCTTGCAATTTGAATCAGCACCTGGAAGGCGTGCCAGAACATTGCCAACTGAATCCAGATGAACATCCGCCAATTCCAATTGCTTAAATTGGTCGTACATAAAAGTTGCGCGTTCGCCTTCATCGAAGGTGGGCGATTGAATTTGCTGAATCTGGCAGGTTAAATCCAGCAATTCCTTCAGGTCTTCATCGGTAACAATGGTTTCATGAAGTAGATCAGCATATTTGCAACCCGCCGGCTCCTCTTGTGAGTTGGATTCAAGAAACCGGACATATCTTCCCAGGGCATTCCAGCGGGTAGATTCCATCTATCTTCTCCTTACCATACCCTGTAACGATTCCAGTCGGGCTTTGGGTAAACCGGGAAGCGTATCCAATGCATAAAATGGCCCAGAACCTTCCATGATCAGGGAGGAGGTGACCGCGCCGCGTAAAACTGCTTCCAAAGGGTCGTATGTTTCTCTTAAGGTTGCCAGAAATCCTCCGCTGAAAGCATCACCCGCTCCGGTTGGGTCGACAACGCGTGCCGGGTATGTTGGAACAATCCAGCCGGTTTTGCTGACAGAATCATAAAGATATTGTCCACGGGCGCCGCGTTTGATGACCACAAATTCGCAGCCAAAACTCGCGATGGTCTCAGCCATTTCCCAGGGATCACTGCTTCTGCCAAGAAAGAGATTGGCCAGTTTTCCTTCAGAACAGATAAAAGCTGACAACCCTTTGACCAACGCCGGGATATCATCCCAGAATATCGGGGTCATATACCCTGCGCCAGGATCCAATGTGATGGTGTTTACCTGTCCATTGCGTAACGCGGGCGGAACCATGTTATGGGAAATGAAATCCATTGGACAAAGATGGGCAGCAGTCGCATCCAGATAATCTTGCGGAATATCGCTCATACGCAGGCTCAGTTTCCCGGGTTGCGTGCGGCTGTCGAGGGAATTGGTGGGATTGACATAACCCAGCAGCGATTTTGGGAAAGGTTCTTCCAGGCGGGCAAAATGGGAAACCGGGTTATCTCGTTGACAGGTATTCTCATCCAGATAGGCGAAGAATGCGCGTACATCCACTGCTTCCGGCAGCACACGCACCCCGCGGCGATCCAACCCATAACGATCGAAAAGCGATATCCATTCCTGAGGATAGTCCTCTCCCACGCGCCCGACCAACCCGCAGCTATTCCCCCATAAAGCCAGACCTGCCGCGGCATAAAATAGGCTGCCGCCAGGAACATCCACCCTGGGTTTTCCTTCCAGTGGCAGGATGGTATCGCGTGTCAGTTGTCCAAATAAGAGATATCGTAAGAGTGGTACGCTATCCATAGGTATCAGGCTCTCGAGGTAAGGAGGGTTCGGTTAAAACAAGACCAGGACGGAAAAGATCAGAAAACCCCTCACAGTAAATTGCGAGGGGTCATTGTAAACAACCGGAAATGTTTATTTATTGATTAAATCCGTCAGCAATCGAAGCACTCCTAAGACGCCCAGGCCGACCTTTACACCGTCGCCGGCTGTAAGCTGAGGTCGGGTCTGGGTTTGGTCACCGCGCTGAACAAGTATGATCCCTGCAATAATCCCCAATAAAGCACCGGCGCCAATTGCCATCAACAGAGTTTTCTTTTTCCAGTTCGTGTTTTCCATGCCAACCTCGATCGTTATTGAGTGGATTTCAACGGCGGAAAAGACCATTCAGTAATGCCTGCACGCTGGCCGACCAACCCTTGACGCTATAAATTGGGTCTACTGTTTTATCGGCTCCACGGCGAACGCCGCTTTGGATAAGGTGAAAAACGGCCATCACCCTTCGATCCAATACAGGCAATTTGCGATAAATTACCAGGTTTAAATAAATCAGGACACACAATAAAGAAAAGAATATCAGACCCGCAAAAAACAACGGCAGGATCAACCAAATTGTTGAAATATCTGACCATTTGGTGAGAGCAGGTCCCAAAGAACCGGCGGTTAATATCAGCCAGACAGCCAGGCCAAGCAGTAATGTCACTGCCATTCCTAAAGGCAGCCAAATCAGCAGTATTCGCTGACGGCGATGCTGATTTCCAGCCTGAGTCGGCAGGGATGCGGCCGGCTTAAATTCCATTTTATTATTGTAGCATAAATACTAATTTTTCCGCGCCACCTCGGCCAGATCGCGGCAGTAACAATCCAAATCGAGTTCACGGCGGGCCACCCCACTGGCAACTGCCGCCCGGGCAACTGCTCCTGCTTCCCACTGGCAAACACGTTTATCAAGCGGTTTTGGTACCAGATAATTCCGGCCAAATTCCAGATGGTCAAGTCCGTAGGCACGCAACACATCTGCAGGGACGGGCTCTTTCGCAAGTTGAGACAATGCCTGGGAAGCAGCGATTTTCATGGAATCGTTGATTTTTCGGGCATGAACGTCGAGCGCGCCGCGGAAAATGAACGGAAAGCCAAGGACATTATTGATCTGGTTGGGATAATCCGATCGTCCGGTCGCCACAATGGCATCCGGACGGGCAGCGACGGCCATTTCATAGGAAATTTCCGGTTCAGGATTGGCCATAGCAAAAACAAGCGGATCCGACCGCATGCGGGTCAACATTTCAGGTGAAACAATATTTGCAGCAGACAAGCCAATAAACACATCTGCGCCTTCCAGCGACTCTTCTAGGGAAGCAGGTCGGGTTCCCTGTGCAAAAACCGCTTTCTCCGCAAACATTAATTCCTTGCGCCCCTGATAAACTAAGCCAGCGAGGTCGCACATGCGAATATTGGCCAAAGGAACACCCAGCTTTACCAGCTGGTTGGCACAGGCAATGGCCGCAGCCCCCGCGCCGGAAAACACCACCTTGATCTCATCAATGCAACGACCGGTTACCTCCAACCCGTTGATGAGTGCTGCGCCCAGGATGACCGCGGTGCCATGTTGGTCGTCATGAAATACCGGAATGTCCAACATTTCCTGCAGCCGTGATTCGATTGAAAAACACTCGGGCGAGCGGATATCTTCAAGGTTGATTCCACCGAAAGTTGGGGTGATGGCAGCCACCACATCGATAAACCGTTCGGGATCTTCAGTTGCCACTTCGATGTCATAAACATCAATATCCGCAAACTTCTTAAATAGCACCCCCTTGCCTTCCATGACTGGCTTCGAAGCCAATGCGCCGCGATTTCCTAACCCTAGAATGGCTGTTCCGTTGGAGATCACCGCGACAAGGTTGCCTTTATTGGTGTAACTGTATGCGAGTTCAGCATCCTTTTCAATCTCGATAACTGGCGCTGCCACGCCCGGTGTATAGGCCAATGCCAGGTCCCGCTGAGTTTCCAACGGCTTGGATGGTACAACACTCAATTTACCAGGACGGCCATTCAAGTGGTGGTACGCTAATGCTTCATCACGGGTGACATGAATCATTGGGTGATCCTCTTTTGCTCGTTTTTTCACAATTCTTTCTCATTTTACCTTTTTCAGGACACGTTGTTGATCATCTTTTTTCCCATTTTGTAACTCGTTTTCAATTAGGAAGTATTTCAAATCATTATTTTGTCTGTTGCAGTAGAATACACGCAAAAAATATAAATTCAGGTATAATAACATTGAAATTGCCTTCAGATTTTTCTGAACCGCACCTTCCTTTCAAGACCCAGAAGGATTTTGGGCCAGAAAATTGACTTTTGATTTGTTGGGGTTTTCTCTCGAATAGAGAGTTAAGTTTTTGAAATGGGTAGTGGACGCACTTGCATCGATGTATTCATGACAGTTCGAAATACTCTCCGGCATCAATTTTACCAGGGAGAAATTCTGCCGTGAATCGTTGTAAAAGGTTTGAAAAATTGGTTACGCGGATTGAATTAAGCGAACCCCCTGCCCAATCTTCATAATCCGCCTGAATGGATTGCAGCAACTGCTCTCACAGTTTGCTGAGTGATCGAAGGCGGCAGCCCAGCAACTCAAAAGCGCTTTCACCGCCCTGCCTGACCGGGTGATGCACGGCTGAGAGCTTGCATGGATCATAGAATTACGGCGCTCAAGGCACAAAAGCGTAATCCCAACCGGATTAACGTGTATTTGGATGGGGAGTTTGCTTTTGGCCTGGCGCGAATCGTTGCTGCCTGGCTGCAAGTCGGCCAGACAATCAACGATGATAAGATCCATGCCCTCCAGTCACAAGACGCCAATGAAGTGGCTTACCAGAAGGCTATCCATTTCCTCAGCTACCGTCCTCGCAGCGAAGATGAAATTCGCCGTAAGCTGAACAAAGACGGATTTTCCGAAGAAATATCCGAGGCCATTCTGGAACGACTGCGCGAAGCAGGATTGGTATCCGATCGCAATTTTGCCCGTGGTTGGGTCGAAAGCCGGAATGCTTCTAAACCGCGCGGCCGCCACGCACTCACGGCAGAACTTCATCGGAAGGGCATTTCAGGTGAAATCATTCAAGAAACTCTGGCCGGGACAGATGATGAATCCGATCTTGCTTACCGGGCAGGCTTGCGTTATGCAAACCGCTTATCGCAAGCCGAATGGGATACGTTTCGCACGAGATTAACAGCCTTTTTAGGAAGACGCGGTTTTTCTTACGGAACGATAACCCCTCAGGTAAGAAAGATTTGGAATGAAATTCATGGCAACCAGAGTGAAAACCAGACTCTGAATGAAGAGGAATTGGACAACTATGGATAGCTGGCTGTGGATCATTATAATTTTAGCCGACATTCTTGTGCTGGCAGTGGTCATTTATTTCGCCACCCGTGCACTGAATGACCGGTTCCGCCGCGAATTGCAGGCACGCGCCGATAATTCGCTCAACCTGGCGAACGAAAAAGCTCGCATGATCGAGATCGAAGCCAAGGATAAAGCTCTAAAAATCTTGCAGGATGCAGAATCTGAAACGGTTCGCCGCCGTACCGAACTTTCTCATGAAGAAGAGCGGTTGCAGAAAAGACGCACTGAAATGGATGCCCGCTCTGACCGGGTTGAACTGAAAGAACAAACGCTGAATAAACGCCAAAGTGCTCTGGATAAACGGGCAAATGACGTCGAAAAAATGGCTTCAGAGCAAACCCTGGAACTTCAACGCGTTGCTCAAATGACCACCGAAGAAGCCCGGGCTGAATTGCTGGCCGGTGCTGAGAAGGAAGCCCGATCGGATATGGCTCGCATTATTCGCCAGATTGAGGCGGAAGCCCGCGCGGAAGGTGACAAACGGGCCCGCGAACTAATTGCCGAAGCCATCCAACGGGTTGCATCCGACCATGTCTCCAGCGTGACCACTTCAGTTGTTATCCTGCCGAATGAGGAGATGAAAGGACGCATCGTTGGCCGGAATGGCCGCAACATCCGCGCATTCGAACAGGCGGCTGGCGTGGACGTGATTGTCGATGACACACCTGAAGCGGTCACCATTTCCTGCTTTGACCCCATCCGACGCGAAGTGGCCCGCCGTTCACTCGACCGATTGATCCAGGATGGCCGCATTCATCCGGCGCACATCGAGAAAATCCTGAACGAGGAACAAAAGGAAGTCGATCGTTCTGTTGTTGAAGCGGGCGAACAGGCTGCCTTCGATGCTGGCGTGGCTGGCCTGCATCCCGAAGTTATGAAAATGCTCGGCCGTTTGCGCTACCGCACCTCCTACGGCCAAAACCAATTGGCGCACGCCGTGGAAGTGGCCAAACTTTCAGCGGTTATTGCTGCCGAGCTGGGTGCTAATGTTGAATTATCCAAAGCCGCTGGGTTGCTTCACGACCTGGGGAAGGCCATGGATCACAACACCGAAGGTACACATGCCATGATTGGCGCCGAATTCGCCAAACGGTACGGCGTCCATCCGAAGGTTGTCAATGCCATCGCAGCCCACCACCACGAAGTGGAACAGGAAACAGTTGAAGCGATCATCGCCGAAGCCGCCGATGCCATTTCCGGCGCCCGGCCTGGCGCCCGCCGCGAAGATTTGGAACAGTACATTAAACGGCTGCGCAGCCTGGAAGAAATAGCCAATTCTTTCAAAGGCGTTCAGCAAAGCTACGCAATTCAGGCTGGACGCGAAGTGCGCATCATTGTCCGCCCGGACGATATCGACGATCTTTCTTCCACCCGTCTGGCAAGAGATGTTGCCAAAAAGATCGAAGAAACCATGCAATATCCCGGACAGATAAAAGTTACAGTCATTCGCGAAACACGCGCAGTCGAATTCGCCCGTTAGGTTATCCTGCCATAACAAAAACCGCGGAGAATAATTTCTCCGCGGTTTTTCAATCCGTCAGGTATTTTTAACCGACAAACTGGCCGTTTTGATAGAACAATTCGCCGTCCACGCGAATCTCAGCCTGTTGGCGCAGGTCGC
Source organism: Longilinea sp. (assembly GCA_035560795.1). Classification (GTDB taxonomy): domain Bacteria; phylum Chloroflexota; class Anaerolineae; order Anaerolineales; family Anaerolineaceae; genus Longilinea. The sequence continues at coordinate 54,273 of DATMYV010000038.1, forward strand.
AAATCATATCCCAGTGGATCGCGCTGCGATTCAGTCCGCCTGTTTCGGGATAACTGGCGCCCAAGGCCATGTGAAATGTGCCACCGATTTTCTCATCATAAAGGATATTGCGGGTGAAACGGTCGATTTGGAAATTTGTACCGATTGCAAATTCGCCCAGGTAGCGCGAGCCAGTATCGCTATTCAACATTTGCTCCAGGAATACCTGGTTCTTGGCTGCGCTGGCCTTGACCACCTTACCTTGTTCGAAGACCAGTTCTACCCCTTCCACCGACCGGCCGCCATAAATGGCCGGGTAGGTAAAACGTACCCATCCGTTGACTGAATCCTCCACGGGACCGGTATAAATTTCGCCGTCCGGCAGATTGTGAATGCCGCAGGAATTCAGAAAGCGGCGGCCTTTGATGGATAGTGTCAGGTCAGCATTCGGACCATTGACAGTCACTTGTTCATGGCCTTGAATGCGGGAAATGATGGCTGCCTGTTGACGCTCGATGCCCTGCCAGTGCGCCACCGGATCTGGCGTATCCTCGTCGGCATGGCATGCTCGAAAGACAAAATCCTGATATTCATGCCAGCCCATATCCGCTTCCATGGCATAAGCCTGTGTCGGGAATTGCGTGCTGATCCAGCGCAATTTTCCTTCTGCCGCGCGTTGAAAAACAGCCGCCTGAATTTGCGCCACGGCTTTTTGCCGCCGTTGCTGGCGGACGGGGTCGACGTGCGATAATAAACGGGTATTGGTCTCGGAGTAGATGCGAATGCGAACATCGAAAGTATCCGCCGCCAGTTTATGAAACACCGGGACAAAATCCAATTGATCATTGTCAGCCGCTTGAAAGAAGATTTCCTCCTGATCGGTGAGGCTCATCAGGATGTGCGGGTTTCCGCCCTGCTCTAAAACACGCCGATAGACCGCGCGCACCAGCGGCTCTGCCGCTGTGGTCGCTTCGATCATTACCCGCTCGCCTGGTCTTACCGCGGTGGAGTAATCCACCAGGATGCGTGCCATCTTTTCAACGCGAAGATCGCTCATATTAACCCTCAAGGGATGGATGTGGCCTATTATAGTCCTCTTGACCCAGACCTGGCTTATAATTTATCCAGATGGCGGTAACACGGTCCGCTTTCAACACTCGTATCAGGATAAATCAAAGCATGAAACAATTGCTTCAAAATATGCGCGATGGTAAAACACAAGTCGTTGAGGTTCCAGTACCTCAGCCGGGGCGAGGCACAGTCCTCGTTCGGGTGGCAACCTCGCTGGTCTCGGCTGGAACGGAACGAATGGTGGTTGAATTTGCCGGGAAGAGCCTGATCGGCAAAGCACAAAGCCGGCCCGACCTGGTTCGCCAGGTAGTGGACAAGGCCCGGCGGGAGGGTATCGTCACAACGCTAGAATCTGCCTTCAACCGCCTGGATCAACCGATGGTCTTGGGTTATTCCACGGCCGGAACCGTAATCGCAGTCGGCGAAGGCATTTCCGATTTCCGCGTGAACGACCGGGTCGCCTGTGCAGGCGGCGGGCACGCAGTTCATGCTGAATACAATGTCATCCCAAAAAACCTTCTCACCCTGATTCCTGATAACGTTGATTTCGAATCTGCTGCTTTCACGACCCTGGGAGCCATCGCTCTGCAAGGGTTTCGCCTGGCACAACCTCAATTGGGTGATCAAGTGGCTGTGATCGGTTTGGGATTGCTCGGTCTGTTAACCGTGGGCATTGCCAAAGCAGCCGGCTGCCGTGTGTTTGGCGTCGATCTTGATGCGAAGCGGGTGGCGTTGGCCAGCCAGATGTGCGCTGATGCAGCTGTATGCCGCCCGGAGGGTGAAGAAAGCGGCAGAGCATTCACGGATGGACATGGTTTTGATTCCGTTTTGATTTGCGCGGATACCAAATCCAACGACCCAATTGAGTTAGCAGGGACACTGGCACGCGACCGCGGCCAGGTGGTTGCGGTTGGTGCAGTTGGCCTGGATATTCCGCGCAAGCTCTATTATGAAAAAGAATTGCACCTGCAAATTTCGCGGTCTTACGGGCCGGGACGGTATGATTCAGCTTATGAAGAACAAGGGATTGACTATCCATATGGCTACGTGCGCTGGTCCGAAGGCCGAAACCTGGCTGCCTTTGTGGAGTTATTAGCGTCAGGCCGGTTGGACGTCCATCCGCTCATTAGCCACCGCTTTGAAATCGATCAAGCCGCAGAAGCCTACGAATTAATTACCGGAAAACAAACAGAGCCCTTCCTGGGTGTCCTGTTAACCTATCCACAGACAGCTCCAGCGCCTGCCAGCAAGGTTGAACTGCCTCACGCCCTTTCAGCCGCACAACCATTGAAGGGCGACCCTGGCCTTGGAATTCTGGGCGCAGGCAACTACGCCACTGCAGTTTTTCTTCCCAATGTCCAAAAGGTGGGAGGCGTACAAAAAATCAGTGTTGCCACGGCATCTGGCGTCAGCGCCAGGCACGCAGCCCAACGGTATGGTTTTCAGTTCGCCTCCAGCTCCGAAGATGAACTATTGAATGACCCGAATATTCAGGTGATTGCCATTCTCACGCGCCACCAGCACCATGCCCGTCAGGTGCTGGCCGCTCTGGATAAAGGCAAACATGTTTTTTGTGAAAAACCGCTTGCCATTTCACCTGCTGAACTGGATGAGATCGAGACCGTGCTGGCCGGTTTGAACGATCAATCGCCGCGCTTGACGGTTGGATTCAATCGCCGGTTTGCGCCATTCAGCCGCGAATTGCAGCATTTCCTGCAAAACCGCAGCGAACCCATGGCTGTTCATTACCGTGTAAATGCCGGCTTTTTACCCGCTTCACACTGGCTGCACGACCCGCAGCAGGGCGGCGGACGCATTATCGGTGAGGGCTGCCATTTCATCGATTACCTCACCTGGCTGGTCGGGCAGTCGCCAGTAACCGTGCAGGCAGCGGGTCTGCCGGATGGCGGCCGATATCATGAAGACAACGTCCAAGTGACATTCACCTTTCCGGATGGATCACTCGGTACGCTTACCTATCTGGCTAACGGCGATAAAGCCTTCACCAAAGAGCGCATTGAAGTTTTCAGCAGCGGCCGCGTGGCCGTTTTGGATGATTTCCGTACCCTTACGCTGGTTCATGATGGGCACCGCACATTGATGCAATCGCGCCTCAGCCAGGACAAAGGTCACCGGGCCTGTTGGGAAAGTTTTCTTACAACAGTACGTAGCATGAAAGCACCGCCGATACCCTACAGCGATCTCATCGCCGTGACGCGTGCTTCCTTTGCTGCTGTCGAGGCTTTGCGAACGGGCAACACACAAACCTTATTGGCGCGTAACCCAGGAGAGTGAGCAGTGAACCAACCTTCACAGCTATCCATAGCCAGTGTAAACAGCCGGCCGTTGTCCAACTTATTCTTTCCTGCTGATCATTCAAAGCATTGGTTGGCGCTAGTTCTTCCCGGCCTGGGTTACACTGCTGATATGCCCCTGCTTTACTACAGCAAAATGCTCCTCGTAAACCGCGGGGTGGATGTGCTGCAGCTGATGCCAGCAACCCGATCGGAGGAGTTTCAAGCGCTGGATGCAGAAAGCCGGATCAATTGGCTGCGAAGCGAAATGCTGGCGGGTCTGGATGCCGGATTGGCGCAAAACAGCTATGCCGGAATCGTGCTGGTCGGCAAATCGATCGGATCCATCAGTGTTGCTGCAGTACTATCAACAGCGGAATCCCGCCTGCCGACTTGCGTTGCGTGGCTCACCCCGCTTTTCCGCGAAAGGATTGTGATGGAAGCAGCCCTTTCCTGCAAAGGGCCTTCTTTCCTCCTGTGCGGCGGTGCTGACAGCACCTTTGAACCGGATAAATTGGAACTGATCCTGAAATCCAATCAAAGGGCTGTTGCCCTGGTCATAAACGGAGCTGATCACAGTCTTGAAATTGACGGTGAAGAAGAAAGAACGTTCCAGGCATTACAGCAAGGCATGCAGGCCCTCGGATCCTTCCTGGACAACGCAATACAATAACCCAGACAATCATTGAAAACCTGATGAGCAAAAAAACTGGCTGGCAAAACCAGGTAAAGTCATTTTTTCAACTCGGGTTGGAACACTCCAGCCTGTATGGTTTGTATCAATTCGGATTGAAATCCGGACAAATCACCCGCCAGACCCCCATTCACGCCATCCAACCGGAAGACGGCATTCCTTTAACCTTCCCCTGGCAAATTCCTGACCGGCAAGCTTTGTCAAAAGTCATTGGGGAAAATGAAAAGGAATTGCGAATCGAGGCGGAGGAAATTCTTCGCGGTCAGTTTCGCTGCTTCGGCGGGCCGCTAAAACCCATACTACTGCGGCCTGCGGCGATTCCGCCGGAGCATTGGACCATTGCCACCATCGAATCGCTTCAACAGGATATCAAATGGTTCTGGGAACCAGCGCGCTTCGGTTGGGTATTTCTCCTGGCGCGGGCTTACACGTGTTTTGACAATGAGAAATACGCTCAGTTCTTCTGGGAGAAGCTGGAAGAGTTTATTGCCTTTAACCCGGCTAATGGCGGACCAAATTGGGCCTCAGCCCAGGAAGTAGCCATCCGGTTGATGGCTGTGGCCTTTGCGGCTGGCGTCTTTCGAGAATCACCCCACTCCACGCCGCTACGGATGGAACTATTGCGCGGTTTTGTCCGCGCGCACGCTGACCGCATACCGGCGACGCTTAATTATTCGCGTGCCCAAAACAATAACCATCTGCTCACCGAAGCAGCCGGGCTATGGACAGCTTCCATTCTGTTGCATGGGGATCCAGCTGCGCGACGATGGATTGCACTTGGACAGGCTAACTTTAACCGCGGTATCCTCAAACAGGTGGCGTTGGATGGAAGTTATGCGCAATATTCCAATAATTATCACCGCGTGCTGCTGCGTTGCGCATTATGGATCTACGGGCTGTATCAAGGGAGACAAACAGCGCAACAGATATTTACAGTGCCGACGCTCACACGGCTGAGGGCGGCAGTTCGTTACCTGCTGGTTCAAACCGATTTGAACAACGGAGCAGTTCCCAACTACGGGCACAACGATGGCGCCAACATTCTTCCGCTGTCTGTGGCAGACTATGGAGATTATCGTCCGACCCTTCAGGCTGCAGGACGTATTTTCCTAGACATGGATCCATATCCGGCGGGTCCCTGGGATGAAACCTGTTTGTGGCTTGGTTACCAGCCGCCGTCCCGGGATTTGGCTATTCCCAAAATACACGATTCGCCTGCTGTGTTAAAGCTCGCAAACCCGGATTCATGGGCAGTTTTACGGGCGACTACTTTTCATTCCCGCCCGGCGCATGCCGACCAATTGCATGTGGATTTATGGTATCAAGGCAAAGCCTTGGCCCTGGACGCGGGTACATACGCATACAATGAACCGGCTCCCTGGGAAAATGCCCTGGCCAGTGTTGCCGTTCACAACACAGTTCAGGTCGATGATATCGAACCAATGACGCGGGCGGGGCGGTTTTTGTGGTTGGATTGGGACCAGGCTGAATTGCTAAAGCGGGATGCTGCCGGCGGTGAAATTGCGGCCAGGCGTAACGGTTACCGCCGCATAGGCGTTGGACATGAAAGGCGTTTGTCCAATCCTTCCGGAAAAGAATGGCAGATACTGGATAAAATGACTGCCAGCAACCACAAATTTCGCCTTCATATTATCCGTTTACACTGGCTGATAACTGATTTGCCCTGGTCCCTGGATGGGAATGCCCTGGAACTCCGCTATCCGGCGGCCGGCCTTATTCGCCTGACAATCAATTGCCCAACAACTGGAATTCTGACATTGGACCGGGCCGGCGAACGCCTCTACGGCTCCGGCGCTTCTCCAGCGATTTCAGGCTGGGTTTCACCCACCTATGGTGTCCGGCTACCAGCTTTGTCGTTGTCCGTCACCTGGCAAAGCGCTTTGCCGCTTGAAATTACCTCCCGCTGGCAATTGCCTGGCTGAGCATACCGGGTTTTCAGTATCTTTTAAGATAAAATGTTAATATGCATATTCTGCTGATCCATCAAGCCTTTGCTGCGCTGGATGAAGCTGGCGGCACTCGCCATATAGAAATGGCACGCTTGCTGGTGCAAAAAGGCCATCAGGTTACCATCATTTCCAGCCCGATAAGTTACTTGACTGGAAAAACGCGATTGGACCGAATCCGTTGGGTGGATAAAGATCATCCAGAGCCAGGCATCACAATTCTGCGAACGTACACCTACCCCGCCTTGCACCGCAGCTTCTTCCACCGGGTGCTGAGCTTTCTGAGTTTTATGGTGTCTTCCTTTGTCGTCGGTCTTGGCGTTGCCAATGTGAGCCTGGTGTGGGGTACATCACCCCCCATTTTTCAGGGATTAACCGCCTGGATGCTGGCCCGCCTGAAACGGAAACCATTTTTATTTGAAGTACGCGATCTCTGGCCTGCTTTTGCAATCGGGATGGGCGTGCTGCGAAACCCGATTCTGATTCGTTTATCGCAAGGGCTGGAACGTTTCCTATACCGGCACGCAGACCGGGTCATGGTCAATTCGCCCGGTTTTATCGACCATGTCACCGCTCGCGGTGCACGGTGGGTTGAATTAATCCCTAACGGGGCTGATCCTGCCATGTTCGATCCGCAGGGCCGGGGCGATCAATTCCGAAAAGAGCACAATCTGAATAACCATTTTGTGGCCATGTATGCGGGCGCTCATGGACTTTCCAATGACCTGGGGGTGGTGTTGGACGCTGCAGAGGAATTAATAGACCAGCAAGCAATCAAATTTGTGCTGGTAGGCGATGGGAAAGAAAAGAAACCATTGCAGGCTCAAGCTGCAGCCCGGCATTTGGAGAACCTCGTGTTTGTACCACCCGTGCCCAAAAGCCGCATGGCTGAGGTGCTGGCAGCTTCGGATGCTTGCATTGCAATTTTGAAACCGCTTGATTTATACAAAACCACCTATCCCAATAAGGTCTTTGACTATATGGCCGCCAGCCGGCCGGTGGTGTTGGCAATTGATGGCGTGATCCGTGATGTTGTTGAAGAAGCTGGCGCCGGAATTGTCGTCCCGCCAGGCGATGCTCACGCCTTGGCAAAGGCAGTCAGAGACCTGGCTGCAGACCGCAAGCGCAGTTCCGAAATCGGTGAGGCAGGTCGGCGTTGTATCGAGGATAAATTCAATCGCAATGCCATGGCCGGAAAACTTGTTTTACTGCTCGAGGAAATGGGGAGGATACATGGCGGATAAAATTCTGGTTGTGGATGATGAAATTTCTCTGCTTGAGACGCTGGAATACAACCTCAGGAAACAGGGTTATGAAGTGGAAACGGCCAGCGATGGGCCAAATGCGCTTTCCCTCGCGCGCAGCATTCGTCCAGATCTAATCGTTTTGGATTTGATGCTGCCCGGCATGGATGGGTTCGAGGTTTGCCGCGAAATTCGTAAAGACATGTCCATGCCTGTGTTGATGCTTACAGCACGCGATGATGAGATCGACCGGGTTGTGGGTTTGGAGGTCGGGGCGGATGACTATTTAACCAAACCCTTTAGCATGCGTGAACTGATGGCAAGGGTTAAAGCGCTTCTTCGCCGGGTTCGAATCATCCGCGAGGAATTCACTGCCTCTTCTCAAACGGCAGAAACGCCATCTCCCGCCACAATGCTGCAATTTGGACCGCTAGCCATCAACCTGTCAAAGCACGAAGTGCGCCTCAATGATCTACCGCTCGCGCTCAAACCCAAAGAATATGAATTATTGGTCTATCTTGCCCAACATAAGGGCATTGTTCTTTCTCGTGATCACATCCTTGAAAATGTCTGGGGCTGGAATTTTACTGGTGACAGCCGTACAGTGGATGTGCATATTCGATGGTTGCGGGAAAAAATTGAAGAAAATCCATCCAACCCGGTACGGCTCATCACCGTGCGGGGAGTTGGTTATCGGTTCGAGGGGTAGCCATGCGCGATTCATTTGTATATCGGATTGCCGTACCATATTTGATCCTGGTCATCGTAATTCTGGCCGCACTGGGAGGATTCCTCTCAGATTTCATGGAAAACACATACATTGACCAGCTCACTGCCAACCAACTGGCGTCCACCCGGCTTTACGCCAATCAGCTCGCACCAATTCTATCCCGCGGCGACCCTTTTCCTGGTCTTTCTGACCTGAATTCGCAAACCTCGGTACTATTGGGATCGCGCCTGACCGTGATAAAGCCGGATGGAACCGTCATTGCGGATTCTGAACGAGATCCCTCGATTCTTGAAAATCACCTTAACCGTCCTGAGATACAAGGGGCATTGTCCGATCAGGAAACTAGCCGGATTCGTTACAGCGACACTTTGCACTCCCGCGAACTATATACAGCTACGCCAATTCACCAAGACGGAAAAGTAATTGGTGTTGCCCGCATGGCAGTCTCCCTCTCTTCCATCGAAAACCGTACCAACGCATTTCGAAGGATCATTTTTGCGACTGCTGGGGTAACCGCCTTGCTGGTGGTATTGCTTGCATTCGGTATCACCTATCAGACCATTCAACCACTGCGCTCATTGACCGAGGCAGTGACTCGTCTGGAATCTGGAAAGTATGTTGAATCGATCCCGGGACGACGCCTTGACGAAATCGGCCGCCTTTCAAACGCGTTCAACCGCATGGGCAGTCAAATCAGCGCCCAAATAAAAGAATTAAGTACAGAACGCAGTAAATTGTCGGCGGTCTTATCAACCATGACGGATGCCATCCTGATCATTGATTCGGACGGACTGGTTGAATTGATTAACCCGGCAGCCGAACGCATATTCGGAATAAGCGCCAGTGAATCACTTGGAAAATCACTTGCAGAGGTAATTCGACACCACGTGGTGGTCGAATTGTGGCAAAAAACCCGTGCGACTGGCGAGCAGCAAATGGTGGCACTGGAAACTCCCAACCGTTTGGTTTTGCAGGCCATCACCACGCCGCTTGAAAACGACGATGCCGACCGGACCTTATTGGTTCTGCAGGACTACACCCGCATGCGCCGGCTTGAAACGGTGCGCCGCGATTTTATCAGTAACGTTTCGCATGAATTACGCACGCCGCTGGCTTCGTTAAAGGCGCTCACCGAAACCGTCCAGGAGAGTGCACTCGACGACCCGCCTGCGGCGAAGCGATTTCTGGGCCGCATGTCCGTGGAAATCGACAATTTAGCTCAATTGGTACAGGAATTATTGGAACTGTCCAAAATTGAATCCGGCCGGGTTCCATTGGAACGTGCCTTAATCTCGCCCAGGGAATTGATACAACCCGCGGCGGAGAGAATGCGCATCCAGGCCGAGCGCTCCGGGCTGACCCTTAGCGTGGATTGTCCAGAGGATCTTCCCCAGGTAAACGTTGATGCCGGCCGGATGGAACAGGTGCTGGTCAACCTGATCCACAATGCCATTAAATTCACCAAACCGGGCGGTTCCATCCAAATTCGCGGCTGGCTACAAGAAAACGATGTGATTTTTGCCATTTCGGACACAGGCGTTGGCATTGCCGAAGAAGACTTGCAACGCATTTTTGAGCGCTTTTATAAAGCTGATCGTGCCAGATCTGGGGGAGGTACCGGCCTCGGGCTTTCGATTGCCCGGCACCTGGTGGAATCACACGGTGGCCGCATCTGGGCCGAATCTGAACCGGGCAAAGGCAGTACGTTCTACATTTCCATTCCAATTTCCCAATAATCAGTCTTTTCTTACCTAAGAGCATGAAACCTTTCAGTTTCATGCTCTTTTTTTATCAATCAAATATTATCTTGCTGTTCACCAACTGTTAACAAATCCTTTCTCTCCCATTAACTCTGACTGGTTATATTGAGAAAGTAGAAGAGAATAACTCAAAATTGAGGAGAAAATAGAAATGCGTCGTTCATTTTCGTTGTTTATCGTAGTGACAGTACTAAGTTTGTTGTTAGCGGCCTGTTCAACTGCCGCCACCCTGAGCCCGGCAGCAACGGTAGCACCAACCACTGCGGCGTCAAATCCAACATCCGCACCTGTTGAAGCCACAAAAGCTCCGGAAGCTACCACTGCACCGGCAGCAAGCACGGCAATTCAACTGCCCGAGGTTGATCCCTCGACCGTCAGCGGCGATATCAATGCCGCAGGTTCTTCAACCGTCTATCCTCTCGCCGAAGTAATCGCTGATAATTTCAAAAAAGATGGCTTTGGCGGTAATGTGAACCTGGCCAGCGTGGGCACCGGAGGCGGCTTCGAACGCTTCTGCAAGACCGGCGAGACCGATGTTGCCAATGCAAGCCGTGCCATTAAAGGCAGCGAAAAGGATAATTGCGCTGCGCTCAATCCTGCCCGAACACCGCTCGAGTTCCGCGTCGGCACCGATGCCATTGCGGTGGTCGTTAGCAAGAGCAATACCTTCCTGACCAATGTAACCCTGGAACAATTGGCAGCCATCTTCACCACTGCTGAGAAATGGTCGGATGTCGACCCCTCCTGGCCGGCGGAGCCCATCCTACGCTTTACCCCCGGCACAGACTCCGGCACCTTTGACTTCTTCAATGAATTTGCCATCCAAAAGCCGCTTAAGCTCGAAAAGCTGGACGACGCCAAGAAATTGGCCCTGGAAGCCAAAAACCTGCAGACTTCTGAGGATGACAATGTTCTGGTTCAGGGTGTGGAAGGCAGCCCTTATGCCATCGGTTACTTTGGTTTCGCATACTACAACGAACAAAGCGACAAGCTGACCGCTCTCTCGATTGGCGATGTAACCCCTGACTTTGACACTGCAGAAAGCGGTACCTACCCGCTATCACGCCCCCTGTTCATCTACTCAGATGCCAGCATCATGAAAGCAAAACCACAGGTGGCTGCCTACATCAACTACTTCCTCACAAACGTCGATGACGTCATCACCGATGTGGGCTACTTCCCCGCCAGCGAAGATGCCCTAAACACAGCCAAGCAAACCTGGCTTGACACGATGAAATAAGATCTCAATCGATCAAACTGGAAAAGGCTGGCTTTCTCACAGAAGGCCAGCCTTGATCACGCTCAAACTGCGTAGGATTTTCAATGGCAAGTATGGAAATATCACAAAGAATGAAGACCGACAAACTTACCCCGGTCATTCTGCCCCTTCTCAAAAAAAAGCCCAGGGTTGGCGAAAAAATTATCCAGATTTTCCTTTTCCTGAGTGGAGCCATATCCATATTGACCACATTGGGGATTGTCTTTGAATTGGGGAAAGAGTCTCTGTTATTCTTTAGCAGCCCTGAAGTAAATATATTCAGCTTTTTTACCACCACCACCTGGCAGCCATCGATCGGCAAATTTGGTGTTTTACCGTTGGTAAATTCGACCTTAATGACCACCACCTTCGCCATGCTGATTGCCCTTCCATTAGGGCTGGCAGCTGCGATTTACCTAAGCGAATACGCGTCAGCCAGAGCCCGCAGCATTCTTAAACCCATTCTTGAGATCCTGGCCGGCGTACCCACTGTGGTCTACGGTTATTTTGCCTTAAATTTTATGACGCCCCTATTGCGCGGAATTCTTGGGGAAAACAACGTACAAATCTACAATACCCTATCTGCTGGCCTGGTGATGGGCATCATGATCCTGCCGCTGGTAAGTTCGATGAGTGAAGATGCCCTCAGCGCTGTTCCCCGTTCATTGCGGGAGGCTGCTTATGGCTTAGGCGCAACAAGGTTCGAAACGGCTATCAAGATCATTGTTCCAGCTGCGCTCTCCGGCATCATTGCCGCTTTCATTATTGGAATTTCACGCGCCATCGGCGAAACCATGATTGTTGCCGTCGCCGCAGGCTCAGGTCCGGCTTTCACCTTCAACCCATTGAAAGGTGCTGAGACCATGACCGGTTACATTGCCCGCATCAGCGGCGGCGACCTGGCTTATGATACCCCTGACTACAACAGTATCTTTGCTATTGGCCTGCTACTGTTTTCAATCACGCTTATATTAAATATTATTAGCCGGCGCCTGGTTGCCAAATATCGCGAGGTATACGAATGAATTCGAATCCATATGGCGATGCCTTTGAAAGCAGCCAACGCAAGGCAATATTGTCCCAGCGGCACCGCACGGGTAAAATCTGGCAGGTTTTTTTTCTCAGTTCAACAGTCATCGGCCTGATCGCGCTGGTTGCATTGTTACTGACCGTGCTTGATAAGAGCTTCAGCTATGTGGTTATCGAATACAAGGTAGATCCGGCAACGCTTGCCAATAAGCCTTTGGTTGAATTATCCAATGCAGAACTCGTCAATTTACTCGAAACCAACCTGAGCAAGAACCGGTTTCGAACCCTTGACCGGGCGAATACTTTGACCACGCGCAGCCACGAAGACCTTTTGAATTTAGTTTATGAGAACGTGGTTGAACCGCGCGCGCTTGCCAGTTACTCCATGAGCCAATGGATATTCGATAACCCCCGCATCAGGGCAGAAGTGGCTGACAAATATCCACAAGCCAAACTTGAATTTCGCGCGTGGATTAGTGGCAGCTTTCTCATTGATCCGCTTTCGGGGAATCCACTGCAGGCCGGCGTTCGAACAGCACTGCTGGGATCGCTTTACCTGATCCTGATCACTATCGTGGTTGCTTTCCCGGTCGGGGTCGGGTCTGCGATTTACCTGGAAGAATATGCGGATAAGACAAAATGGTATAACCGCATTATTCAAACCAATATCGATAACCTGGCAGGCGTACCGTCCATTGTATATGGCATTATCGGGCTTGCGATTTTTGTACGAACATTGGCGCCGTTGACCAGCGGGGCGTTCTTTGGCAATGAAGATGGAAACGGCCGCACCATTCTATCCGCCGGTCTGACGATGGCGCTGCTGATCCTGCCAGTCCTGATCATCAACTCGCAGGAGGCCATCCGCGCTGTCCCCAATTCGTTGCGGCAGGCCAGTTACGGCCTGGGCGGTACCAAATGGCAGACTATTTGGAACCATGTTTTACCCTATGCTCTGCCAGGCATCCTGACCGGCACGATTTTGGCAATATCCCGTGCCATCGGAGAAACTGCTCCGCTCATCATCGTGGGTGCGGCAACCTTTATCACCAGCGATCCAACTGGACCGTTCTCAAAATTCACCGCTTTGCCCATTCAGATTTATAATTGGACTACCCGGCCACAGGAGGTTTACCGCAATATCGCGGCGGCAGCCATCCTGATCCTCATGATTACATTGTTATCTCTCAATGCAACGGCAATTCTGCTCCGCAACCGATTCAGCAGGCGGCACGCATGACCTCTCAGACAAACGCAGAAAACAACATTATCATTCAGGCGCAAGATTTATCGATCTATTACAGTTCATTCCGGGCTGTCAAAAATGTCCTGCTTAACATCGAGCGGTACAAAATTACCGCCATCATTGGCCCGTCTGGTTGTGGCAAAAGTACCGTTCTGCGGGCTTTCAACCGCATGAATGACTTTATACATGGTACCCATATCGATGGCAGAATCCTTTATCACGGACAGGATATTTATGCTCCTGACGTAGATCCTGTGCAGGTACGTCAGATGATCGGCATGGTCTTTCAAAAACCCAACCCATTCCCGAAGAGCATTTATGAAAACATCGCCTGGGGAGCGCGCATTAACGGGTATAAGGGAAACATGGATGACCTGGTGGAAAGCACTTTGCAATCAGCCGCTCTGTGGGATGAGGTCAAGAATGATCTTAAGAAAAGCGCACTCGCTCTATCCGGCGGCCAACAGCAGCGCTTGTGCATCGCCCGGGCGCTGGCTGTCAAGCCTGAAATCATCCTAATGGATGAACCTTGCTCAGCACTGGACCCGATCGCGACGCTTAAGATTGAAGATTTGATGCGCGAATTATCCGTCAAGTACACCATTATCATCGTCACCCACAACATGCAACAGGCAGCCCGCGCTTCCGACTATACTGCTTTTTTCACTATGGATGAAGACCGCGCTGGTTTGATGGTAGAATATGGCGACACCAGTCAGATTTTCACCCGGCCGCATGACAAACGAACCGAAGATTATATAACCGGCCGCTTTGGCTAAACAAGGCAGCAAGAGAGGAATGAAATGCCCCGCGATACATTAACGCGACAAATTCACCATCTTCTTGATGAAGTATTGCTGCTTGGTAGCATGGTTGAACAGGCCATGTTAAGCGCTATTACTGCCCTGCATCAGCGCGATGTAAAAGCCGCAGCCTCCATTTACGAAAATGACCAGCAAATCAATGATAAACGCTTCGCCATCGAAAATGCAGTCCTGATTCTGATCGCCACCCAACAGCCCATGGCGCATGACTTGCGCCTGCTGGCCGCCATCTTGGAAATTATCACCGAATTGGAACGCATGGGCGATTATGCCAAGGGCGTTGCCAAAGTAACCATACGTTTGAAAGATGCTGATATTAATGTTCCAATCCGCGATATCGAGCACATGGCCAACCTGGCCATTGTTATGCTGCACCGCGGATTAAGCGCTTTCGTCAACGAAGATCCGAATGAAGCTTCAGCCATTCCGGCAGATGATGAAGCTGTTGATAATCTCTACAATCAGATTTATCACGGCCTGGTTGAGTCGATGATTGCCAATCCAGCTACCATTGATCAGTACAATTTACTGATGTGGGTCGCCCATAACCTCGAACGTATGGCTGATCGCGTTACCAACATTTGCGAACGTACCGTATTCATCGCCACCGGAGATTTGCTAGAGTTGGAATCCTCAGACGAAGAAGACTCCGAATAGTTAAAGCCAGTTCAATTAACCTGCCTGAAAAAGGCAGGTTTTTTTATTATTTTGAGTAATCTCATAATTTTTACTATTTGGATAGCTGGTGCTATAATCATTTCAACTTTTCGAATAGTTTCCAAGGGTGGTTGTCATGTTATTGCCGAACCGATACAAAGGAAAACTGATTGTCGTCGAAGGCATCGACGGCAGCGGCAAGTCGACCCAAATCGACCTGCTAAATAAGTGGCTTCAGAATCAGGGAAAACAGGTCTACTTCAGCGAGTGGAATTCGTCCGAATTGGTGAAAAGCACCACCAAACTGGGTAAATCGGAAAAAATGTTTACCCCAACCACCTTTAGCCTGTTGCAGGCCACTGATTTTTCCGACCGTTGGGAAAACCATATTCTACCCATGCTCAAAGCCGGGGTGATCGTCCTGGCTGACCGCTATGCTTTTACGGCCTTTGCGCGCGATGTTGCCCGCGGGGTAGACCGGGATTGGGTACGCAACCTGTATTCATTTGCACCTATGCCTGATCTGGCTTTGTATTTCCGCGTCCCGGTGGATATCGCCGTGGAACGCATCCTTTCCGGCCGCGCCAATTTGAAATACTACGAAGCCGGCATGGACCTTGGCCTTTCAGATAATAAAGTTACCAGCTTCCGCCTCTTCCAGCAGCGTATCATCAGTGAATATGACTCCATGGTGGATGAATTTGGACTGACTGTAGTTGATGGAACCTCACCTGTTCAAAAGCAACAAAAATATGTGAGGCAAATCGTTAAGAAGACATTGCAAGGTTGGGAAGGGCTCGATCAGCCCATGGTGACATCCCGCCGGCGGCGTAAGGCAACCCCAGCCGCCGAGATTGTAGAGGCAGCCCAATGACACCCCAGGAATACTACGGAGCTGGATTTCCATACCGCGCAAGTGGTGAATTATTTGGTAAATTCATCGTTCTTGAAGGCTCAGACGGCGTTGGCCGTTCCACCCAAATTAACATGCTGCGGACCTGGCTCGAAGCAGAAGGTTATGCTGTTTCCGATACCGGCTTGCGCCGCTCGAACTTAACCCAACCCGGCCTGGATGCAGCCAAATCAGGACATACGTTGGGGCGTCAGACCATGAGCCTTTTTTATGCGACCGATTTCGCTGACCGTCTGGAGAACCAGATTATCCCCGCGTTACGCGCTGGTTTTCACGTGCTATCGGACCGCTATTTTTATTCGTTGATTGTGCGCGATATTGTCCGCGGTGCAGATCCGGTGTGGGCGCGGAAAATTTATGGCATTGCACTCAAACCGGACATCGTTTTCTATCTCCGCGCAGACATCCCAACCCTGGTCAAACGCATGGTTCACGGCCGCGGGTTTAATTATTGGGAATCCGGCATGGACGTGCGCTACGCAGATGATTTATATGACAGCTTCTGCGTTTATCAATCACATCTTATTGAACAATTCGATTTGATGGCCGAAGAGTATGGCTTTGTTACCATCGACGCTACCCGCCCGATTCAGGCTGTTTTTGAGGATCTCAAACGAAATATCAAAGGCCTTCTCGAAGAAGACTCGAACTAACAATTGATTATTAAGAAAACAGGAGTCTGAGGATGAAAACCAGGACCGATGTCAGCATTCAAGAATTCGGCGCGGAAGTACTCCTCAGAAACCTTGGAGCTCTTGAGCAGGAATTTGAGGGCGTCAGACAAGGCCAGGATATTGAGGCCATTCACCGCATGCGTGTTGCCTCGCGGCGGTTACGGGCTGCTTTGCCGATATTCGGTCCGGCTGTTGCCGCTAAGAAACATGAAGAGTGGACCCGGACCATCCGCGAATTAACCGTCGCACTTGGCGCAGCCCGCGATTGCGACGTGCAAATTGAACACGTTCAAGCTTTTTTCCTTGAGCAGCCGCCAGGCATTATCCGCTCTGGCATTCGCAGGCTTTTGTTGAGGTTGCGTCAGCGCCGCCTAAGATTGCAGCTAGCGGTTGATCAAGCACTCACCGATTTGGTAAAGAGCGATGTTCCCATGGAAATGGAGCGAAAGCTTCATCCTTTATTGGAGGGCATGGAAACAGTACCGCGATCACCGGCATTGTGTTCGCTTTCTTTTGAAACGATCCGTGAAAAGCTTGAACAATTCCTATATTTTGAGCCCTTTGTCCAACAGCCGGAGAATATCAAAGAGCTGCATGCCATGCGCATCGCTGCCAAACATTTACGCTACACACTGGAAATCTTCAGCCCAGTATATGAAAGTGAGTTAAAGGTCCATCTCAAGGCGATGCGGCAAATCCAGGAGATGTTGGGCGAGATTCACGATTGCGATGTCTGGATGCTTTTCCTGCCAAAATTTACTGACCGCGAGCGCCTGCGCACCCTGCAATTTTTTGGTTATGAACGGCCCTTCCGCCGCCTTCTTCCCGGTTTGGAAGCCTATTTTTCCGACCGGTCGGCGGCCCGTGAAAGGTCATATAAGGAATTTCTTGAAAAATGGCAGACATGGCGGCAAGAGGGACTTTGGGATCAATTAATCAACGAAGTTTCTGCTCTTTGCATAGCACTTCCACCACAAGCCAAACCATTGCCAACATCAACCAATCCGCAATAAAGGGCCTTCGATGGAAATACCAAGACCAATGACGCCAGACAAAGAAATTGTCATCCAGGCCTGCATCCAACTGGCACGCACACTGGAATACGAGGCAGAACACACCCATCAGGTTACCAGGTTGGCGCTGCTTCTATTTGACGGGATGATCAGCCTTCACCAGCTCGGAGAAAAAGAACGCTATTGGTTGCAATGCGCCGGTTTGTTGCATGATATCGGCTGGGTGGAAGGTTGGAAAGGCCACCATAAAACTTCCCTCCGGATCATTCAGACCACCCAGTTACTACCGCTGGAAAATAAAGAACGCCTGATCATCGGTTCCATCGCCCGTTACCACCGCAAAGCACTGCCTGAAAAGTCTCATGATCATTTTGCGGCGCTTGAACCTGCAGAGCAGGAAAAGGTCAAGACACTCAGCGCGTTATTGCGGGTTGCCGATGGATTGGACGCATCCCATCAAAGCCGGGTGGGTGATATCTTGGTTCACATTACCAAAAAACGAATTCTGATTCGTTGCGCGATCAAATCATTGACCGCCATCGAAGAAGAAATATCAGCCACCAATAAGAGCGATCTGATGGTTAAGGTTTTCCACCGCACGGTCAATTTTCGCTGGAAATCGATCCTCTAAATTCGCCATCAGTCGTTACCAGTATTTAGCCCCTTCATAATTGTTATTGGGGTTTCTTAGAATTCTCAGCGAGTTAATATCAAGCAGCCGTGCGGCGTTTTATCCCTGCTACAACCCATGGAAGCATCGCAAACACGCCTACCATGCCTGGCCCACTCAAGCCAATCAGAAAATCGCTCAGGATGGTACTTGTTCCCATGGTTGCATAGGCAATCGTCGTCCAACCGGTGGGCAGCCAGGCTTGATCTTTTCCAGGCAACCAACGCCGCACGATCAGGTAGAGGCCCAAGGCGGTAAAGGTGGTCAACCACCAACCCCAGAAATTTTGTACCGGGATGCCAAAATACGCACCAGGCTGCTCCCACACCCAGTGTCCGGCTGCCACCATGATCGGATCCATTGCCAAATCCCAGGCTGTCATGGCAACAGCACCCAGAGCTGCGGTTAGCACGTCATGCCAGAACCCTGCTGAAACGAATTGCGACACCAGATCATTGGCTATGCGAAAAGACGGATAGATCATCATAAACCAGGCGACTGGAAGGATAACAGGCACCAGGTTCAGGAATTTAACGCCAAGTTGGTCCGTATAATGATAGGGACCATAAACGATACCGGTGGCCACACCCACACTTTCAAAGGCCAGACCGGTGGCAACAACAATTACCAACAAGGTCAACCCCCGCCGCCAACCGAAAGAACTGCCTGCGTGCAGGACTGCAAATGAAAAAGTAACCAGCGTAGTCAAGGGCGTCATCAGGGATGGCGGCCGGCCGGCAACAACGATGAATCCCACAGAAATGATGTTCAGTAGAATAGTCAAACCAAGCAATAATAGGATCGCCTTGCGTAAGGTGATCATAGGTCCACCTTGACGGCCGGTAGGTTCTTCAATCCTTCGAACAAATCCTTCTCCATATGACCGTTTAGCGGGACCGGTTCTGCCCGCATATAGGTTTCGCGCGAGGCTAACCAGCGTCGAAGTATTCCAAAAATGCCGCTGACCATCCCCTGGCCTCCCTGGCTGGCATGGCAAGCTGAAGCATCATCGCGGATGGCAGCCACTTGATGGTAGTCGACCACCGCATGGGTCGGAAAACTTACCTTGGCAATCGATTCCAGATCAATGTCTTTATTGTGACCAAATTTCGTGGGATCCCGGCCTGCCAGCCGCATCAAGCGTACCATCAATCGAAGCAAGGTACGCGGCATGGTTTGAAAATAGAGCTTCTCAGCCTTGAACGGTGCCAATCCGCGCTTGTCCGAGAAGCCTGGTTCCGCAGCCAGTTGAAACGCCCTGACGGTGGCATTGTGAATGGCAATATGATCCGGATGGCGGTAGCCGCCAATCGGGTCAAATGTCACTACCACCTGCGGACGCAGCAAACGGATGAAACCCGCAACATCCTGGGCCACTTGTTCCATCGGTTGGGCAAATAAGGCTCTGGGATGCTGATTATCCGGCGAACCTGGCATGCCCGAATCACGGTAATCAAGGAAATATACACCGCTAAGTCCTAATTTCCCGGCAGCACAACGCAGTTCCGTTTCACGCCGCGCGGCCACCGACTCATATCCTTGCATATATTTCTCGTCCACATCGCCCACTTCGCCGCGGGTGGCACAAACCAGAAACACCTGTACTCCACGGCGCGCATATAATGCCAGAGTGCCACCCATTCCAAATGTCTCATCATCTGGATGCGCCAGGACAGCCAATAACGTCGGTTGTGATAATTGATCAGATTCTTCATTAATCATTTTTCTCTCACCTGTAATGCAGATTTAATATCGTTTTATCGATGGATTGACCTGTTCAGCCCAGGCGTTGATGCCGCCTTTTAGATTATGCAGATGCGTAAATCCCTGGCTTGCCAATAGCCGCAAAGCCCGCACCGACCGCACGCCGGTTCGGCAAAAAAGCACATACTCATTGGCCGGGTCGAGCTCATTGAATCGCTGGGGCAGCTGCGTCAACGGCATTAGCAATGCACCAGGCAACGAGGAAATCTGCAGCTCCACCGGGTCACGCACATCCACCAATTGAATGGCTTCGTTGTTCTTCAGGCGGCGCAGCACCTCGAGCGGCTCGATATCCCACCCATCTCCAGCCAGGTTGGCATGTTCGTCGCGTGTTGGCACCCCGCAAAACTCCTCATAATCGATCAGGTTGGTGATTTCGGGTTGTTCTCCGCATACCCTGCATTTCGGGTTTTTTCGGAGATGGACAGTTTGTAAAGTGGTGTCCAAGGCATCATAAAGCAGCAATTTGTTAATCAGCGGCTCGCCGATTTCAAGGATCAGTTTGAGTACTTCCGTTGCTTGAATAGTACCCACAGTCCCAGGCAAAACGCCGAACACGCCGCCTTCGGCGCAGGAAGGCACCATGCCAGGCGGTGGAGGTTCCGGGAAAAGACAACGGTAACAAGCCCCTTTGCGTGCGTCGAACACGCTCACCTGCCCTTCGAAACGGAAGATAGATCCATAGATATACGGTTTACCTGTCAACACAGCCAGGTCATTCAATAGATACCGTGTCGGAAAATTGTCGCTACCATCCACCAGAAAGCCGTAATCGGCTGCAATCCGCCAGGCATTTTCAGCGGAAAAAACTTCGTTGTAAATATCCACCTGTATATACGGATTAAGATCAGCCAATCGTTGACGGGCAGACTCGACCTTTAACCGACCGACCCGACTGGTCCCGTGAATAACCTGGCGCTGCAAGTTTGAGGAATCCACCACATCATAATCCACCAACCCGAAATGCCCGACGCCTGCCGCGGCCAGGTACAGCGCCACCGGCGAGCCCAGGCCGCCCGTACCCACAATCAGAACGGAAGCAGCTTTTAGTTTACGCTGTCCTTCCAGGCCAACCTCAGGAATCAATAAATGACGCGAATAGCGTAATATTTCATCTTGAGATAATTCAGGCAGCATGATCCCTCCAGCGATGCGCTTTCTCTATCAGCCCATCATACCAAAAAATGGTGCGCGTATGCAAACCTGGCAGATTCCTTGGTGATACAATATGGCATATGCAGATCATTCTGACCCATGAACAAGCTGATTTTGATGCGATCGGTTCATTGCTTGGCGCAGCACTGCTAAATGAGAATGATTATGCCGTTCAGCCTCGGCGTATGAACCGCAACGTCCGTGCTTTTTTCAATATCTACAGTTCGGAGTTGCCATTTATCGACTCGCGCGACCTGCCGGTCGAGGCGATTGATGCCATTACTCTGGTTGATACGCAAAGCATGGTCACATTGAAAGGTGTCAGCAACCAGACTAAGGTTCACGTCATCGACCATCATACTGTCCGTCCTGATTTTCCTGCAGATTGGACAATCCACACCGATCGGGTTGGCTCCTGCACAACCCTATTTGTCGAAGATTTACGCGATCACGACGGTGCGCTGAGCAGCCTCCATGCCACTTTGCTTGCATTGGGTATCTATGAAGATACAGGGTCATTAACCTATGCCAACACCACCCCCCGCGATGTCCGCGCGGCTGCTTTCCTTCTAGAGCAAGGTGCCAGCCTGCGCATATTGGGCGAGTATTTAAATGGACCTCTGTCTCTTGACCAGCGCGCGTTATACGATCTGATGGTCGCCTCAACCGAAACGCACCATATCCATGGACAATACATCGCCATCGCTGCAGCCGAGGCTGCCGAAATGACTGAGGAAATATCCAGCGTTGCCCATAAAGTCCGCGATCTGCTCGATCCGGATGCTCTTTTTATGCTGGTCAGCACTTCCGAAGGTGTACGAATGGTTGCCCGTTCCACCACAGATCAGATTGACGTTTCGGCTATCGCAGCGCAATTTGGCGGACGCGGACACGAACGTGCAGCGGCTGCCCTGATCCGGCCAAAATCAGAGGGTCATGAAAGTCTGACTCCATTGGAATGCGTAAAACGTGATCTCTTAGGCCTGTTGCCGCGTTTCGTACGCCCTTCCATTACCGTTGGTCAAATCATGTCACGCCGCCCAATGTTGATTTCCCCGGAGACCTCCGCACAAGATGCCGCTGGGCTGATGCAACGTTACGGCTATGAGGGCTATCCGGTCGTCAGTGAAGGCGGGCACGTCATTGGTTTATTGACCAGGCGTTCTGTTGACCGTGCCATATCCCATCATTTAAACCTGACTGCTGCCAGTTTAATGGAAGCGGGTGAGGTAACCGTTCAACCTCACGACCCATTGGAGCAATTGCAACGTGTCATGGCCGAAACCGGCTGGGGACAGGTTCCTGTTGTCGATCCTGCATCCAACAATGTCATTGGCATCGTCACACGCACGGACTTATTAAAAACTCTGGGGACTGGCGGAGAGAAATTACCTGGCAAACAAAATTTATCGGAACGCCTGGAAGCTGCTCTTCCTAAATCACGTTTGGCATTCTTGAAGCTGATCGCTGCGTTATCCTTTGAAATGCGCATGCCCATTTATATCGTAGGCGGTTTCGTACGCGATTTGATCCTTGATCGTCCCAGCATCGATTTCGATGTCGTAGTTGAAGGAAACGCGATCATCCTTGCCAAAGAGTTGGAAAAACGCTTTGGCGGCCATCTGGTAACCCATAATCGTTTTGGTACAGCCAAATGGATGATTGCAGATATCCGCCAGGAGCTGGTCCGGCATTTGCCGGACGATGGTGATTACAAATCAAGCAATCTGCCTGAAAACCTGGACCTTATTAGCGCCCGCACCGAATTCTATGAATTCCCCACTGCATTGCCCACCGTGGAGCGCAGCAGCATCAAGCTCGATTTGCACCGCCGTGATTTTACGATTAACACTCTGGCGTTGCGCCTGGACGGCCGCCATTATGGTGAGCTGTACGACTACTGGGGAGGTTTGAACGATCTCCATCATGGCTCGGTTCGTGTGTTACATTCGCTTTCCTTTGTTGATGATCCTACGCGCATGCTGCGGGCAGTTCGTTTTGAACAGCGATTTCAATTCCATATCGAGGAACGTACGCTGGAGTTGATTGCTGAAGCAACCGACCTGATCCGCCAGGTATCTGCGGACCGCCTGCGTCACGAATTCGATTTGATATTGTCCGAAGAAAAGGCTACCGCCATGCTTACCCGGTTGGATGAGTTAGGCCTGTTACGTGCCATCCACCCGGAGCTACGCTGGCAAACAAATTGGGGAGAACGGCTTGAAACAGTCCTCTTTAATCCTCAGCCAGCTGAATGGAAACTGCCAGATAACGTCGGAAACACGCCTGCACGCTGCTTCCTGGCTTATTTGATCTGGCTAATGCAATTTTCGGCTGAAACGGCTCTGGCGGTCGCTCATCGGTTGCATTTTTCGCGTGTTTTTGTTCAATCCGTAAACACGATATTTCATTTAAAACAATCAATGGCCAAATGGACCTCCTTAACACCCAGCCAGGTTACCGAAGAACTGGAAGGCATTTCTCCAATAACTTTGTATTCGCTCCGAATCGGCGGCGTGTCTCAAGATATTGAAATTTTGCTGGATCATTACATCCTTCGTTGGAGAAAGATTCATCCGCTTACCAGCGGTGAAGACTTGAACCGGCTGGGATTGCTGCCTGGACCTGCCTACCGGCAAATTCTTGCTCAATTGCGCAGCGCCTGGCTGGACGGCGACATTTCCTCAGCCGAAAGCGAACGACGATTTCTGTCATCTATACTCAAGGAGAAACAAGATCCAGTATGACCAGCCAGGTATCTGATTCCTTACGCACCGGCCTCCTGGCGGTGCGGGAAAATTGGTTGTCGCAGGTAATCATCCGCCCACTCGAAGAGCGGGATCTTCCAGCCCTGGAATGGGATGGCGAATATACTCACTTTCGCAGGTTATTCCTGGATTCATTTTCCCGGCAAAAAAGCGGTTTCTCAGTCCTCTGGGTCGCTGAGTTGCCGGGTTGTGGCATCATCGGTCAGGTTTTTGTTCAACTCATTTGTGACCGCCCTGAGCTGGCTGATGGCTTGAACCGGGCATATCTCTACTCGTTTCGTGTCAAAGCGCCCTATCGCAGCGTTGGTTTAGGCGCGAAACTGTTGGCGGTGGTGGAGAAGGACCTGGAGAAACGCCAATTTCACCGCATGACGCTCAATGTTGCAAAAACAAACCAACGAGCCCGCCAGATGTATGAACACCACGGGTTTCGAGTAATTGCCCATGAAGCCGGATGTTGGTCCTATATCGACCATGAGGGCAACCGCCGACAGGTCAATGAACCAGCTTGGCGAATGGAAAAGCGGATACCTTAAGGCATGAGAGCCTGATATAACGCTACCCCACGCTTGCCTTCATCCAATGGTTGAAATGCTTGCGGCCTTTGCAATCGCAGGGTCAATTTTTCATCGCCGGCAGAAAACTCGTAAGTAATATAAGCCGAAGAACTCATCGGACCCGGCAAGGATTCTGGGGAAACTTGCTCGAGAATGGGCAATGTTTTTTCGAGCCAGGTACCTAGCGTCTCGGGGTCTAGATCGGATACGGGAATCCCAAGGTACAGATCAGTTTGCATTGGCAGAAAACGTTGAACGCTCATGTCTGGATTCAGACAGTTTTCGCCAAAAGCCTCGGCCCGAAGGATGACCTCGAATAAACCAACCTCGTCAAATAAGTTTTGGATATGTTGGCTCACCTCCGGCAGTGGCTGGCGAGCCCATTGGTAACCGCAAGGTTGGGTTGGCTCCTGAGTTCGATCGTTTGTCGATTCAACCGTTAATGTCGCCAGGGAAGACTCTGTTGATAAAGAAACAGGAATAGTCGCCCCAGTCTGAGTGGTTGATGTAGGCGATGGCAAACAGGCTGCAAGTAAAAGAATGATCAGTCCAAACCAAAACTTCCTAATCATTTTTCAAATCGCAACCAGACAGCTGGCCTCCCGCGGCTGTCATTGCTGTCCAGCCGTTCACGTAAATTCAGCATGGCACAAAATCCATCGATATCCGTTTCATCGATACCTGCGCGTCCATCTAGCTCCAAACAATGTGCATAAATCAGAAAGGTACCTCCCGTTGCCAGCCAGCGGAAAAGATTGGCACGGTAATATGGGCGGCGGTTTTTGGACATGCCATGGAAACAACCCATATCCAGGATCAGGTTAAATTGTCCTTGTATCCGCTTCATCGTTGTTACATCCCCTGCCGTCACGAAACCGGTGACTCCCTTTTCCTTCAACCGCTGACGCGCAATTTGTACCGCCCGCCAGGCATAATCAATGCCCGTCACCTGCCAACCGTAGGACGCCAGCGTCAGCAGGTTAGTTCCCGTTCCGCAACCGAGGTCCAATGCTTTGCCAGGAGGATGCGATTCAATGAATTGATACAATTCCGGCGGCGTTACACCCGTATCCCAAGGAGGCTGCCTGAAATACGCAAGGTTAAACCACAGCCACCGAAGTTTATTGAACAATCAGGGATCCAAATTCTGGCTAAGCCGCTGCAGGTCCAAATCTCCCACACTGCGCCAAAGCTCATGGCCTTCTGCGTCAAAGAAGATGAATGTCGGGGTAAATTCAAACCCGAATTCCCTTAAGATGGCCCTTTCGGCCGGATCGGTAACATCCACATGGACTACTGATAATCTTCCTTTATATTTCGTTTCGATCCCATCCACGATGGGTTTCAGGCTTACGCAGGCCAGTCAATAAGGCGACTGAAACTCGATGAGCAGCGGCACCCCCTGGCCAATTTGCGCTTGCAATTGTTTAGCACTAATTGTAGGCGATTTTTTTGGGCTAAAAACCAACCACCCTAACCCGATAACCGCTGCCAATAAGAGCAAAATTCCAATCTCCCGCCGGTGCAGGCCGTGACTGCGCTTGATCAAAAGGATCCCTGCTGCCAAAAGGAGAAAGGATCCCGCTAATAAAAAGGAGAATTGATTCGCTAATTGGAGCATGACATTAGTCCTGATTATTCTCATAGTAGAGGAGAAAGGGCAAAATGTCAAAACTTTCTTTGACAAGAACCCAATCATCCTTTAGAATTGGAAATTAAGCTAAAGTCCACAAGAAGGGTTGCTTTCATGAAAGAATATACCACTGAGTCCATCCGCAACATCGCGCTGGCCTCCCATTCAAGTGCTGGTAAGACCCTGCTTACAGAGGCCTTTTTGCACTTTACGGGTGCAACTACCCGCATGGGCAAGGTCGAAGACGGAACAACCGTCTCAGACTTCGATGACGAAGAGGTGCGGCGCGGAATTTCAATATATTCAACCGTGATTCCAGTCGAATACAAAGGAAACAAAATCAATGTTCTCGACACGCCTGGGTATACCGATTTTGTTGGCGAAATGGTTTCAGCCTTGCGTGTCGCTGACGGCGCCGTCATTCTGGCCGATTCTGTCGCCGGTCTTGAAGTTGGGACTGAGTTAGCCTGGGATTATTGCAACACCTTTAAGTTGCCGCGCTTTTTAGTCATTAACAAAATGGAGCGCGAGAACGCGAATTTCCAAAAAGTACTTTCCTCGGTTGAAGCTTTTTCCGATATCCGTTTGATCCCTGTCCAACTTCCGTGGGGTGAAAAGCAATCCTTCCAGGGTGTCATCGATTTACTATCGATGAAGGCCCTCAAAGGCGACGGAAAGACCGTGCTGGAGATCCCAGCCGACCTTAAGGATGCTGCTGAAGAAGCTCATATGAAGCTGGTGGAAGCAGCGGCCGAAGGGGATGATTCGCTGTTGGAAAAGTATCTGGAAAGCGGCGAATTGAGCGCAGACGAAATTCTTTCTGGTCTCAAAGAGGTGGTCCGTTCCTGTAATTTCGTGCCTGTTTTTGCCTGCGCAGGTGCTGCTGAAATTGGCATTCAACCCTTATTGGATGCGATCATCACGCTCATGCCTTCCCCAAGTGAAATTCCAGCTGTTCAGGCAACCACTGCAAAGGGAGAAACGGAAGAATTACACGCTACCGACCACGGTCCACTGGCCGCCTACGTCTGGAAAACGACCGCCGATCCATTTGTCGGCAAGCAAACATTCTTCCGCATTTATTCAGGCACGCTAAATTCAGATTCGCGCGTGTGGAACCAAAATAAAGGCATTGAAGAACGGCTTGGCACGCTAAGCATCCCGCGCGGAAAAGAAGGTTTGCCCATTAAGATCGCGCACGCCGGGGATATTTGCTATATTCCCAAGCTTTCCGAGACCTCCACTGGCAACACAGTTTGCGATAAAGCCCATCCATTGAAATTGCCGATACCCCATTATCCCACTGCGCTCTACCAGGTTGCTGTCAACCCGAAAACCCAGGCCGATTCGACCAAAATCAGCTCTGCACTCACCCGCTTATGCGAAGAAGATATGACCCTCTCCTGGCACATGGAATCGGCCACCAACCAGACGATTCTGTTGGGCATGGGGGATCAACACATCGATGTGGCTGTCCGCCGTGCGGAAAGCAAATTCCAGGTCGGTTTGTCCATGTTGGAACCAAAGGTTCCATACAAAGAAACGATAACCAAAAAAGGCCAGGCCATGTACCGTCACAAGAAGCAAACCGGCGGGTCGGGCCAATTTGGCGAAGTCCATCTGCGCGTTGAGCCCAGCGAACAGGATTTTGAATTTGTCTGGGATGTATTTGGCGGTTCCATCTCTCAAAATTATTCATCTTCCATCCAGAAGGGTATCCTGGCGGTAATGAAGGAAGGAATTCTGGCTGGTTTTCCGATTTCAGGCGTCAAGGTTGCAGTTTTTGACGGCAAAGAGCATCCGGTCGATTCCAAACCAATTGCCTTCGAAATTGCCGGCCGTGAAGCGTTCAAACTGGCCTATATGGAGTCGAATCCTGTCCTTTATGAACCGATCATGGATATCAAAGTGGTCGTCCCTGAAGACCATATGGGTGATATCCTGGGCGATCTGAACACCCGCCGCGCCCGCGTGCAGGGCATGGAAACCGAAAAAGGCCATTCAATCGTTTCGGCCCAGGTGCCCCTGTCTGAGATGCTGCGCTACACTACCACCTTGCGCAGCCTGACTGGCGGCCGCGGAATTTTCACCATGGAACTTGCGCGTTATGATGTCGTTCCTGGTCACGTTCAATCAGAAATTGTGGCTGCCCGCCAAAAAGAACTGGCTGCCTCAAAGGAAAAAGAATAACCTCTGGGTAATAAAGATTAGCGCCTCGAATTCGAGGCGCTTTTTTTATCAATTCTGCAAGCCTTAGCCCACAGCCTTGCCCAAATGCTCCGTAGATCATACAATAAATCGTTGGAACCTGTTTTGCGTAAAAAAATCATGCCTGATGAACGTGATCCTCTTGAACAATTCTGGGATGACATCCTATCCCGCCAGCCTGACCTGATCCGGGCTGCTTTTACCCGATTGAATACGGATGAACGCCTTCAATTGGTAATCCATTTGCAACGAATGGCGAGTGAACCGGGCTGGCAGCCCGAACAGCGCAAATCTGCTCTGGCAGCATTGGAAACTATCGACAGAAAAACTTCCCAAATCCAAAAATGAATGCTTCCATCCTTTCCCAACGGATTTCTGATTCCCGCCCGCTCCAAATAGCACTCGGAATCGTACTTTTCCTATTACTGGTCGTGTTGTTGGCAGTTGGAATCCACGCAGTCATGGCTGATAATACCGTTGGCATGGATCTGCATATTTTTTATCTGGCAGCACAAAATGTTTTTCTTCATCACGAAAGCCCCTATGGCGAAGATGTTGCCATGCAAAGCCAACTATCGGTCTTTAGCCGTCCTGCAAAGGATGGTGAAGACCACATGGGTTTTCCCTATCCACCCTACAGCCTGCTGCTTTTAGCACCGCTTGCAAGCCTTTCCTTTAGTTGGGTTCAAGCAATCTGGATGGCATTCTTCTTAATGTCATCCGTTGGAGCGATGTTATTGGTTTTCCCTTCCCGGCCGTTGCTGCCCATGGTCGGCGTGCTGCTTTTTTTTCCCTTCACTTTCGGGATTATCCTCGGAAATTTTGTCAACCTGATCGCATTAGTGATCATTGCGGCGATTTCACAATTGCTGTTCGCCAGAAAACCCTCACAGGGTACCCAGATTCTTTTGGGGGTTCTCCTGGCCTGGGCAACCCTTAAGCCGCAAATCATTTGGATTTATTTGATTATTTTATTGCTGGCGAGCCTCAAAAAGAAATTTTGGCCATTGCTGGTCAGTTTTGCCATCAGTTTTTCAGTTTTTATCGGCATCTCATTCCTGCTTTTGCCAAATTGGCCGGCTCTGTGGCTTGAACGGATCGATAAATACGTCGATTATATGGCGCATTTCCCGAATATCACCCATTATTTAAACCAATTACGGCCTGCCGCAGATGCTCAAACCCTCACGGTTGCATTAATTGCATTGATGCTTGGAGTAACTGCCTGGGCTCTGTTCAGCTGGTGGAAAGGCAGACTTTCTGCCCTGGTGTTGCTTGCCTGGGTTGGAATCGTAACCTACCTGATCCATCCAACCAATGTTTCCTACGCGCAAATTACTTTCCTGATTCCCCTGATGGTATGGGCTCAGACACAAAAAAATCAACACAGTTGGCCCATCATCATTTTCTATTGGGGTGCGATGATCCTTTCCTGGGTGATTTTTTACCTGGGACACCTGGGTAGACTCGGACCGTTGGTGGAAGAATGGCGACTAATCGTTGGTTGTTTGTGGGTTTTCTGGATGTTAATTTGGCCATCCAGACACCAGATTCAACCAACTGTAACCTCAAGGCCAGTTTGAACGTCATTCGATTGCCGTTGGCCAAATAAACCCATCCTTTTGGATTCGAAAGAAATCCCATGACACTCCAAGACCTCACCAAAGCGATGCATGAATTTGTCAGCGCGAAAGGTTGGTATCAACCTGGCAGTCCGCGCCCGCAAACACCCCGTAACATTGCCATTTCGCTTAGTTTGGAAGCCAATGAGGTCCTCGAACATTTCCAGTGGAATGACCAGACAGATGATATTGGCGAATTATCCAGCGAATTGGCAGATGTGACCTTGTATCTCATGCAACTGGCCCATATTACTGGCATTGACCTGGAAAAGGCCGTGTTGGCAAAGCTTGAGGTAAACTACGCCCGAAATTGGGATTCAAATGAGGTAAAATAGATCTTCTGGCGTGGAGAAGAATTTATGCGAATAACGGTATTCGGCGGTACACATACTCAGCCCGGCGAGGCGGGTTATGAAGAAGCAATCAAACTGGGACGGCTACTGGGCGAACGTGGCTACATCGTTCTCACTGGAGGCTATATCGGCACCATGGAAGCCGTCTCGCGCGGTGCAGCCGAGGCTGGAGCACATGTGATTGGCGTCACCTGCGATGAAATCGAGCGCTACCGTCCAGGAGGTCCCAATGCCTGGGTTAAAGAGGAACAGCGCTTTCATCAATTGACCGGCCGTTTAAACGGCTTGATCGATGGATGCGATGGCGCCATTGCCTTGCCGGGTGGCGTCGGCACTCTGGCTGAGGTAGCCGTTACCTGGAATCGTTTGTTAATTGGCTCGATCCCACCACGGCCGTTAATCCTGGTTGGCAAAGGTTGGCAGAGGGTAATCGAGACTTTTTTTCTTTTTCAAGACGGGTATATTTCAGCCAAAGATCATCAATGGGTAAAATTTGCATCCACCATAGAAGAGGCGGTTGAAATGCTGCCGCCGGTAGCGGACCAGGCAATATGACCCTCAAGTAAGTAACAGGGTTGTGTTTTTATAATCGACGCCCTGGCAACATCCAACCATCATAATTTTTCCTCAAGGTTGAAAATGGCAGAAGAAAAACTCACGACACAGGCAGAGAATTACTCCGAGTGGTACAACCAGGTCGTCTTACGGGCAGAAATGGCCGATTATTCTCCCGTACGCGGCTGCATGGTCATCCGGCCGTACGGCTGGGCATTATGGGAGAATATCCAACAATCTCTCGACCGGCGGTTCAAAGCCACTGGTCATGTCAACGCTGCCTTTCCCTTGTTTATTCCCATGTCATTCCTCGAAAAAGAAAAAGAGCATGTTGAAGGATTCGCCCCTGAATTGGCCGTTGTAACCCACGGCGGCGGCCAAAAACTGGAAGAACCGTTGGTGGTGCGGCCTACATCTGAAACCATCATTGGATATATGTATTCGCAGTGGATCAAATCTTACCGCGATTTACCAGTATTGATTAACCAGTGGGCAAACGTTGTTCGGTGGGAAATGCGAACCCGCCTTTTCCTGCGCACCCTGGAGTTTTACTGGCAGGAGGGTCACACCGCGCATGCCACCGAAGAGGAAGCCCGTGCTGAAACGCGCCGGATCATGGATCTTTATGCCAATTTTGCAATGGTAGATGCCGCGGTTCCGGTTGTTCCAGGCCGGAAAAGCGAAACTGAAAAATTCGCCGGGGCAGTTCAATCCATTAGCATGGAAGCCATGATGGGCGACACCAAGGCTCTCCAGGCAGGCACTTCCCATTTCATGGGCCAAAATTTCGCCAAAGCATTTGACATCAAGTTCCTTGACCAGAATAATATCCTCCAACATGCCTGGACGACATCATGGGGGGTCTCAACCCGGTTTGTCGGCGCAATTATCATGACACACGGCGATGATCATGGTCTGGTGCTGCCGCCCAAGCTGGCACCCATCCAGGTCGTGATCGTACCCATTGCCCGTAACGATGCAGATCGATCCATCGTAATGCCGGTTGTTGAGCAGGTAGCCAATGAACTGGGTCTGAATTTCCGCATCAAAGTCGATGACCGCAGCGAAGTGACCCCCGGTTTTAAATTCAATGACTGGGAATTGCGCGGTGTACCCTTGCGCTTAGAAATTGGTCCCAAAGACATCGAAAAGGGCGTTGTCACGGCTGCCCGCCGGGATAAACCTGGCAGGGAAGGGAAATCAACGCTTACCTTCGATCAATTATCCGCTCAGGTAGCCGAACTGCTCACCGAAATCCACGCCTCGATGTATGACAAGGCTGAGGCTTTCCGCGACGCCCACATATTTGACCCAAAAGATTACGATGAGTTGAAAGAAGTGGTACAGAACGGTTGGGCGTTCTCCTGGTGGTGCGGCAGTAAAGAATGTGAAGCGAAGATAAAGGAAGACACAAAAGCAACAACCCGCTGCATTCCTTTCCAACAACCAGGTGGCCATGGCCAATGTATTTATTGCGGGCAACCCGCCAGCGAAAAAGCATATTTCGCCCGCGCCTATTGATTAAGACAACGTCCTGGTGATTTACCGGGACAATACTGCCTACATCCATGCCAGCCGTTCAACTAGTCCGCTTGAAAAAACAAATAGAAGATCTTTCCGGCCTTTTTGCCCAACCGGAAGATTTCTTAGCCCGGCTGCGTTTCATTTTTGAGCAGTACGGCGATTTGACATACCATGCCGGGCAAGCCACAAAACCTGTGTCGCTTCTTCCAACCTACCGTGCGCCGGCTATGTTGATGAAACAACTTGAGATTAATCTGGCACCGCTTTGCGCTGCCCGCCCTCTAGAAGCGCTCACCATCATCGATCTGCTCTGGCAGGAAGAATTCCTGGAACCGCGCCAACTAGCCTGTTCCTTACTTGGGCAAACTGCCCTGACACCTTTTCAAGCTATCATAAACCGGTTGGAGAGCTGGCCGAAAGATACCCAAGATACCAACCTGATTGATGCCCTGTTTTCCGCAGGAAGCGAACGCCTGAGACGTGAAGTGCCTAATCGTTGGCTGGACGTGCTGCGAGATTGGATGGGCACATCGGACCTTCCATTGCACAAAAACGCGCTTATTGCTTTGCTTCCATTCATTCTGGATCGGGAATTTGAAAACCTTCCGGTTGTATACAATTTGATCACCCCGTCTTTGCAGCAAGATTCTGCCGATTTGCCTTCCGAGTTACAAAAGGTTTTGGCTGGACTGGCCCGGCGTTCACCGATAGAGACAGGTTACTTTTTACGCCAGATCCTCGCGACAAATAATGAGACCTCGTTGCAGCGATTGGTGCGGCGCTGTTTGCCTTCATTTCCCTTGGAAACCCAGATTCGCCTTAAAGCAGCCCTTCAAGCCCGTTCAACCCCACAAAATGATGCTTAGCAGCTTGACAAATTCAACGGTCTACTCGTGACCTTTCAATCTTTATAGAATTCTGTTATAATTTCTTCCTACTGACTGGACCCTTCCTGCGGCGATGCTGCGGGATGGGAGACCTGCTCAAGAATCATAACAAGGAGAAAGCAGACGTCATGCCCCTTAACAAGGAAATCAAAGAAAAGGTAATCACCGATTACCATCGTCACGAAAGTGATACTGGCTCGCCGGAAGTGCAAATCGCCATATTGACGACCCGCATTACCCAGCTTACCGACCATCTGCGCAAGAATAGTCATGATGAATCATCGCGCCGCGGTCTGTTGAAGCTGGTTGGTACGCGCCGCCGGTTGCTGGCTTACCTGCGCCGCAAGGATTACGGACGCTACGTCGCACTGACCGATCGTCTGAACATCCGCAAGCGCTAAAGTTTGCCTCCCAAGCGAGTAGATGGTGCAAATAACCATCTACTCGTTTTTATTAGCCGGTTCGCTTTCGCCAATTCATTCGTTCGCCTGCCGGTTGGGTATTGAAAATTGACGAGGACCCGTAAAGTTCTCCTCCTCAGCTTTCAGTCCCTAACAAGGTCGGCAAAAAGGGAACCAAATGTTACCAGAACCAAAAGTTTTTACGACCTTAGTTGGAGGCCGTCCTGTTACGTTTGAAACCGGTAAATTAGCCGGACAAGCAGGCGGCTCGGTCACCATCCGTTTGGGTGATTCAATCGTTTTTGCTGCAGCCACCATGAGCAACCAACCTCGCCTGGGCGGCGATTTCTTCCCGCTCACGGTGGAATATGAAGAACGCATGTATGCCGGCGGAAGAATCCCGGGTTCGTTCTTCCGGCGTGAAGGCCGTCCTTCGGAAGATGCCATCCTGGTGGCGCGCCTCACCGACCGGCCGCTTCGTCCGCTGTTCAACCAGGCTATGCGCAATGAAGTCCAGGTTGTCATGTTCTCCCTGTCAGCAGATACAGAAAATCCACTGGATATCCTGGCGATCAACGCTGCCTCGGCGGCCATAATGATTTCTGATATCCCCTGGGGCGGACCGGTCGGGGCGGTTCGTGTCGCGCGGCTGGACGGCAACTTTATTGCCAACCCGACCTACGATCAGATGGAGAAATCCGATCTTGACTTACGCCTGGCCGGAACCCGCGATGCCATATTAATGGTCGAATGCGGCGCCAAGATCATCGATGAAGACACCATGGTAAACGCGCTCATGTTCGGCCATCAGGCCTTACAGCCGATGATCGATTTACAATTGAAAATGGCCGCCGAAATTGGCAAGCCCAAGCGCGAAGTTGAAATCTTCTCTATCGATCCAGAGCTGGTCGAGCAGGTAGTCAAACGCTCCGAATCTGATTTGAACGCCGTAATGGATTCCCACCACGGCAAGCATGAGCTTGACGATGCCCTCAATGAACTTGGCGACAAAATTGTCAAAGAATTTGCCGGCGAAGGCGATACGGTTGATGCGGCCAAAGTCGAGCCCACCAGGCAAGCTTATCACGAGGCATACCGCTGTGTTGTGCGATCCCGCATTATTGACCGCCATATCCGGCCAGATGGCCGTGATCTGACCGAAATCCGCCCGATCTGGTGCGAAGTCGGCGTCAGCCCGCGCGCCCATGGTTCCGGGCTCTTCACCCGCGGCGAAACCCAGGCATTGACGCTAGCCACGCTCGGCACGCCCAAGGAAGCACAGGAAATCGACACGCTTTCTCCGACCGATTCCAAGCGCTACATGCATCATTACAATTTCCCGCCCTATTCGACCGGCGAAGTCAAGATGCTGCGCGGCCAATCCCGCCGCGAAATTGGACATGGCGCATTGGCTGAACGAGCCCTGGTGCCAGTTCTTCCCAGTGAAGAAGAATTTCCTTATACCCTGCGCCTGGTTTCCGAAATCCTATCATCCAACGGGTCATCTTCGATGGCCTCGGTGTGCGGCTCAACCCTGGCGTTGATGGATACTGGCGTCCCGATCAAGGCGCCCGTTGCTGGCATTGCCATGGGTCTTGTGAAGGAAGGCGAAAAATACGTCATCCTCACCGATATTCAAGGTGCTGAGGATCACGACGGCGATATGGACTTTAAAGTTGCCGGTACGGCCGATGGCATCACTGCACTGCAAATGGATATCAAGGTCGGCGGTATCTCCGCCAATGTGATGAGCGAAGCTTTGGCCCAGGCTCACAAAGCCCGCCTGGAAATCCTCGGAAAGATGCTGGCTGTGATCCCTGCGCCGCGTGCTGACCTCAAACCGCACGCCCCGCGCATCACCATCATCAAAGTGCCCGTTGATAAGATTGGCGCCATTATCGGCCCTGGCGGCAAGATGATCCGCGCCCTCCAGGAAGAAACCGATACCAAGATCGACATCCAGGATGACGGCTCTGTGTTTATCGCTGCGACCAATGGCGAAAACTCGGCACGCGCGCGCGAACGCATTGAAGCACTCACCGAAACCCCGCAGGTCGGCCGCATCTACACGGGCAAAGTGGTTCGCATCACCGATTTCGGTGCGTTCATTGAAATCCTGCCGGGTATGGACGGCATGGTCCATATCAGCCAACTGGACAGCGAACGGGTTAACAAGGTGGAAGATGTCGTCCAAATGGGCGATGAGGTGACTGTGATGGTAACCGGCATCGATGATGCTGGCAAAATCCGTCTCTCCCGCCAGGCCGTTCTGGAAGGCTGGACTGCGGAAGAAGCGCAGAACCACGATCGGCCCCGTTCCGGCCCTCGCCCCGGCGGCGATCGCGACCGCGGCGGACGCCCTGGCGGCGACCGTGGCAATCGCGGCGGCGGCGACCGTTTTGGCGGAAGACGCTAAGAAACTCTACAGAGGTTGGAGATAATACTCCAACCTCTTTTTATTTACAATCGTAAAATGACCTATCCCTGTGTTGGCAGATACGGCATGGCTGGCCCGGAAATTTCCAGCCGTTCTGCCAGGGCAGCTCGCATGGCTGTGCGGTCATCCCAGGAATATTCCTGCGTACCAAAACACATCGACTGTTCGTGGCCTTTGCCGCAAGTAATCACCAGATCGCCACGGTTTGCCAGGCGGACAGCAGTACGAATCGCTTCGCCGCGGTCGGCGATGCAATAGAAGGTTCTTCCCTCAATTGCTCCCTGCGATGCTGCTGCATCACCCATTTCAGCCAGGATGCTTTCCAATGATTCGGTGCGCGGATCTTCCGCGGTCAGAATGGTGATATCGGCTTTTTGCGCTGAAACCTCCGCCATCATTCTGCGTTTCTCCCGGTCGCGCAGACCGGCCGAACCGAATACAGCGATTACCCGGTTATGGGTCAGCTCGCGCGCGGTATCCAGGGCCTGGATCAACGCGTTCGGCGTATGAGCAAAATCAACAATGGCTGAAAAATCCTGCCCCATATCGATTGCTTCCATCCGTCCGGGTAAACCCGGCAGAGATGCAATACCCCTCGCGGCGGTCGCTGGATCAACGCCAAGGCCGAAAATCACTGCAGATAATGCCGCCAGGCAGTTTGAAACGTTAAAATTTCCAATCAGGCGGCAG
Organism: Longilinea sp.; assembly: GCA_035560795.1. Classification (GTDB taxonomy): domain Bacteria; phylum Chloroflexota; class Anaerolineae; order Anaerolineales; family Anaerolineaceae; genus Longilinea. Next base: position 90,850 of record DATMYV010000038.1, read on the forward strand.
GTAACCGGTACTCGAATACCTTTACCGATAGCGGTGAATTCCAACCCGTTTTGTGTGTGGCGGATATCTTCAGGGTATAGATCTGCGCCAGGCATCAGACTGTAGCTGCTTTTACGGGGCATCTCCAGACTGTTCAAATATTCAAAGGAACGATCATCGCGGTTCAACACGCCCAAACCGATTTTTCCGGCTGGTTTCCCGATAGTTTCGCCAAGCATTTCAAATAAACGGCCTTTGGCAGCCAGGTAATGATCATAATTACCGTGGTAATCCAGGTGTTCATGGGTTACGTTGGTAATAACCGCGATGTCATATTCACACGCGGTTACCCGGTGTTGGCTTAACCCATGCGAGGTCGTTTCAAGAACGACATGCGTCAAACCAGCATCGACCATCCGGCGCAAGTAGCCCTGCACCTCCGGCGCTTCCGGAGTGGTTACGTGAAAGCCTGTGTCCAACTCCAGATCGCCGATAACGGCATTTACCGTTGAGATGAGGCCCACCCGAATGCCTGCAGTCAATAAAATCCGGTAGATGAGGTTGCTGGTGGTGGTTTTTCCATCTGTCCCCGTCACGCCAATTACCGTCAATTTTCGCCCAGGGAAATCCTGGATCGCTGCGGAGAGATAAGCCAAGGCTGAACGGGTGTCTTTGACCTGAATATAGGGTACTTTACATTGTACATCTGGCAACATTCCCAGGATGGCAACAGCACCTTTTTCTATGGCCGAGTCAATATAACGATGCCCATCCGAGGTGCCGCCAACCAGCGCGACAAATAAATTCCCGGGTTCGACCGAACGCGAATCATAGGCGATACCATTAATCGTGATATCCCGGGAAATCTGACCTGAGAAAACCCGGATCGGTGTCAGTTCGAGAAGGTCGAGTAGATGGAACAAACGTTTCTCCATTAATCAAGCGCCTCCCGCTTCATCAAAGACCTCAATAAATTAAAGATTTGGGCAGATGCATTTGCACCAACCCAAACCCTATGTCCTTGCATCCAGGAGGATTTAGTGCAGGCTCTGGCTAAGTTCCTGCAACTGTCCGGCAACAGAACTATCTACAACCTGATCACCCACGCGAAGAACCAGCCCGCCTAAAATTGCTGGGTCGACACGGAAGGTTACTGTGCTACTGGTTCCGCCCACCTTTGATAGCACATCGCGTTTTACGATTTCCTGCTCATCGGCTGTCAATGGTAGCGCTGAGGTTACTTCAGCCGCCCCGCCGCTCGCTTCTATGTCCTTCAGTAAGACCAGTTTGCCGCTTTTGATGCCGGAGAAGAATTCCTGCAGCAGCGACCGCTGGCGTTGTTCATCCAGTGATTCCCCGATCAGTTTCTGCGCGGCAGCGATCGAAAGCGCCGCCACTTGTCCGCGCAATTCACCCAATATGCGGGTGCGCTCCTGTTGGAAATCGGCCAAAGCGCTCTCGCGCGTTTTGGCTGCATCTGCTTCAGCTGCCGCATGTACCTCACGCGCAGCAATTTCAGCGCGGCCAGTGGCTTCCCGTACGATCTCAGCCGACTTCATTTGAGCATCGGCCAGGATTTTGCTGGCTTCCCGTTCGGCGTTTGCACGCGCCTCGGAGGCTACCCGGGCATCTTCCAGCCCCTGAGCGATCGTCTTCCGCCGTTTCTCAAGCAAGCCAAGAACAGGCACGTACACCCAGGCGCGCAATACCACAAAAATGATCGCGAAGCTCAGCGTCCAAACGATCAAAAAACCAAGGTTAATACCTAATTTATCCAAGGTAAACTCCTTCTTTTTGAACGCCGCGCTAGAGTACGAAAAGCATCAGGAAGGCAACCACCAGACAATAAATGGCGATTGCTTCTGAGAACGCGATACCCAGAATCATGTTGGTCAACAGGTTGCCATAGGCATCCGGATTGCGAGCCATGCCGTTCAATGCGCCTTGCACACTCAAGCCAATGCCAATACCGGCACCGAGAGCGCCGATCATGGAAAGGCCAGCACCAATGAATTTTGCAGCCAGGACAATATCGCCAGTCATCGTAATTCTTGCCTCCTGTATGAGTTTGGTCAGAAGCTAGTTTCGTTTCCGTTCAGGGCTATCAGTTAATCAAAGATCAATGCTCTGCAGCGTGTTCTTCGCCGCCGTGGCCGCGTGTGGCCATCGACATAAACACCATGGTCAACATGCCAAACACGAATGCCTGGATCAAGCCAATAAAGACTTCGAAAAGCATGACAAAGCTTGGCATAAACACCGGCAGCATGACGCCGATGAGAGCCAACAAAACGACCCCTGCAAACATATTTCCGAACAACCGGAAAGTAAATGAGAGGATTTTCGCAAATTCAGAGATCGTCTCGAGCAAGCCAACCAGGAAATCCATCGCGCCAAAAAACGGCTTCGTAAAAAGGTTACGGGTGTTGAAAAATTTGCTGAAATAACCCAGACCTTGGGCCTGAAGGCCGATTACCTGGGTCATAATGACGGAAATTAATGCCAGTGACAGGGTGAAATTCAAATCCGTTGCCTGCGCGCGGAAAAATGGCGTCACAACGTAAGCGCCTTCCTGCGGCAACACCGTCGCAACCCCGCTGAAAAGTTCCTTGATGGCATAACCTTTTTCACTGTGGTGCAGTAACCCAACGGTTTCAAAACCGGGCAGCAGTTTGACAATATTGGCTACTAACACAACGATCATAATCGTGGCAAACCAGGGAAAAACTTTCTTTGCCCATTTGGCGCCGGTGGTGTTCTCTGTCAGGTTATACATGACTTCGATCAGCATTTCGACCGCTCCGGCAATCCCAGCAGGAACCAGGTCGCCTTTGCCGATGGCCCGCTTGACCGCATAAGCGATCAAGATGATGACCAGCATTGACACGAGCATCGATGTGAATGTATTGACGAGATAAATTGGTCCGATTCCCGGGATGGTAAATAGAGGCGTTTCACTAAGCTTTTCAGCCGCAACCTGAATGTGTGGCTGAACGGGAGGAAAGAATTTTACGCCTATGATTCCGAGAATGATAAACAATAGAACGAACCAACGGTGGACGCCCCAACGCCATTTACGCGTCTTTTCCAAGGTCAGCCTCCTGCGAGTTTTTTGGTCGAGCAGGTCCTGTTTTGATTTTTGCGATTGCCGAACGAACAATTACTAGCATGAGCAGCAGCGATACTGGAATGCTGACGATCAACAACCCAATTGTAAAGGCTGGTTTGCTATTAAAATGCGCATCCAACCACAATCCGCCGAACACCGCTGCTAAAACAATTACCAGGGTCAGGCAGCCAATTTGCCCTACCACCGCTGCAATGGTCAGGTTGATAAATCGTTGTTTTGAGTCGGGTTGGTTAGGCATCCTTGACTGCATGCGAGGTGATTATATCATACCGATTCAATTTGCCGTCAATTAAAAAGGCTTAAGGATTGTGCGGCTTGCTGTGACCAACCAAAGAACGGAGCAAATACGACCCCTAATACCAGGATCCCAACCAATCCTATCACCAACGCGACCTGCCAGGATGGTGAAACCCAGTAGGGCGCCCCGCCTTCTCCCTGATATATCACGCGCAAAACCGTCAGGTAGTAGTATAAGGCGATCATCGAGTTTATAATGCCGACGATAGCCAACCAGACCTGGCCTGATTCAATGGCCGAGCCGAACACCAGCAGTTTGCCAAAGAATCCAGCAAACGGCGGGATGCCACCCAGGGAAAGCAACGCTGCCAGCATCAATAATGCCAGCATTGGATTGCGCCGGCTGAGGCCGGAAAACGCTTTGATCTCGGAAGATTCGACCGCATCTTCAATGACGTTGACCACCCCAAAAGCGACAAGATTGGTAAAGAGGTAGCCGAGAAGATAATAAACCGACCCGGAGATGCCAAGCTCGGTGCCGCTGGCCACGCCGATCAGGATATAGCCAGCTTGGGCGATGGAAGAGTATGCCAGCATTCGCTTGATATTCTTTTGAGCCAGCGCCAGCAGGTTGCCAAGGAACATGCTGGCAGTTGCCATGATGGCGACCAGCAAGATCCAAACATCCGTCTGGCCGGGAAAAACCGCCAACAAAACGCGCATCAAAACGGCAAAACCAGCGGCTTTTGAAGCAGTGGAAAGGTACCCGGCAACCGGTGTCGGCGCACCCTGGTAAACATCCGGCGCCCAAAAGTGGAACGGTACCCCGGAAATCTTGAAGGCGAATCCGACCACCACCAATAAAATGGACATGCCAATCAGAACCGGAGAAATCTGACCGTTCGCAAAAATCTCGCCCATTGCATAAATCTGCGTCGTCCCGCAAAAACCATAAAGCAGACTGAAGCCGTACAGGCTGATGGCTGAGGTCATGGCGCCAAACAATAAGTACTTGATGCCGGCTTCGACAGAATTTTGGTCGCGGATGATAAATCCGGCCAATACGTACAACGGGATGGATGTCGTCTCGATGGCCAGAAATAGCATGATCAAATCTGCTGAAGAGGCCATCAGACTCATTCCAAGCGTACTGACCAATAAAAGGGTGTAGAACTCGCCCTTGTTGCACAACCCTTCATTATCAACTGCAAAAAGAGCAGTGATCGTTGCACCAAATAGGAAGATCAAGCGGAAAACAAATCCGGTATCATCCAACCGCAGCATGCCGCCAAAAATGAGAAGCGGATCAGGTCCCGGGCGGGCGAATGCCACTGCCAGGCCAGCGATTACAGCCAGACCGCCTGCGGTGATCCAACCCAGGTATCGGCAGCGTCGATCCTGCCAGACCAGATCCAATACCAGCGTGATGGCTGCCAGTACAATCAAACCGATTTCCGGTAGGATGGCCAGATACATTGAAGGATCGAATTGCGCGCTCATCCTATGCACCTCCAAAGAGCGCCAGGATGTGATCGACGCCCGAAGAAATCATTGGCGCCATCAAACTCGGGAAAATGCCCACAGCAATCATGATTGCCGCCAGAAGAACCGTTGAAATTTTATCTTTGATGGTCACATCGCCAATGTTGCTCAAACCCTCGGGAAGCTCGCCAAAAAAGACCCGCCGCACAACCAGCAGGATGTAAGCTGCCGTGATAATCACGCCCAGGATGGCAATCACTGCCACAACAGGAGCGGCCTGCCAGACTCCCATAAAAATGGGAAACTCGGCGATAAACCCGGAGAAACCCGGCATGCCCATCGATACCAGGCCGCCAACAATAAACCCGAACGCTGCAACCGGCATCTTGCGGAATAATCCACCCAGTTGCGCTATCTCGCGTGTATGTGCGCGGTCATAAACCATGCCGACCACAGAGAAGAATAATGCCGTCATAACGCCGTGCGAGAACATTTGCAGCCCGGCGCCAATCAGACCCTGCCTGTTCATAGTGGCAAAGCCGATCAGCACCAATCCCATGTGCGAGACCGAAGAAAAACCGATCACATATTTGAAGTCGGTTTGTATCAGCGCGATAAAGGCGCCGTAGACCACGTTGATGGTCGCCAGCACTAAAATTGCCGTTGACCAGTACCGCGCCCCGTCCGGCAGCAGCATGAAGGCCACCCGCAAGGCTGCAAAGGCCCCTACTTTCATTTCCACGCCAGCCAACAGCATCGAAATGGCGGTCGGTGCGGCCACATGGCCATCGGGTGCCCAACTGTAAAACGGGAAAATGCCGCTCAGAATTCCAAAACCGAGGAATACGAACGGGAACCACAGCCGTTGAAACACCAGCGAAAAGCCCGCGCTTTCCAACGCGATCATATCGAAGGTGCGCAGGCCTGAACCGAAGTAAATTGCCAATGCGCCGACCAGGGAGATCATCGAACCGACAAAGAGGTATAACGTCAGTTTCATTCCGCTATAATTGCGCGTCTTGGGCGAACCCCAGAGGACAATCATCAAATACTTCGGGAAAACCGCCAGTTCGAAGAAAAAGAACAACATGAACAGGTCAAGCGCGCCAAACACGCCCAGCACGCTCGAACCCAGGAACATCATAAAAGCGAAGAATTCGCGCGGCCGGTCATCCACCCCCCACGATACAAGCACGCCGGTAAACATAACCAGCCCGGCAAGTAGTACCATCGGCGCGGCGATGCCATCCACGCCAACATAATACGAAATGCCCAATGCTGGAACCCAGGCAGCCTTTTCAATGAACTGGTAACCGCCAGCGGCGACATTATAGCTAAAGAATACAATCGCAGAGAGGAGCAGGATCAGGCTGGCCGTTCCAAGTGAAATGCTTTTTATCAGTGTCTTCCGCTCGGCGGGCATAAAAAGCAGCACGATGCCGGTAATGAGAGGAAGAAAGATCAGGACGCTTAATATTGGAAACTGCATCGGCCACCTCTTAGAACCACATTTGAACGGCCCGGTTGATTACATTCAAAATCCAGGCCGGCCAGACGCCAATTCCGAGCATCAGCACCGCCAGAGGTGTGATCACCAGGATTTCTCGCGTCGAGATCTCATTTAATTTTGCCCAGCGCTCATTCAATGGACCATGCAGCACCAATTTGAGCGCTTTCAATATATAGGCGCCAGTGAAGAACAAGCCAATCATGCCAAGGGCTGTTGCAAGATCAAGAATGGGCCAACTTCCCCGAATAACCAGGAATTCAGAGACAAAGCCGTTCAGGCCAGGCAGCCCGAGCGATGCCATTGCAGTGAAGAGGAGCAGCGAACCGTAAACCGGCATGCGCGTCCAGATGCCGCCAAAATCGTTCAGATCGCGGGTATGAGCCCGGTCATAAATGACGCCGACCAGGAAGAACATGCCAGCCGCGCTGAGACCATGGTTGAACATCTGCAGCACGGCTCCATTTACTGCGATAACGGCATCCGGCGTGTTTCCTGCCAGGGCAGCTGCGGCAATCCCTAAAACCACGAAACCCATGTGGTTGATGGAGGAATACGCCACCAGACGCTTGAAATCGGTTTGTCCCCAAGCGGCCAGCGCGCCGAAAATGATGGCAGCCACCGCCAGGAAAGCCAGGGCACCGGCAAATGTTTTGGCCTCTACCGGGTAAAGCGGCAATACCAGGCGCAGGAAGCCGTACGCACCCAATTTTAGCAGCACGCCGGCCAGGATCATGGAGCCGGCTGTAGGCGCTTCCGTGTGGGCATCTGGAAGCCAGGTGTGGAACGGCCAAACAGGTACTTTGATGGCAAAGGCAATGACAAACGCCCAAAAAGCGATGGCTTTTACGGTGGCGACACTCAATCCCAACGGCAATGAGATGGCAGTGACTTGCGGCCATTTGTCAAAGAGAACCAGCAAATCAAACGAACCGACCACCACGCCAATCAACTGGATCGCCAGCAATAAACCCAGCGAACCACCGATGGTATAGAGCATGAACTTCAACGAAGCGTAATTCCGGTTGGCGCCGCCCCATTGTGCAATCAGGAAGTACATTGGCACCAGGCCAACTTCCCAGAAAACAAAGAACAGCAGCAAGTCCAGCGCCATGAAGACACCCAGCATGCCTGTTTCCAGCAACAGGAAAAGGATCATGTAGGGTTTGACGCGTTCCTTGATGTTAAACGAGGTCAATATCGCCAGCGGCATCAAAAGCGTGGTAAGCAGAACCATGGTGAGCGAAATTCCATCCACCCCCACATGGTATGAAGCATTCAGCACGCCGTACCATGCCGCCTGTTCAGTAAATTGGAAACCGCTTTGCGCTGGGACGAATTTTCCCCACAACAGCAAGGTCAACGCAAAAGGAATCAGGCTGGCAATGAAAGCCCACCAGCGCAGCAAATTGACCCGGTCTTTGGGCAAGAACAACATCAACAAGGCCGCTGCTGTGGGAATGAACAAAATGAGTGTTAACAAATGTGTGGAAATGAAATCCATCCTTACCTCAGCTCCCCTTTGGCCAGCGTCATGCCTTGAAGACCAGGTAATAGAATGCCAGCCCAACCAGCACCAGCACGGTAATGGCGACAATCATGTATTGTTGAACGCGCCCGGATTGAATTCCGCGCATATTTGCACCCAGTTCGCGGGTACCGCGTCCAATCCCGTCCCCGGCGCCGCTGATGACAGGCTGGTCAAAGCCGCGCCGCAGCAAGCTGCCCAACAAAAGTCCCAGGCGGGCGATGCCGTGCAAAATGCCATCCAAAAGACCTTTGTCAATCCACTTATAGGTGAAAGTCTCAGCCAACCAGCGCGCTGGACGGATCAGAATGAACTGGTAAAGCTTGTCAATGCCGTATTTGTTCTTAAACACTACAAAGGCTGGTCCTAAAGGCTCGGCCATTGGGTCGGCGGCATCTGCTTTATCCACCCTGCGATAAACCTGCCATCCCAACAGCAGGCCCCCCAGGGCAACCACAAGGGAAGTTGCCAGCGGGATCAGGCTGTGTGAAGCGACAGCAGGCTCACCGGTATGAACCATGCTGCCGACAAATTCTTCAAACCAGTTGGGCAGCAGACCACCCAGCAACGGGAAAGTCTTCGGAATTCCCACCCAGCCAGCCGCTGTGGCGAAGACCGCCAGCACCATCAGCGGGCCGGTCATGGTCAGGGGTGTTTCGTGGGCATGTTCAGCAGCAGTTGTCCGTGCTTTGCCGAGGAAAGTCAACGTGATCTGGCGCATCGTGTAGAATGCGGTCAGTAGAGCAGAAAGTGCCAACACTCCGAAAACCAGCAGATGCCCGCCGGTAAACACGCCTGAAAGGATTTCATCCTTCGACCAGAATCCGGCTGTCACCAGCGGGAAACCAGAAAGGGCAAAACCGCCGATCAGGAAGGTCCAGAAGGTTCGCGGCATCTTTTTGCGCAGCCCGCCCATGTTGTACATATTTTGCGGATCGATGTGCTCGCCCGTGTGAAGTACGCCGTGTTCCATGCCGTGAATGACTGAGCCTGACCCCAGGAAGAGCAGCGCCTTGAAAAATGCATGCGTCACCAGGTGGAAGACAGCAGCGACGTAAGCACCTGTCCCCAGCGCAGCGATCATGTAACCGAGTTGAGAAATCGTCGAATAGGCCAGTACGCGTTTTATATCGTTTTGAGCAAGAGCAATAGTGGCAGCAAACAGGGCCGTAAAAGCGCCAACCGCGGCCATCACATTCATTGGAAGGGTCAACGGTAGCCCGGGCTGCCAGCCAGCTGCGACCAGCGGGAAGCTGCGGATTGCCAGATATACGCCGGCTGAAACCATGGTGGCTGCATGGATCATGGCGGAAACCGGCGTGGGACCCTCCATCGCATCCGGGAGCCATACGTGCAGCGGGAATTGAGCTGATTTTCCAACGACGCCCAGGAAGATCAACAAACCGATGAAACCTGCCCAGGACAGGCCAAAAACCGGCGAGGCACTGGTTGCCAGCATGTGCATCACGGTCTCGTTGCCAAAGATCTCCTGGTAACTCAACGTGCCGGTAATGGAGTATAGTGCTGCCAGGCCCAGCATTAAGAACATGTCGCCGACCCGGGTGGTCAAAAAGGCTTTCACTGCTGCATTTCGGGCTGATTCTTTAGCATACCAGAAACCAATTAACAAGTAAGAACACAAGCCCATGATTTCCCAGCCGACAAACAGCGTCAACAAGTTGTCACTGACCACCAACAGGTACATCGCGAATGCGAACAGGCTTATGAGTGCAAAGAAACGCGCGTACATCGGTTCGATCGACATCACGGTCTGTTTGCCATGAGCGCCCTTAACAATCGCCCCATGCGGCGGGAGACCGGGCACGTCGTGATCGCCTTTGGGCTGCCCAAAATTGTGATAACCGATGCTGTAGACAAAGATCATCAATATCGTCCAGGCGACGAAGAACAGCGTAACTGCAGAGAGCGGATCCATTTGGACGCCAATTTTCAACCAGGTATCGCCGGTCGGAATCCATTTGACTGCCTGGCCGATGGGATTCGTGCTCAATCCTTCGACGCCTATCACGCGGAAAAACACCACCAGACTCACCAACCAGGATAACGCCGCTCCGCCCACGGCCAGACCGGTACTGAGTCCATTTCGTCGGTTGGCAAGCAACACAATCAATGCAAAAGCCAACAAAGGCGGCAGCGGAATTATCCACAGGAGTATTTCTGTGCTCATAAAATCTCACTGCCTCCCTTAACCCTTGAGTTCCGACAAATCGTTTGCCACGACGCTCTGGCGTTTGCGATATGCAGAAATGATTAATGCGAGGCCAACGGCTGTTTCAGCCGCAGCCACCGCGAAAACAACGATTACAAATACCTGGCTGTCCATTTGCGGCGCTTGCCGGATCTGCGAGTAATAGTGCCAGAAAGCCAGCAAATTGATGCTAGCGCTGTTAAGCATCAACTCCACCCCCATCAAGATAGCGACCGAATTTTTACGCGAAAGGACGCCGTACAGTCCAATGCAAAAAAGTGCCGCCGAGAAGATCAGGTACCAGGATATCGGGATCATGATCTACTCCTTTTGATGTCGCCGGTCAGGAAAATTGCAGCGACCATCGCGGCCAATAACAGCACCGACGCCACCTCAAAGGGTATCAAAAAACCCATCGGGTCGACCAGCGAGAGCCCAAGCATCTGGATGTTTTCACCATTCACGGCAGGAATTTCAATCAGCGCAGTTTGCATGCCATTCCAGGTCAATAAAACGCCGCAGATGCCGCCAAATAGAACAGCCGAGCCCACCAGCGCCAATCCCCAGCCGCGGTTCGATTGCGGTCCGACATCTTCCATGACGTTGCGGGTCATCATAACGGCAAAAATGATCAAGGTCGAAATGGCGCCGATGTAAACCAACACCTGCACCACGGCAAAAAAGCCCGATTGCAGGGTGGCGTAAACCATCGCAACACCCATCAGGGACAACACCAACCAGAGAGCGGCGTGCATAATTCGGCGTGTCATCACCACGAGGCATGCTGAAACCAATGTTAAGGCGGCAACAACCAGGAATATGATCTGTAGAGATGTCATGCTCACACTCCAGAGCCAGGTTGCGAGAAGTAATTTTCCGGCCGGGCGACCGGGCGTTCTTTTCCGCGTACATCCGGACGGGGCCGCCGCGCCAGATGGCCGCGGACGACCGTATCAGCAACAAAAAGAAGGACAATGTTCAAAATGAACAAAATACCGCTCCGCATCCATGGAACCAGGCCAGCCATTGCCATCGTCTTTTCAAGTAAGGCGGTCGCAACCAACAAGATCAGCATGACCGGTGTCAGGACCTTCCAGGTGAAGTCCATCATTTGATCAATGCGGAAGCGCGGCAAGGATGCCCGTTCGATAATGATGATGAAATTAACCAGACTGGTTTTGAGAATCAAGTAAACAAACCCGAGCAAGGGAGATGCCTCTGCGCCAGGGCCGCGCCAGCCGCCCAAGAAAACGACCGATACCAGCAGCGATATTGTGAAGGAATGTAAAAAATCGGCTACATAGAACATACCGAACTTCAAACCTGAATATTCGATATTGAAGCCTGCCACCAGTTCAGATTCGGCTTCGGTCAGGTCAAACGGCGCGCGGCCGACTTCGGCAATGGAGGTGATGAAGAAAATGAAAGCAGCCAGTGGTGCAAACAGCACATACCAGATATCCTGGTGCTGGACAATTTTATTCATATTGAGCGATCCCGAGAGCATGACCGGAATGAGGAGCGATAGAACCATTGGCACTTCATAAGAGATCAATTGCGCAGCAGCCCGGAAAGCGCCCAAAAGTGCGTATTTATTATTCGAGCCCCAACCTGCCATCAGGATGCCCATTTCGCCCAGGGAGCCGACGGCAATGATATACAAGAGGCCAACATTCAGATCCACACCATACACGGTGATCGCCAGGGGAACCACAGCCCATACCATGATCACAGCGCCTACCGTCAAAATCGGAGATAGGTTGTATGGAACTTTGTCCGCGCCGTCGGGGGTAATGTATTCCTTGGTAAAGATCTTCAACATATCAGCGATCGATTGAAAAATGCCCCAAGGACCCAAGCGGTTAGGCCCCAGGCGATCTTGCACGCGGCCAATCATTTTTCGTTCCAACCAGATCAAGAACAACACAAATAACAACGCGCCAGTCGACAGAACCGCTGCGCCTAACGCATAACCAATTGCCTGGGCAATTCCTGCAGGAATACCAATGCCTGCCAGCAAGTGGATCAACCAGTTCGCCAGGAAGCCGTCAGGATCTGACCAAAATGTCATATTATCTCCTCCTTACTGGGCTAGTGCCATTCAAGAGCACCCTTCCGCCAGGCGTAAACCAAACCGCCCAGGAGGATAAGAATGAAGACAATTGCTTCCAGCACGCCAAATAAAGTCATTTGGTTGTAAGCAACTGCCCAGGGAAAAAGAAAAACGGTTTCCACATCAAAGACCAGAAAGACCAGTGCAAATACGTAATACTGGGCTTTGAATTGAATCCATGACGCACCAACTGTTTCGATACCGCACTCGTAGGTTGAGTTCTTGATGGAATTTGCCTTTTTGGGTGCCAGCAATCCAGCAATAAAAATAGCCGCGGCAGGTAAAAAGAGCGCAACCACCATGAAGATGCCTATATACAGCCAATTACTGAGCATAGACTCTCCCGTTGGAAACGATATTATTTGGGGGTTTACAGCTATATAAATAGATTAGAACTTGATTAGATTTTATCAGCCGAAACGCAAGTTGTAAAGAAAAACCATTGTTTTGCTGTAAATTTGCCTTATTTGTCTGGAATACAGGGATACCACGAATTTGATCTAGCTGATTATTTTGCGCCTAAAACCGGCGTTTACTCATCATCATCAAGCCGCCGAACAGCAAACCGAGGCTAGCGGCTATTTGAAGAATTTGGTAGCGGAATCCTAAAAAGGAAGACACCGCTAAGGAAATCGGTCTTGCCAAAACAAGAATTCGCACAGGGGGAGCTTTCTGCGGTGATAAATACAACAAATAAAGCCACAGGGTTCCCGAATCAACTGAATTTTGTTTTCCTGAGAGCAGCCATACAAAATCTGCCGGATTGTCCTCCTCCAGGCGTTGGATAATAGTTCCATCGGGATGGACGATGGATTCCGATAAACTAAGGGTTGCTTCAGCACTGACTTGCCATTCAGCAAGAGGGGATTTCGAATCGAAGGCTCCTTTTTGTTGAACCGATAATCGCAGAGGTTCTGTGCTGCCTTTTTTCAAAGAAACAGGCGATTCCAGACTGATAAGATAACGGGTAGGTAAAACCACCATTCCGTTTTCATCTGGCTGGATCCTCCCGTTTGTTTCACCAGTTGAAACCAAAAAGCCGCGTTCTGCAGTATCAAACTGCACAATTGAGCGCTTGACAGGCCAGCTGCTGAAGATCAGGAGGATGGCTGAAAGGACGCCCAACGCCATCCCAAAAATGAATAACAGTTTGGGTCTACCCACTACCGCATTATAAAGGATAACCGTCATGTCTATTTTTGATGGCTACCCAGAGATTAGGGAAAGGTGGTTATTATTCAGTGGGAAATTGTTTTTCAACCATCAAATCTGCGCTTTATGTGGAGCATCCTTTCTCGATGGACTTTAGTCCGGTGGATAAACAAATCAGGCTGCCTTTGCGGCAGCCTGAATGGACTAAAAATCAGTAAACCCTAGATGTACAAATCCCGTTTGTTATAAATCCAGTACGCCCCTGCCAAGCATACGAGGATAATTCCAGCCGATATAAACAGGTACATACTATCCATCTTGCCGTTGCGGAGGAGATTTCCGGCATCGAAATACCGGAATGGGGTGAAATATTTTAGAAAAGATAATTTTTCCTGCATGGTGGAAATAATGGACATGAAATAGGTCGTCAAAATGATGGCAACTGCAGTCGAACCGGCGAGCTTATACCGCTTCATGGCACAGCCCAGCAGGAGCCCAATGGCAAGGAAAATCAATTCGATCGCAAACATGGCCTGCATTTCAAGTTTCAGAAAGTCATAAAAGGCTTGGTCCGGTTTGTACGATCTTATCGCCACGAGCGAAACAGCCCAGGTGATGAGCACAAAGACGATGCAATTAATCAGGGCAGCCAATGCCTTGGCCGTGATCACCCTATTGCGGGAAACCGGCAGGACGAGTGAAAATTCAACGGTCTTGTCGCGTTCTTCCTTCGAAATGAGATCGCTGCCCCACATGGCTGCTGCAATCGCACCCATCAGACCAAAGTAGACGAACATGATGCCGTAAAAACCGCTTAAGGTTGTCAGGTTGAAGGCGCGCATATTTAAAGCGTCCAACATCGCTGGCGGCATGGCATCCAGCATCTTCAACATCTCAGGATCGCTCGCGAAGGCGGAATACTTGGCAATGGCAACCATGATCATTAGCGCAATAATGCCGCTCCAGATTAGCAGCGATTTCAGGTTGGACTTTACTTCATGTAAGAAGATGTTCATTTTGCACCTCTTTACGACACCGCAGAAACATCACGGCGAAGGTACAACCAGTAGCTTGCTGCCAGGGCAATCAATGTGACTATCACATTGATGAGAACCAACGGCATGTTATAAGCGCCGTTCTGAACGATGTAAGTCGGGTCTAGGTGTTTGAACGGGGTAATGTATTCGAGTTTCACATCTTTGAACACGCCGCTAAAAGCATTGACAATGTATGACCCAAAAGCCAGGCCGAGGGAATATGGCGTTACGCTGCGGATGCGTTTGACCAGTTGTGAAATGACGAGGCCAACGCACAAGAAAAAGAGCTGGAAAATAATGATGCTAAGCAATACCTTGATCAACGTGGAGGACTCATAATCATTTCCGTTGCGAAAAAGATTGATCGCCACGAAACTGCTCACCCACACAACCAGATTGGTCAGGGTCAGGCAGGCCAAGGCTGCCAGAAGTTTGCTGGTTAATACTTGAGCACGGCTGACCGGTTTGCTAAGCAGGAAATCAGCTGTCATTTCATTTTCCTCAATCGAGACCAGGCCAAATCCATAATTGCTGGCCTGAATCGCCAGACAAAGTTGGACGAACAGGAAAATGAAACCGTAAAACCCTAAAACAGTGGAGAGGTCCATATTTTCCATACTGAAGGCCGCCCGTAATGCAGGTGGAAATTTCGCCAATGCTTCATTCATCAATTTGGCGTCGGCTGAGAATGCTGGAAATATTGAGAAAAAGAAAACGATGAGGAAGGTCAAAGCAACCGACCAGATGACCACCGATTTGAGGCGGGAGCGGAATTCGTGTCGGAAAATGTTAATATTCATATTCCCCGCCTATTCGTAGTAGTGCATAAAAATTTCTTCCAGCGTCGGTTCTTCGATGGTCACATCGGCGACTTGAATGCCGCTCAACTTCTTCAGAACAGTATTGATATCGCCTTTGAAGAAGAAATGCACCATGTGGTCTTCCGTCTGCAAATTGGTCACCCCTGGCAGTTCAAAATCAGCCATGTTCAACCCATCTGCCGTCACGCTGACCTTTTTATAATTATTTTGCTGCAAGGCGCGGATATTGGAGATCTCGACGATCTTTCCCTCGCGTATGATGCCGACCCGAGTGCACAACCGCTGCACCTCGCCCAAGATATGCGAGGAGAAGAAGACCGTAACACCGCGGGCATTCTCTTCCCGAATTAAGTCGAAGAATTTGTGCTGCATGAGCGGGTCAAGACCAGCCGTTGGTTCATCCAGGAACAGCAGTTTTGGACTGTGCAGCAATCCCTGGACAATCCCCACTTTCTTTTTGTTGCCGTATGAAAGATCGCTGATGCGGCGGTTCAGATCCAGTTCCATTAATTCGGACAACTCTTTCATCCGCTTTGTGCTATCGCCTTTGTAGAAGCTGGCTGAATACTTTAACAGGTCAATGACTTTCATGCCTTCATAATAAAAGACATCCGAAGGCAGGTAGCCAATATGCTGGCGGATTTCGGGACCGTGCGTTACCACATCTTTGCCGAAAACCATTGCACTGCCGCTTGTTGGATGAATTAATGACAAAAGCAGGCGAATGGTGGTCGATTTCCCGGCTCCGTTGGGTCCAATAAAACCGAAGATCTCACCTTCCACCTCGGTAAAAGAGACGTCCACGATACCGCGCGATTTTCCATAATACTTCGTCAGGTGATCCACTTCGATAATGTTCATAGGGTCGCTCCTTGGCAGAAAAAAAAGACAACACCCCACGGATCGCGGGGTTGTATGGTCTAAATGAATTTGAAAGCCAAAATAAGACTTGGATGATTCGGAAATAACCCATTGAATCCGATTTAATCAGTGTATACGAATGGCACAAAAAGTCAACTCATTCGGAAGGATTTCGGGCATCATTGTTAATGCTTAAAAATGTTTGTAACAATTGTTATTGAATTAACCGTAAATGGGAAACTCTGGGAAAAACCGTTTGTCCATTGAGGTGAAATAGTAAAAGGCGGTTGTTGGACAGCCAACAACCGCCAGAGTATATAAACCCAACCTGGTCACCCGATAAAAATTTCTACTTCCTCGTCTTCTTTTTCCGTGACATGAATGTGAATGGGTTCATCTGTTCTTAAGACTTCATTGATCATCAGGATGGACTCTTGCTGCTCTTTGACATTCGCTGGAATATATTTATTAAAGGTGGTAAATATCCATGGCAGAATTCCAAGCGGAAGAGGCACGCTGATGGAAACCCGTTGGATGCGGCCACCCTTGTTATCGCGTACGCGCACATGCACCCACTTCATATTCCAGAAGGCAAATATGCCCAGCACGCCAATCAGAAAAGGAATCCAGGACAGCCAGAAACCCCAACCGAAACCACCCGTGCGGTAGCCTTGATAAATCCATAATGCAGCGAATCCCGTCAAAATCAGGAACAATGTTAAGGGAATCCAATTCCAGCGCCGCCAGGATTTTAGCCTTGCCATTTCATCCTCATTCAATTCAGGCTGCGCTTCCGGATCAGTACCGGTAGCCATTTCACCTTTCCGTTGGAGTTCCGGCATTATCACCTCTACCTGGGCCGGTTGCGCCGCTTCCAATTCAGCCAAAAGACGATTTCCCTCATCCACGCTCAATTCGCCGCGGGCTACCTGGTTGAGAATTTCAATCTTATCAGTGCTCATCCGATATCTCCTTCGACTTTACCCATCTGTCATTCATGATTTTACAGGGTTTTACCTTCCAAGGTATCCAGGAGGTTGATAGCCTCCTCCGCTGAAATTTTATGGTCTTGCAGCATCTGCAAAATCAACTTGCGTTCTTCATCACTCACCTTGCCCTGGCGGTTTCCAGGTTCAGAAGCTGGCGCAGGTTGTGCAGGTGCAGTCGGCGAGGTTCCGGGCCAATCTTGAAATCGGTCTTTCATATGCATCCGAAATCCCCGCGACCACTTGCGATCATCCATCCTGTGCATCTCAGCCTGAATGCGGTCCTCGATTCGCCGGGACGCCTCTTCCGCCCGATCGGTAGCTTTTTGTACGGCGTCTTGTACGGTTTGGGAAATGGCATCCACATCCACTTTCACTCCACCAAATTCGAAGTGACCTGCACCCTGGTGGTTTTCTAAATCGCCATCGCTGACCACCACATCGCCGCCGGCAGTAATTTGGATGGGTACTCTCCCGTCGCCGAGTGAAAAATCAAAGTTAAACATTTCAACGCGCTCATTCCAGCCGCCCACCCGCATCAAGATATCGCTGCCACCGCTGCTGATATGCATTTTAGCACTCGCATGCGGCGGTAGCCTTAAGTTGACATCTCCACCTGCACTCAAGGTGACAGCCTCGCCGGTCAGATCCTCAAACCGAAGTCTGAGATCGCCGCCGGTCATGGCTTTCACGCCGCCCTGTTTAACTCTAAGGTTCAGGTCGCCGCCGACCGTGAGGGCAGCAATTTTCGCGTTTAAGTCTGCGCCGTTTAAATCTCCACCGATATTGGCCACCGAAAACTCACCGCTCACGTTCCGCGCATTGCAATCTCCGCCAATGTTGATTAATTCAAGCGAACCCAAAGAATCGGCGTCCAGGTCACCGCCGACACTCGCGATCCTGACAGCGCCGTCAATTCTCTGCAATGAACAATCTCCGCCGATTGATTTGACATCCATGGATGAAACCTTCTTTGCATCAAGATCGCCGCCCACCCCATCCACACTTGTATCAGCTATGTTATTGAGGTCAAGATCACCGCCAACGCCGACCACGGCAAGCAAGCCGGTAAGGTTTTCAATATCAGCATCACCCTCGACCTTTTTTACCGTAACCTGAATACTGCCAGGAATCCAGACATCAAGGTCTGAACGGGATTCGATGATCAGGTAATCACCCTCTGTCCTGGTCTGAAGATCACCCTCACGGGAAACCGTGATTGCCACTTCAGGTTTGTCCCAACCGTGAAGCTCCAAATCACGATCGGTAGAAAGTTCAATCTGTTTTTCAGTGGTAATTGAAATCGTTTGAGAATACATTTTTACATCTCCTAGTTGTACGAATATCTTCTACTGAAATTAGTATAACGT
>DATMYV010000039.1:0-79522 GCA_035560795.1 Longilinea sp.
ATCTAAAATATTGACCCTTTTAAGGGCCTGTGCTATAATCACCTCTGCCGGCTGGAAAAGCTGCCTTTCGACCGATGCCGGCGCCAAACAATGAAATTGAACAGAAGGAGTCTTACCTCGATGCCAGAACTGACTATCCGAAACCTGCATGTTAGCATTGACAATAAAGAGATCTTGAAAGGTCTCAACTTAACGATTCCGCAGGGCGAAGTGCATGCGATTATGGGCCCTAATGGTACAGGGAAATCCACACTTGCGTACACTCTTATGGGGCATCCTTCCTACCTAGTGACGGATGGAGAAGTGCTGATTGGCGACACCAACCTACTTGAATTGGAACCTGATGAGCGTTCTCGGATGGGTATTTTCCTGGCATTTCAATATCCAGTATCGATCCCAGGTGTAACCGTTGCCAATTTCTTGCGTTCAGCCGTGAATGCGCGCCGTCGGGCTGAAAACCATGATGACAAAGGGGTTCCAATCCCTGAATTTCGCAAGATGCTGAAAGAACAAATGGCTTACTTGAAGATGGACCCGGCGTTTGCTGGCCGTTACCTCAACGAAGGCTTTTCCGGAGGCGAGAAGAAGCGTGCGGAAATTCTTCAAATGGCGATGCTAAAGCCGCTGTTTGCCATTTTGGATGAAACAGATTCAGGCCTCGATATTGACGCATTAAAGGTTGTTTCGGAAGGCGTGAATGCATTACGCGGTCCTGAATTAGGGGTGCTGGTAATTACCCACTATCAGCGCATATTGAATTACATCAAGCCGGATGTCGTCCACGTCATGATGGACGGTCGCATCGTAGAATCTGGCGACGCTGATCTGGCATTGCACCTCGAAGAACACGGTTATGAATGGGTGCGCGAAAAACTTGAAAATAGTGCTGCCGCTTAATTAACGGTATTGGCTGGTTGAGGAGGATTTTATGGGTTCAACAACCGAAGAAAAAATCCTGGATGGTCTTGGCGACTATAAATACGGATTCAGCGATCCGGATGTTTCGGTATATAACACTGGTAAAGGTCTTAATGAAGGCGTGGTCCGGCAGATTTCCGCCCAAAAAGGGGAACCGCAATGGATGCTGGATTTCCGGCTTAAAGCCCTTGCGCATTTTGTCAAACGTCCAATGCCGAATTGGGGTGCTGATATTTCCGGTTTGAAATTGGATGATATTTATTACTATGTCCGTCCAATGGATGTGGCTGGCAAGAATTGGGAAGATGTGCCTGATTCGATTAAGAAAACCTTCGATCGCTTGGGCATCCCGGAAGCAGAGCGAAAATTTCTAGCGGGGGTCGGCGCTCAATATGAATCTGAAATGGTTTATCACTCCATCCAGGAACATCTGGAAAAACAAGGCGTCATCTTCTTGAGTATTGAAGAAGGTCTCCGGCAGCATCCAGAACTGTTCCGCGAATATTTCGGGACTGTGATTCCCATCGAGGATAACAAATTTGCTGCCTTGAACAGTGCAGTTTGGTCAGGCGGCTCATTCGTTTATGTCCCCAAGGGCGTGAAAGTGGATCTGCCTTTACAGGCATATTTCCGCTTAAACATTGCCAATATTGGGCAGTTTGAACGCAGCCTGATCATCGCCGATGAAGGTTCGCAGGTGCATTACGTCGAAGGCTGTACGGCGCCGCAATATACCACCGATTCTTTCCATAGCGGCGTAATCGAGATCGTCGTAAAGAAAGGCGCGCGCGTGCGCTACTCTACCATCCAAAACTGGTCGACTAATGTTTATAACCTGGTAACCCAGCGGGCGCTGGTACATGAGGGCGGTACGATGGAATGGGTGGATGCCAACCTGGGTTCGAAAGTTACCATGAAATACCCTTCCTGTTACCTGGTGGGTGATGGAGCTCATGGAGAAATTCTCTCCATGGCTTTTGCCGGACCAGGTCAGACCCAGGATGCTGGCGGCAAGATGATCCATTTTGCTCCCAATACCAGCAGCAAGATCACTTCCAAATCGATCAGTAAAGGCGGCGGACGCGCATCCTACCGCGGCCTGGTTAAAGTACATAAGGGCGCGACCAACGTGCGTTCGAATGTAGTCTGCGACGCTCTGTTGCTTGATCCAAAGTCACGGTCCGATACTTATCCATACATCGAGATTGACGAAGAGGATGTGACCATCGGCCACGAGGCATCAGTTTCAAAGGTGGGCGAGGAGCAGCTATTTTACCTGCGGAGCCGTGGATTGACGGAAGAAGAGGCAACCACGATGGTAGTCTCTGGTTTCATCGAGCCGTTGGTCAAAGAGCTGCCGATGGAATACGCTGTAGAAATGAACCGCCTGATCCAGCTTCAAATGGAAGGTTCGGTTGGCTAATAATAATACTCGGGGTATTTGCCCTGGAATATTTTCAGGATTGAGGTTGATGATTTTATGACGAGCGAAAAGCCTCAGGTTATTATACGAACTCGGCGGAGCGAAACATCCGTCCAGCAGAAATTTTCTTTTACCCGTGATCAGGTGCTTTCGGAAGGTGTTAGTCCGAAATTGGTCGAATTTCGACAAAAAGCCTGGGAACACTTCGAAGCGCTGCCGATGCCGGTGACAACAGACGAAGCCTGGCGGCGTACCGATTTGCACAGCCTGGCCACAGAGAATTTGCGCCTGCCAGCCACCGATGCCTATCTGGATTTGGCTGCGCTTCCGGATCATTTACTCCGCCCATTGGCGGACAGTGAGCATGCCGGGGAAGTCATTTTAATGCCTGGCGGTGCCCAGGTACGATTGGCTGATGAGTTAGCCCATCAGGGCGTTATTTTCACCGATCTGCGCACCGCCGAGCAACGCTTCCCGGCAATTCTGGACCGGTTTGCGGCTAAAGCGTTGGTGAAGCCTGAAGCAGGAAAATTTGCCGCTTTGTCCCTCGCACTTGCCAACACTGGAATTCTCCTCTTCGTCCCGCGAGGCGTGACCATTGAACGCCCGCTACATAGCCTTCTCTGGGCGCCTGGCGTGGGTTTAGCCCATATTTCCAATATCCTCGTCTGGTTGGAGGACGGTGCTTCAGCAACGTTGGTGCATGAATCAGCTTCTCCGACAGAAAATGGTCAATCAATCCATGCCGGTACGGTCGAAATTGTTGTTGGCAATGATGCCAACTTGAGATTTGTCGAGCTGCAATCCTTTGGCGAGCACATGTATAACTTTACGCATGAACGCGTACAGGTGGCCGGCAACGGCACCCTGGATTGGGTATTTGGTGCGATCGGCGGCTTGCTTACCAAGAACTTTTCCGATCTTGATTTGGTTGGAAAAGGCGCCACCGGGCGGATGTCCGGCTTTTACTTCACCGAGCATAACCAGCACCTGGATTACGACTCACAACAGAACCACCTGGCGCCGAATACCACCAGCGACCTATTATTCAAAGGAGCTTTAATCGATCAAAGCCGCGCCGTTTGGCAGGGCATGATTTACGTTGCGCCCGAAGCACAAAAAACCGATGGCTATCAGGCAAACCGGAATTTGATCCTCAGCCGCCAGGCTCGGGCGGATTCGATCCCCGGACTGGAGATTTTGGCCGACGATGTCAGGTGCACGCACGGGGCTACGGTCGGAAAAATTGATTACGATCAAGTTTTTTACCTGCGCTCGCGCGGCATCTCGAAAGTAGAAGCTGAGCGGTTGATTGTCGAGGGTTTCTTTGATCCAATCATGCAGCGTATTCCCTTCGAAGGCGTACGTCAAAGATTCCAGGATGCAATTCACAATAAAATGGCTTCCTATCAAGGATTGTAAAACTACAGCTCCGATGAATAATTATCCCTTCTCCAGTCTGCTTTGAGGCAAAAACAGGAGAAGGGTTTTCCACGGAAATGCTTATCTTGAGCGGATATGCTAGAATAAGTGACGATTTGGATTTGTTTTTTGGCAGGAGAATAAAATATGTCGGCAGTCCCATTTATGCGTCCCCCTGATTCGGACATTCTATTTGAAGTCGGCGATACAGTTGAAGTCTTTTGCGATCATGAAAAAGGCGGTCAACGCATACGCGGCTGGCTGAAAGGCATTGTAGTGCAGGTGGATGCAAAAATGG
This sequence comes from Longilinea sp., assembly GCA_035560795.1. Lineage (GTDB taxonomy): Bacteria > Chloroflexota > Anaerolineae > Anaerolineales > Anaerolineaceae > Longilinea. The sequence goes on from DATMYV010000039.1 coordinate 4,062, forward strand.
TGGCGGTTCAGTTTCGTTCCAATGTCTACTTGACCGATGGATGGATGGTGCCAGACCATATATTATGGTATCCATTGACTTCATCACACATCCGCGAAATGCAGCGGAAACCATCTAAAGCGGATATGCTCTAGACCAGGATAACAATGGTTTCTTCAAGTCTTACTTCTGCTGAAATTGCCAAAATTCGGGATGAATTTCCGATTCTGAGACGGGAGGTCTATCCAGGCACTCCATTGGTGTATTTTGATTCTGCTGCGACTTCACAAAAGCCATCCAGTGTAATTGAAGCCATGGATACCTATTATCGCGTGACGAATGCAAATATTCACCGCGGTATCCATGTTTTGGCTGAAGAAGCGACTGCCAGTTATGAGGAAGCCCGCCTGAAAGTCGTCAAATTTATCCATGCCCGCAATGAACACGAAATCATCTTCACCCGAAACACCACCGAATCTATCAATCTGGTAGCCTATTCGTGGGCAAGGGCGAATTTACAAGCGGGTGATCTGGTGATTTTGACCGAGATGGAGCACCACTCCAACCTGGTTCCCTGGCAAATTCTGGCATCTGAACGGCAGGTCCGGCTCGAGTTTATTCCAGTGACGGATGAGGGTTTGCTTGACCTGGACGTTTACCGCCAGTTGTTACAGCAAAACCCAAAGCTGGTCTCGTTTACGCACATGTCAAACGTATTGGGAACGATCAATCCCGCCAGGAAATTGGTCAGCATGGCGCATGATGCTGGTGCGCTGGCACTTATTGACGGCGCGCAGTCGGTACCGCACTTCCCAGTGGATGTTCAGGATCTCAATGCAGATTTCCTGGCATTTTCGGGGCATAAGATGGTCGGCCCGACCGGGATCGGTGTCTTATATGGCAAGGAAGCCATCCTGAATGCCATGCCGCCGTTTTTAGGCGGCGGCGATATGATCAAAAAGGTACTGCTGCGTAGTTTCACGGCCAATTCGCTACCGCACAAATTTGAAGCTGGCACACCGGCTATTGCGGAGGGCATTGGATTGGGTGCGGCCGTGGATTATCTTTCCTCCATTGGGATGGACAGGATTGCTGCCTATGAACACGAGCTTACCCAATATGCACTCGACCGTCTTTCTGAAGTCAGCGGTCTGCGGGTTATTGGTCCATCTGCCGATAAGCGCGGAGGGGTAGCGGCGTTTACCCTGGAAGGAATTCACCCGCATGACGTGTCGCAATTGCTGGATCGGGATGGCCTGGCGGTCCGGGCAGGACATCACTGCGCTATGCCATTGCACCAACGATTCAATTTGCCAGCCACAACCCGTGCAAGTTTTTATCTATACAATACCCGGGAAGAAATTGACCGGTTGGTAAATTCTTTGGAACATGTCAAGAAATTATTCGCATAGGCAGGATTTTGTCGATGGATGATCTATATCGGGAAATCATTATAGAGCGGTATAAGGACCCGCTTTATCGCGGCGAACTGGATCCGCATGATATTACCTTCGAGGACGAAAACCCGCTTTGTGGCGATCATATCCGTATTGATTTACGCGTGGACGGGGAGCATAAGGTCACCGAAGCGGCGTTTAGCGGGCACGGCTGTGCCATTTCGCAAGCATCGGCTGATCTATTGCTCGAATCAATCATCGGAAAATCCTTGGATGAGGTAAAAGCGCTCAAGAAGCAGGATATTCTCGATTTGCTTGGCATCGAATTAGGGCCAGTCCGGCTAAAATGTGCGCTGTTGTCACTCAAGGTGCTCAAGGCGGGTGCTTACGGCATGGGCGATGAATCCGATACCGATGCATTGGTGGAGGATTGAGCATGACCGATATTGATCTGGCAGCCTACGATTTTTATGAAGTTGCTTCCGTCGAAGACTTGCCTAATGGCGAACGTATTTTTCTGGAAATTAACAATGAGCCTGTGGTTGTTTTCAACATTGGCGGCGGCTTTTTTGCAATTGGCGATGTGTGCACCCACGACCGCGGTCCCCTTGGCGATGGCGAAGTGGATGGTTATGAAGTCATATGCCCGCGGCATGGCGCTCGTTTCGACATGCGCGATGGAAGAGCAACCCAACTACCAGCGGTAGCACCGACTCCTTCTTATCCGGTGCGGGTAACTGAAGGAAAAATCGAAATCGGGATTCGGCGAAAAAACGAGTAAGAATATGTCAACCTTGCTTTAGCTAACAACCCCCCAAAAAGGAGGGTTGTTTTTTAATCCCTATTGCGCGCGTAAGAATTTTCGGGAAGAGTTCTTAGTCCATACTAGTCGACAGACAAATCAATTTTTCGGTATTAAATAAAACCAAAGTAATCATGCCAGGCAGCCAAACGCGCCGACAATTCGCAGGATGTCAAACCCTTCGGCAAAAGCACGCTCAGCCATGGCGCCGTGCCGAACCAGGGTAGCGCGGGTGACTGATTCGTTGAAATAATACTTCTCTTCGTATGTCTTGTACTGCCGCAAGGCCGCCACTTTTTTATCCACGTCCGCTTCGCTTACTTCCACCAGGAAGGATGGAAAAAAACCATAGCTGCTGCGGATGACATCAAACCCGAGAACCGTCGTTCCACGAAAGGCTCGCAGAGCTTCCTCCGTGATGGTGCCATGGTCCTGATGGATGTCGGCTTTGGTGTGCACAAAGATGATTTCAGGATGAAAGCTGTGGTTCAACTGGATGAGGTACTCGAGTATCTCCTGGCGTGCATGGGGAAAACGGCGGGTTTCAAAAGGTCCAAGGATGACATGGTCCCTGGGCACCCCTAACGTTTCCATGGAACGATAATGTTCCTCGACCAGATTGTTTAATTGAGGATTCTTCTGGTTGTCGGACAGTGTCACGCACAGGACTTCTGTTTGAGTCGATATATGGGCAATCAACGCACCGCAGCCAAGTTCAATGTCGTCTGGATGGGCACCTAGGAATAGTACCTTACGCCCGAAAAAAGTCATATCATGATTCATGGGTTATTTGGTCACCACGAAGCCGCCTACCACTTTGGTCATCACCAGTTTTCCATCGGCAGCCAGGCGTTTGTCGGCTACGGAGGTGATTTTTTCCATTAAGGCTTCGAATTCTCCCTTTCCGGTGAAAAGACTGGTCCAAAGTTTGCGGTCTTCAGAAAGCGATGCGCGTGTGTATTCCAGGAACGGTTCGACCGTTTCGAATACAAGCGGATTTTCAAACAGGTGTACCTCTACCTTTGAAAAGGTCTCCTGGATTGAAGCCAGGATGGCGCTGCCATAACGCGAACTGCCAGGCATGGGTGGGATGGGCTGGTTGGTGGCTTCCTTGATGATCTCATAGAAGAGTTTTTTGTTTTCGGGCATGGGGCCGGTCGTGAACAGACGGCCGCCAGGCGCCAGTACGCGGTGCATTTGACGGATGGTAAAAGGAATATCTTCCGCGTAATAGATGGCAAAGCAACAAGAGAGAAGGTCGAAACGGTTCTCTTCCAGAGGGAAGGGCTGATTGAAATTCAAATCCATGAAATCGATGCGGGCATTTTGCCGGATGGCTTCACTGCGGGCCTGGGTCAATAACTCGTTCGAGACATCGCCGCCAAGGATCTCTGCCTGGCCTTTGAGGAAATTGTAGAAAGAAAAACACTGTTTTCCAGCTCCGCAGGCAACATCGAGTATCTTCATACCCGGAGTAAGCTTTAACAAATCCAGCATCCATTGATCGATATCGCGGCTGCCGAATTTTGAATGAATGTCGATGCGTTTCAACAGGTCGGATGTCGTTTCCTGGTAATTGATTTTCATGAGTCCTCAAATGGGGGTGGTTGGTTTGTTCAATAGTTCGTAAGTATAAATTGTAACAAAATTATGTCAAGCCTGTTGAAATGGCCAGTTTGCTGCTTAGCAAATGCGCGGCAGCATCTCGCCTGCCAGGACGTCCAGTACGCGCGTACCACCAATCGTAGTCTTCATCAGAACGCGCGCAGCCGGAGCCGGCTTTACCTGGCCGATCAGCATGGCTTCCTCACCGTATTGGGTGTGGCGCAAGGCGTCGAGGGCTGCATCAACCTCCGCAGCCGGGAGGATGATTATTATTTTTCCCTCGTTTGCAACATACAGGGGATCAAAACCGAGCATGTCACAGGCAGCCCTTACAGCTGGATGGACTGGTATTTGGCCTTCAACAATCTCAATACAGACTCCGCTTTGTTTGGCGATTTCGTTCAACGTGGTCGCCAAACCACCGCGAGTGGGATCGCGCAGAACATGCACATGAGGCGCTGCCTCCAGCAAATTCTGAATGAGCGTATTTAGCGGCGCTACGTCGGATTTTACCTCAGCCTCAAAGCCCAAATCGCCGCGTGCGGATAGAACGGCGATACCATGGTCGCCCATGGCGCCGGAGATAAGCACGGAATCGCCTGGCTCGGCGAATGCGCCGCCAATCTGCCGCCCAGCCGGGATCCAGCCAATGCCGGCAGTATTGATGAACAGGCCATCCGCTTTGCCACGTTCGACCACCTTGGTGTCACCTGCAATAATCTGGATTCCCGCTTCCCGGGCGGCTGCCTGCATGGAGGTTGTAACACGCACCAGTGTATCGATTGGCAACCCTTCCTCAATGATAAATCCGGCAGTGAGATAAAGTGCAATTGCGCCGGACATGCTGACGTCATTGACCGTTCCACAAACAGCCAAACGGCCGATATCGCCGCCTGCGAAAAACAATGGGCTGACAATGTGGGAGTCTGTTGAGACAGACAACTGGCCTTTAAGTTCAGCATTGGCGGGTAATGAAAACACCGCGGAATCATTGGACTGTGCCAGTATGTCATTGGAAAAAGCGGGTGCGAATACACGGGCAATCAATTCCTGCGTCATCCGGCCACCGCTGCCGTGCCCCATGACAATCTGATCATCGTGACGCAACGGGATCGGGCAGACCGGCCCTTCAAATGAGGGAAGCATGTTTTCAGTCATGGATTTATTCCCTGGAAGTTGTTTCAATCTGGCGGTGATAGCGGAAATAGGCTGAACATGCCCCCTCCGAAGAAACCATCGGCGCGCCAAGCGGATTATCCGGGTTGCAGAGCGTACCAAAAGCGGGACAATCGGTTGGTTTCTTCAACCCGCGAAGGATTTCCCCGGCGATGCAAATGGGCGATTCTTTTGTTTGAATAGCCCCGACGTTAAATCGGTTTTCAGCGTCGAATTCGGAAAATTCAGGTTGCAGGCCCCAGCCGCTCATCGGGATCATCCCAATGCCGCGCCAATTGCGGTCTACCAGCTTGAACACGCGCCGCAGCATGGCCTGCGCTGCCTGGTTGCCTTCCTGGGTTACAACCCGTGAATACGCATTCTCGACAGAATGCCCGCCTTTTTCAAGCTGCTGTACGGTCATCAGAATTCCCTGAACCAAATCGAGGGGTTCAAAGCCTGTGACGACAATGGGAACACCGTATTTTTCAGCAATGGGCGGGTATTCCCAGTAACCCATCACAGCACATACATGGCCGGCGGCCAGGAAACCCTGGACGCGGTTATCCGGTGAACCAAGGATGGCCTGCATGGCAGGCGGTACGCACACTTGCGAAACCAGCAGTGAAAAATTCTTCAGTCCCATTGCCTTAGCCTGCAGCACGCTGGCGGCGTTGGCCGGTGCGGTAGTTTCGAAACCAATCGCAAAAAAGACGACTTGCTTATCAGGATTCTGTTGTGCGATCTTCACGGCGTCAAGGGGCGAATAAACCACCCGCACCTGACCGCCGGAAGCTTTGATCGCAAACAAGTCATTGCTCGAGCCCGGTACGCGCAGCATATCACCAAAGGAACAAAAGATAACCTTTGGAAGTGATGCGATGGCCAGACCTTTATCGATCAATTCCAGTGAGGTGACGCACACCGGGCAGCCCGGACCGTGTACCAGCTCGATTTGAGGCGGCAAAAGCTGGTCGAGGCCGGAATGTAGAATGGCATGGGTTTGGCCACCGCATATTTCCATAATGACCCAATCCCGGGTCACAATGCGGTGGATTTCTCCAATCACCCGTTGAACCAATTCACTATCCCGAAAGGCTTGCGAGAATTCCATCCTACCTCACAACCCCCGAGAGCTGACAATATCAGTATCACCCAAACCGAGTTCAGCTTCGATATCGCCAATTTCGCGAAGTGCATCCAGCGTTTCTTGTGCCTCTTCCTCGCTGAGCAAATTCAATGCAAAGCCGGCATGGACGATTGTGTAATCACCAACTTTTGCATCAGGAAGAGCTTCAAGACAGGCTTCCCGCGTGACACCGCCAAAATCAATGCGGCCCATGCGTAAACTATTTTGTTCGTAAATATCAATTATTTTTCCTGGGACAGCTAGACACATACATCACCTCGTTAACATTAAATCAATCCACTTTTGGCAGCGATCAATGCCTGGCCCAACGCCAATCCGCCGTCATTGGTAGGTACCCGTTTATGGTGCAGGACCGAAAAGCCACCATGCCGTAAAAGAACCACCACACGGCTCAATAAGGCCATATTCTGCCAGACGCCGCCAGATAATGCTACCACATGGCTGTCCGTGCGCTGGCGGGCATTCTGGCAGGCTTCCAGCATGGCTGCAGCCACGCCGTTGTGAAAACGCGCAGCCATTCGCCCCTTGGAAAGGCCAACATGCAAATCTGCAATCAATTCACCCCACATTGGGGTCGGGTCGATCTCATCACCAAGCAATGTGAAAGTATACTGTGCAGTTTCCTTTTCGTCGACCAGCGCTTCCATTTCGATGGCTGCCTGTCCCTCATAGGTGGCGGTCTGTTTGATGCCCATCAAGGCAGAGGCAGCGTCAAATAAGCGGCCCATGCTGGAGGTGTTTGGGGTGTTCAGATGATATTGCAATTGACCGCGTAGCGCTGTCCGTTCCTCCATGCAAAGGTCGACAACCGGCTCCATTTCTGGTTCCCAGTCCAAACCTGCAGCCCACAGGTGTGCAAGCGCCATACGCGCCGGTTTGCGAACCGAAAGGTCGCCGCCAGGAAGGGGAGCGTACTTAAGATGGAATAACCTTTGATAACCTTGATAACCGCCGTAGAGGACTTCGCCGCCCCAAATGGCGCCATCGCTGCCGTAACCAGTGCCGTCAAGGCACAGGCCGATGACGCTTTCTTCAGAAGCCCATCGATTATCTGCCAGACAGGCTGCCAGATGGGCGTGGTGATGTTGGATTTGAAGCAAGGGCAAATTTTCCCGTGCTGCGCGTTCCTGGGCATATCGTGTAGCCAAATAATCGGGGTGCAAATCGCAAGCCAAAATCTCAGGGATCACACGAAAGAGGCGTTGATAATGCTGAATGCCCTCTTCGAAGGATTGTAAAGTTTCGTAATTTTCCAAATCACCAATATGATGGCTCAGGAATGCATAATCACCGTTTGTTAGACAAAAAGTATTCTTTAGTTCCGCACCTGTCGCCAGGATGGGTGGAAGGCTCTCAGCGAGTTGAATTGGATCGGGAGAATAACCGCGAGCGCGCCGTTGAATGTAGGGTTTTTCTTCAAATACGCGAACAACTGAGTCATCCGTGCGCATGTGGATTTCACGATTATGCAGTAAAAAGCCATCGGCCAGCGGTGTCAGACGCTCATCGGCATCTGCATCTTGATAGGCGATTGGCTCTTCACTGAGGTTGCCGCTTGTCATGACCAGGACTTCTGGATAACCTGGTTCGGGTTCCAGAAGCAGCAAATGCAAAGGAGTGTAGGGAAGCATGATGCCCAACGTGCGCTGCCCTGGGGCTACTTCTGGCGCAATGGCGGAGTTATAAATTCGTTCCAGTAATACAATGGGCGCTTGCGGACTCTCAAGAAGTATTTTTTCAGCCGGCTGGATCTGGCAGTGCTTTTCAATAGCGTTTACGGATACTGCCATCAGCGCGAATGGCTTATCGCTGCGCTTCTTGCGGTTGCGGAGCTCGTTCACCGCCACCGGATTACTGGCATCACAGGCCAGATGAAACCCGCCCAGACCCTTGATTGCCAGAATTTTTCCTTCCTTCAGGAATCGGCGCGCAATTTGGATGGCATCATCGCCTTCCGCTATATTCTTGTCGCCAGACCGAAACCAGACCTGAGGACCGCACTCGGGGCAGGCTACCGGTTGAGCGTGGAACCGCCTGTTGAGTGGATCATGATATTCGCTTTCACAGGCGGTACACATGGTAAAAGGCGCCATCGTCGTTTGATGGCGGTCATAGGGAATATCTTTGATAATTGTGAACCGCGGACCGCAATTCGTACAATTAATAAACGGATAACGGTAGCGCCGGTCAGAAGGATCAAACAATTCCCGCCGGCAATCCGGGCAGGTGGCCATGTCCGGCGAGACCGGGATAAAATCGCCTGGTTGGGGTTTTGAATCAAGAATTTCAAATTTTCTTGCACCGTTGGGTGTTATGGTCTCGCTGAAAATTTCATCGATGCGGGCCAAAGGCGGCGGGTTGTTTTGCAGCGTCTTACAGAAGATTTCCACGCTGGCAGGAGGACCGCTAATTTCGATTTCCACACCGCTCGAGGTGTTGCGGACCCAGCCCGCCAGACCATTATGCACCGCCAGACTATAAACGAAAGGACGGAAACCTACTCCTTGAACTATTCCGCGCACCCGGATATGCAAGCCTACCTGGTTTTGCTGAGTCATTTTCCCTTGAGTTCTTCTGCCCGGTTGATCAGCCAATTCGCCCAGGCGTCAATGCCCTCGCCAGTGGTACAGGAAACGGCAAATGTCGTTAACCCAGGATTAAGCATCTCAACGCCCTGTCGGAAATAATCCATATTGAAGCGGACGTAGGGCAACAAGTCGATCTTGTTTATAATCAACACATCCAGGCCGCGGTAAATGGCTGGATATTTGTACGGTTTATCGTCACCTTCGGGTATGCTGGCAACCAGCACATTGGCGTGCGTGCCCAGTTTGAACGCTGCCGGACATACCAAATTGCCTACGTTTTCAACAATCAGGAAATCCATCTTCTCCAGCGGAAGCTGGTTCAAACCCATATCGATCATTGGCGCGTCCAGGTGGCAATCTCCGCCGGTGTTGATTTGCACGGCCGGCATCCCGGCATCGGTCACGCGATCGGCGTCAATCGTTACCGGAGCGGTGTCGCCTTCAATTACGCCCAGATTGAGACGGCCGGAAAGGATTTTGATCGTCTGCAAAATCAGGCTGGTTTTTCCCGCGCCAGGCGAAGCCATCAGGTTGATTGAAAAAACTTTCAATTGATCCAGTCTTTTTCGGTTAAGCCCCGCAACAGCGTCGTTGGCGCTGAGGATTTTTTCGACAACGGGAAGGCGGTTAACGGTCATGCGGTTTCTCCAGGTTCTTTCTCTATCTCGATACTATCCAGCCAAAATTCATCACCGGCTACCAATGTCAGGTTGATACTGCCGCACTGCGGGCAGGGAGCCAGTTCATCCTGCATCTCAAATTCCCGACTGCATTCATTGCAGCGCATACGGGCAGGAATTCGTTGAAAGTGCAATTTTGCGCCGGCGGACATTGTATCCTGGCTGATGATATCCCAATAAAACTGGACCGAATCATCCACAATGCTCGATAATCGGCCCAGGATTATGTAAATGTTTGTAATTTTTGTGGCACCGGCAAGGGTTGCATGCCGGTTAGCAATTTCCAGAATGCTCTCTGTTACGGCAAGTTCATGCATTGTGTATTGATTCTACCGGTTAAGTCCGATTATCGGAAGGGTGCCGAGTCCCATTCACGCTTCCCAAAATATTCCAGGTAAACGAACGGACCTGTCACGCAGAGTTAATGAGATGATCCAATAATTGAATGCGTGTAGTCAGCAATCGGCTGGCAACCACATTTGCAATGCGCTTCATAATGATGTAACCCAGTTTACCATCTTCGTCACAAAGACGAATAAGCCTTTCGCTGCCCAGTTCGAGATAATCGCAATCGAAGAGCGCGTGGGCAGTGGCAGTACACTGGCGCACCATCGGTGTCAGGCTGGACCATCCAATGATATCCAGCGGTTCCGCGGTGAAGATGCGAAGTGTTTCGCGTCCGGGAATTTGAATATCCAAAGCCATTTCTCCGTCCAGGAGGATATATAAATTCCCTTCAGGGTCGCCTTCATGAAAGAGCGTATCGCCTTTGGATAAATGATGGATGGATGTGATACTGGCAAGCTTTTCAATTTGGCTTTCGGTCAGTTCCAAAAACCAGGGAATAGTCTGTAGTGTTTGCTGCAGTTCAGCTTGCCTGAACATATCGATCCTTTCTACAATCGCCGATGAGGTTGGCGCTACCATTAATAATTTCACTAGTATCACCTGTAATGTACTTATTAAATCTGGAAAACTGACATTCAGCCATTTGATTTACCTCCTGCTCGATGTTTGGAAGAAGGCAGAAATCATGGCTGTTTTATTACTTCATTTTTTAGTTTATGCCTGCTGGAATGGAATCACAAGGTTCAAAAGTCATGTTATCCGGCGCTAGTTGTCAAATCAAATGAATAATCATTTTATCGAATGTAATGATTATCCAGCCAGGAGAGGATTCTTGTCATTGCCTGCGAGAGATAATCTGCCGTCTTTTCGCTCAAGGCTGAGGAAAAACCGAATTCATATCCACGGATGGAGATTAAAATTGCAGATGGTTTTTTTCCATAAAGGGTTTCACATAACGATAACGTGCTTTCTGGAGTCAGGTGGTGTGTGAGCGGCGAGGTTTGAAAAATTGGCGATAGCTCCTTCCAGTTAACGTCATCCGGTACGGCGCCTGTGTGTGCATCGATGAAAAAAACCTGATCGTATTGCGAAATTTCCTCAGCCATTTCTGGCTTTAGTTGTAAATCAAACCAAAGATCTGGATTTCGTCCTTCAGGTTGAAAATCTTCATAAATGGCGCCCGAAAGAGGCCTTTCAAGTGCTATTGCCAGGCGAACCAGGGCCTGGTAGCCCACACCGTCATCCTGGCGGTCTGGATTGCCATAACCGATGATTAAAACGCGGGGTGGATTCAAACCATCTCTCCCCCGGTCGGGGGAGAGATGGCAATCAAAGTGAAAAAGAGGAAAACTAACTGCCACGAGAGATTGTTTGAAGGAGATGGCCTTCCGCATCGATCATCTCGACGATCATTGGCATCTTGCCAACGGCGTGCGTGGAACAGGAAAGGCAAGGATCGTGCGCCCGGACCGCAGCTTCGACGCGGTTAAGCATGCCTTCGGTGATTTGAGGACCGGTGATGTAGGTTTTCGCAACGCTGTCGACTGCGCTGCTCATTGCCCAGTTGTTGTGGCCTGTAGCCACAATCAGGTTGACCCGTTCAAGTTGGCCGTTTTCTTTCGCCCAGTAATGATGGAATAACGTGCCGCGCGGCGCTTCAATGACCCCAACGCCTTCGCCTTTGAAATCCTGGCGGGTGTTCAAAATGTCAGTGCTAAGGATATCAGGATCGCCCAGGAGAATGCCGACCCTTTCGGCCGCGAAGAGCGCTTCCACAAGACGCGCATAATGATAGTAAAGCGTGTTTTCAACCGGGCGGCCGTTATTGAGCGATTTCCAGATCTTGTGTTCTTTATTCGCCAATGGAGTGTCAATTTGATCGGAAGTGTTCAAGCGCCCCAGCGGGCCAACGCGATAAACGCCTTGCGGCCAGCCTAATTTTTTATAATACGGGAACTTCAGGTAAGACCAGCTTTCGACATGCTCGGCGATGTAATCGAGGTAATCGCGGCCGTCAAACTTTTCCAACTGGTCGCCATTGACATCCACCAGGCGCACATCACCATCATACAGCTCTAGGCTGTTATTGGGGGTCACCAGACCAAAGTAGCCTGACTTGAGCGGTGCGAACTTGGCAATATCTTCTGCGTTGCGCTGTGCCCAATCCTTCATGACTGATATACCAATCTGGATGGTTTTGATCGAATCATCCAGACCCGCCATGATGCTGTCACGGTCGGCATTGGTTAGCGCCTTATTTACACCGCCGGGAATGGCGAAACTCGGGTGAATGCGGCGGCCGCCCAGAGTGCTGATGATTTCCTGGCCAAACTTGCGCAAGTTGACGGCTTTTACCGCCAACTCGGGATTGGCCTGGATGATTCCAACGACATTGCGGGTTTTTGGATCCGAATCAAAGCCCAGCAGCAAATCAGGGCCAGCGAGCTCAAAGAAGTGCATGCCGTGGCTTTGAATGATCTGGCCCATGTGCATCAACTCGCGTAAAAGGGCGGCTGGCCGGGGCGGAGGGCTGCCATAAAGATCATCCGCTGCTTTCGCCGCGGCCAGATGATGGCTGACTGGACAAATACCGCAGATGCGCGGGGTAATGAGCGGCATTTCAAAGACCATGCGCCCTTCACAGAACTTCTCGAACCCGCGAAATTCATTGACATGCAGGTAGGCGTGTTCTACTTTCCCAGATTCGTCCAACCGAATGGTCACCTTTGCGTGGCCTTCGATACGGGTTACAGGTTCAATCGTTATTTTTTGTGCAACCATGCCATACCTCCTAATGCCAATCCAGTTTATCGCCGGTGATTTCAGGTCTGCGACCCTGTGCCAATTCGCTTAAAACGTAAAAAATGGTATTAGCGTCTGGCGGACAGCCAGGAACGAAAATATCCACCGGCACAACCTCGCTAAGGGCTCTGACGCGCTGCGGAATGGCCAATTCAGGATCATCCGGTATCTTGCCTTCACTATCGGTGCTTTCGGTTTCGACGTATGCCCGGCGTAAAGATTCTTCGAGGGTGAAGAAATTGCGCATGGCCGGGACGCCGCCAAAAACCGCGCAATCACCCAAAGCGACCAATAATGTGCAGCGACTGCGCATCCGGTGAGCGACTTCCTCATTGGCTGAATTGTTCACGCCGCCTTCAAGGATGCCGACGTCAACACCGCTTTCATCTGGTGCCTTCAAATCAGTAATCGGAGTCGCGCGTAAATCAGCCAACTCAGCTACCTGGATGATCCTTTCATCGATATCCAGCAATGACATATGACAACCTGCGCAGCCAGCCAGCCAATCGCTTGAAATTTTAGGTTTACCCATTTTTCTCTCCTCTTGCTATATTACGCAACCAGTGCAACCGCTGGCGTGCGCGCCGCTAATTCAGCTTTCCAATCGCCCTTGACATCAAAACCAAGCGCAGAAGCCAATGTTTCAATCGCCAATGCGTTCGAATAAACGCCTTGCGGTGCTTGCAGACTTGGATGCGTCTCCTGGAGGCGACCTTCCAGGTTGAGATAATGCCCTTCAATTTCAGCCCAATTTTCCACCGGTAAAACAACACTCGCAGAGTCAAATAAGGGCGACCTGTATGCTGTTTGAACAACTAAGAATGGGACGTTCTTCAGTTCATCCTCGAATTTTTGGGTCGAGAAATCATCACCAAGCGCTACAAAAGCTGCTTTGTGCCCGTTTAGTTTGAAGGGAGCGTCCAGTTGAAGTTGGGAGGCGACCAGACTGTTAGCACCGCCCTTCATTCCAATCACGACGCCGTTCACCGAGGCAGCCAGGTTAATCAAAGCTTGAAGCTCGGTTTCGCCAAGGCCGTTTCCGAAGACAAAAACGGGGTGCTGTGCCTTTGCCAATAAATCGGCTGCAGCGATCATTTCAGGGCTGCCGGCTTTTTTGCTCAAATTATCCAGCGCTACAGTCATGTTGCCAGCCTCGGGTTTAATGACTGCATCCGCGGCCACTTCCAGGCTATTAACCTTAGCATCGACCAGAATCAGTTTGGTGCCGTGCGGTTGTGCCCGTTTGATGAAGAAACCGGCTACTTCATGGTCCTGCACCAAGTCGATGCCAGCCACCAGAATGCAATCCGATGAGTCCAGTGTATTCAGGTCGCCTTCGAAGGATTTGCCCATTTTCTCAGCAAGCCTTGCAGCCGGTGCTGTCGAAAAGCCTTCCTCAAGGGTGGTTACCATACCGCTCTTCAAATGGTCGACGAAGAGCTTTTTGAAATTAACCAGGGCTTCAGCAGGTAAACGCGTTGAGGCTAACGCCGCGATGCCAGTTTCCTTTTGACCTGTAAGTGGTTTGATTTGCCCAACGATGTGCGCCAATGCCTCTTCCCAGGTTGCCTGCTTGAGAGCACCGTCTTTTCGTACCAGGGGAGTAGTGATGCGTTCGCGCCTCTCATCCATCGGGTAGAAGCGGCCAACTTTGCACAATACACCGCCATTAACCGCCGCTTCCCAATCGCCTTCGATACGCACAAGTTGATTGTCGCGAGCCGCAACTGTAATACCGCAGCCAATTGAACAGCCAATGCAAAACGACGAGGTCGTATCTACCTGGGTCACATGGCCTTTATACGCGCTCTGGCGGTCAATGATTGCGCCAGTCGGGCAGACTTGAACGCATGAACCGCAGGAAATGCAACTTGATTCACCCAAGGGTGTGGAGCCCAGGTCTGCAATCAGCATGCTGAGCGAGCCGCGTTCTTCAAAGCCCAGGGTGAAATTGCCAACCAGTTCTCCGCAAGCCCGAACGCAGCGCCGGCAAAGAATGCAGCGGTTGTTGTCAAGGATGAAGTATGGATGGGACGCATCGACCGGATATGGGGTCCAGTTCGGCTGGAGTTGCCAATGGGTCATACCCTCGCGATAGGCAGCGTTTTGCAGTTCGCAATCGCCGCCGCTTAACTGGCAAAATGGGCAGAAATGATTGCGTTCGCTAAAAATCAGCGTGAGGATAAATTTGCGTGCCGATTTTACTTTTTCAGTGCTTGTACTGACCACCATATTGTTGCTAACCGGCAAGGTGCAGGCAGGCTGCAATGTGCGTGAACCCTGGACTTCAACCAGGCAAAGACGGCAGCCGCCATAAGGCGTCAAGTAGGGATGGTCACACAGTGTCGGAATTTCAGCGCCAGCCATCTTGGCTGCTTTTAACACAGTAGTACCTTCTGGAACTTGAATTGTTTTTTCATCAATGGTGACGTTGATCATTTGAACTCCCTGTTGCTTCAAATGGGATTACTGGTGATAGCGGAAAAAATCCGTTGATAGACAAGATAAATAATCGAGATCCTGCTTTCTATGTTGTCAGTGTAGCAAAAGGTCGGGTTTCTGGCAGGTGTATTCTTTCCTTGATCCAGCCAATGAATATACCCTTTTGCTATCCAATTACTGGCTATTAAGAAAGCTCCTTTCCGGGTTCTAAAATTGAACGTGGTTGGTTTTTTCGCAGGTAGACAAGCCAATATACTGCTCCAACCATGACTGCCCCGCCGATGATATTTCCGATCGTTACGGGTAGGAGGTTGCCCAGGAAATTTCCCCAGGTCAGATTGGCAAAATCACCGGCTGTCTTGCCGATGGCCTGAAAAAAGGACGCATTTCCCCAGGCCTTGATAAAAAGACCGGTGGGGATAAAGTACATGTTCGCCACACTGTGTTCAAATCCTGCCGCAACAAAAGCGGTGATGGGCAGAATGATTGCAAGGATTTTGTCGGTGGTGCTGCGGGCTGAGTAGGTCAGCCAAACGGCCAGGCAGACCAATGCGTTGCACATGATGCCAGATGCCAAAGCAGGGATGAAGGATAGTCCAGCTTTCGCATTTGCCATATTCAGTGCATTGAGGCCAATCGCGCCATTGCCCTGCATGTACTGATTTGTAATCACCATGATCAAGGCAGTCAGGATCGACCCGATAAAATTCCCGGCATAGACGATGGCCCAATTTCGCAGAAGCTGGCGCAGGTTGATCTTATGGCTCATGAAAGCCATGATGATCAGGTTGTTGCCAGTAAATAATTCTGCCCCACCGACAATGACAAGAATCAGACCTAACGAAAAGGCAATTCCTGCCACCAAGCGAGTGATTCCGTAAGGAAGGGCACTGGTGGCACTGACCTGCCCCAATGCGTCTTTAATGGTGATGCTACCTGCGCTGACCGTTGTGGCAAAAATGGCTCCCAGTGCGATAAATGCGCCAGCTAGAATGGCCAGAAGGAATAACCGGCCAGCAGCCATGTTGGCTTTCTTCACGCCAATCGTCTCGGCCTTTTGGGCCATATCGGGAGGCAGGATAGCATCGATAGAGAATTCGCCGTTCATGCTCATCATTGTTTCGCTATCGTTCCGGTTGGCTCAAAGACTTTTTCTATATGGAGGTGGGGTTTCATTGTGCAAACACCAGCCGGGCAAACCTTTAGCCGAATGTGGGCTTCCACTTCTGCACGGAAATATTTGAGGATATCCGCCATGGGTGTGCCGGCCGTTTGACCGAGGCCGCAATTCGACATAATTGCCATATTGCTGCTCAACTCAAGCAGGGTATCAAGGTCTTTCAAGGTGCCCTGCCCCTCGGTGATGGAGGTCAGGATTTCATAGGCACGCTGCGAGCCAATACGGCACGGGCCGCATTTTCCGCAACTTTCGACCCGGAAGAAGTTTACGAGCACCCTTGCCAGATCTACCACGCAGGTATCTTCATCGCAGATCAATAAGGCCCCTGAACCCAGTGCAACCCCGGCTTTACCAAAGGAGTCGAAATCCATGGGAGTATCTTGCAAACTGGTCGGAATGACTGATCCGCTCGAGCCGCCAGTTTGTGCCAGTTTGAAAGAAGAACCTTTTTTCATCCCTTTGGCATAAATCGTGATGATCTCGCGTAGAGTGATTCCCATGGGAACCTCGACAACGCCGGTGACGTTGATATTGCCAAGCATTGTGTAGACCTTGGTTCCGGGGCTGCTGGGTGTGCCAAAAGAATGGTACCAACTGGCGCCATGACGGATGATCGCTGGGACATTTGCCAGCGTTTCGACATTATTGACCAGGGTCGGCTTGCCCCATAAACCATTGGTGGTTGGGAAAGGCGGGCGAGACCGCGGAACACCAGGTTTGCCTTCGATCGATTCGATCAACGCTGTTTCTTCTCCGCAAATGTAAGCTCCTGCGCCGCTGTGGATGTGAATTTTGAAGTTAAAATCGGTTTCAAAAATATGCTCACCCAGGAAACCCATCTCTTGCGCTTTTAAAATCGCACGGTGCATCCGTTCCTGCGCAAGCGAATATTCGCCGCGGATGTAGATGTAGCCTTCGCTGGCACCGACAGCGTAACCTGCAATCGTCATGGCTTCGATGATGCTGTGAGGGTCGCCTTCCAGGATCAAACGGTCTTTAAACGTACCGGGCTCGCTTTCATCAGCATTACAAATAACGTATTTTTGGTCGGCGGTTGTTTTGGCAACAAATTTCCACTTCAGGCCGGTTGGGAATCCTGCACCGCCGCGTCCGCGCAATCCGGATTTTTCCAATTCAGCGATCACATCCGCAGGTGTCATTTCTGCCAGAACCTTGCCAAGAGCCTGATAACCATCATTGATGATGTAATCTTCAACACTTTCCGGGTCGATCAAACCGGCGCGCTCCAAAACAATGCGCTGTTCCGCTGGCAGCGTGCCTTTCCGAGCGGATAACCAGGCGATGCGGCCGGTCATTTCTTTGAGCGGCGCCTGCAAGCCGGCAGCTATGCGGCCTTTGTAAAGATGTTCATCAACCAGGGTATGAACATTTTCCGGTGCAATTGGACCGTAGATGACTGCATCAGGGTACACAATAACCAGCGGAGTGGCATCGTGGCGGCCGATATCAATCACCATGGATAGCGATATTTCATCCTGTAGGCCGAAGGCAGCGATTTCTTCCTCAAGTTTCGCATAGACCTGTTGTGCACCCCGCTCCATGCTCTGCGAGTCGCCCGAAACAAGTACCATTGCTCGATAAGTTTTCATTGTTTGGCTCCTTTGATTAACTGTAACGAGCAAGGATCTCAGCGACCTGTCCAGGAGCGACATTTCCGTAAATGTCGTCATCAATAATGAAAACCGGCCCAACGCCGCAGACGCCAAGGCAGCTTGTTGTCACCAGAGTCCATTTACCATCCGAACTGGTCTCGCCTGATTCTAGATCGAGAATGTCGAGCAGCGATTGCCATACCTGGCGTCCGCCAACAACATGGCAGGGGGCGCTTTCGCAAAACTGGATGATATGCCGGCCGCGTGGTTTGGTAGAAAACATGCTGTAAAAGCTGGAAACGGCAAATAACTGGCTTTTTGGTACACGAAGCTGCCGGCTAATTTCTTCCAACGCTTGAGCGGGCAAATATCCAAGGGCGCGGTTCACATCGTTAAGAATCGGGATCAATTCATCGATCGTGGCTCCGTGTTCTTTTACGGCTTTTTTCACCGCTTCGAGAACGACCTGGCCATCTACTGTCGCAACGGTCATGCTCTCCTCCTTGGTGGTAACGGGCTATCATGTAAAACCGTTTCAAGGTGCCTATACGGATTCGTGAGCACCTCGAAACCTGTCAGCAAATGACGATCGCGTTAAAGTTACAGACCTGCATACATATACCGCAGCGAACGCATGTGTCCGGATCAATCACGTGAGTCTGGCGGCGTTCGCCGGTAATGGCACCGGTTGGACAGTTGCGTGCGCATACAGTACATCCCGTGCAAAAATCCGGCAGAATTTCATAGCGGATTAAGGCTTTACAAACTTTGGCGGGACACCGTTTTTCCTTAATGTGGATTTCATATTCATCACGGAAATGCTTGAGCGTGCTGACCACCGGCGTCGGGGCGCCTTGACCTAAACCGCACAGGCTATCCTGTTTGATTTGCTCGCACAACGTTTCAAGCAGTTCGAGGTCGCCTTCCTGGCCTTTACCACCGCAAATTCGGTCCAGTATTTCAAGAATACGCTTTGTGCCGACCCGGCAGGGAGTGCATTTTCCGCAGCTTTCTTCCTGGGTGAATTCCATGAAGAAACGGGCAATATCCACCATGCAGGTCTCTTCATCCATCACCACCAGGCCGCCTGAACCCATCATCGAACCAGCCGCTGTCAAGGATTCATAATCCACCGGCAGATCCAGGTAAGCTTCTGGTAAACAACCGCCCATGGGACCGCCGGTTTGAATGGCTTTAAATCCCTTATCTTCCTTGATGCCGCCGCCCACATCGAAAATGACTTCACGCAATGAAATGCCGAATGGCACCTCAATCAGACCGGTGTGCTTTACGTCGCCGGCCAATGCAAAGGTTTTTGTGCCTTTGCTTTTTTCAGTACCATATTGGGCATACCAGGCAGCGCCATTGGTGATGATTTGAGAAACATTTGCGAAAGTTTCAACATTATTGACGTTGGATGGCTTGGCCCACAGGCCGCTGACGGCAGGAAAAGGCGGGCGCGGACGAGGTTCGCCACGCTTGCCTTCAATGGAGGCCATCAGAGCAGTTTCTTCGCCGCAGACGAAAGCGCCGGCACCCATGCGGACTTCCAGATCGAAGGAGAAATCAGTTCCAAGGATATTCTTCCCCAGAAAACCCATGGCACGGGCCTGATCAATGGCGATATTCAAAGTCTGCACTGCAATTGGGTACTCAGCACGGCAGTAGATATACCCCTGGGAAGAGCCAATGGCGTAAGCAGCAATGATCATTCCCTCGATGACTGCATGAGGGTCGCCTTCCAGAACCCGCCGGTTCATGAACGCGCCCGGATCGCCCTCATCGGCATTGCAGATGACGTATTTGACCGAACCGGCACTGGCGCGGCAGAACTGCCATTTTTTTGCCGTAGGGAACCCGGCACCGCCGCGTCCGCGCAAGCCTGACGCCAAGACTTCGTCAATCACCTGTTCAGGTGTCATGGAGGTCAGTGCTTTAGCCAGGCCCATATAGCCGTCTTCGGCGATATAGTCCTCGATATTTTCAGGATCGATTTTGCCGCAATTGCGTAAAACGACCCGCACTTCTTTGGCGGTTGGGGCGCTGAGTTCTTCGTCGATGGAACTCTCGGCTGCCAGTTCAAATTTCTTGGCAATGCGCCCTTTGAGGAAGTGCTCTTCAACAATATAAGGGATATCATCCACCGTGTACCCGGTGTAGTGAACACCTTCCGGATATACCATCATTTCCGGACCCTGAGAACAATTCCCGATCCGTGAAGTTTCGAGTACCTGGACTTCGTCGATCAATCCCTGGGCAACCAGTTCATCCTGAAAGGCATCCAGGGCGTCGTGAGCACCTTTTCGCAGGCATTCCGGATCGACACAGACCAGTACGTGTGAGCGATAATACTTCATTTGAATAACCTTGTTGTCCTGTATTTTGTCTACTGGATCGCGATCTTGTGATCTTCGACGACCTTGCCTTCGCCAACGTGCTCTTTGAGAATCCGGCGGGCAACATCAGGTGTGACTTTTCCGTATGTGACTTTGGCATCCTCACCAACAGTGACCATGACGATCGGTTCTCGTTCGCATAAACCGATGCAACCCGTCTGGGTGACAGTGATTCCGCTTAGGTTGTTTTTTTCAATCGTTTCAAGAATGGCTTTCATGGTTTCGCGGGCACCGGCTGCAATTCCACAGGTTCCCATGCCAACAACGACCTGAATATTTCCCGCCGCTGTCTTCATTTTCCGTTTTTCGAGGGCTTCTTCACGAATTCTTTTCAAATCATCGAGGGTTTTTATCGTAGGCATTGCATCGCTCCTATAGGGTAGGTTGCTTGTTTTGTTTGCTAAGGTTGGGTGAATGTTGTTTCACCAACAGGCTGGACAGCCTGGATCCCATCATCGATCATTTCGCGTAAAAAATGAATGACAGCCGGTTCGCTCAAAGGAATCCCTTCCAACTCCTTTTTAATTACCGCGTCATCGAATCGATATTCCTCATCATTTCCGCGGTAGGTAAAAATCCAATGGACTTGCGGGAAACCGATTTCCAGGCTCAAAATGGTTCCGGATAAATCGCCAAGTGGCATGCGGTCGATATGGCTGCGCTGAAACTCTACTTCCACCCGGGTCCCCACCCCTTCTTGGGATTGCAGGGTCAAGAAACCTCCACAGCTTTCCGCAGCCATTTTCAGGAAAGGCAAACCCAAACCCACCTTGCGAGTGGTGCGCGAGGTTACAAAAGGGTCGGTAACGTGAGCAGCTGTTTCAGCATCCATACCGGTGCCGTCATCCGTAATCATCATGTACAGCCGGTCCGAACGAGAATCTTCTGAGACCAAAATGTCAATATTTTTTGCCTTTGCATTGACACTGTTCTCGGCGATATCCAGAAGATGCAACGATAATTCTCTCAAACCGACCAGCCTTATAAAGATCAATCCTGCAATGAACGGATGGACTGAGGAAGCTTGTTCGGGCGGACCCGCCCCACAACCTCGTCATCAATGGCCATGACCGGGGCCTGCGAGCAGGCACCCACGCAGCGGCAGACCTCCAAAGTGATTCCGCCGTCTTTTGTGGTCTGTCCTATGTCAATTCCCAATAATTGCTTGGCCTTTTCGATCAGCTGCGGGGTCCCGCCGACATAACAAGCAGTTCCCATGCAGAATTTGACAACGTGACGTCCGCGCGGTGTGGTGGTAAAGAAAGAGTAAAACGACACAACGCCGTGAACTGAACTGACAGGTACTTTCAACTCCTTCGCGACATGGTCCTGCATGGCTTCTGAAACAAAACCGATTTGTTTTTGCAGTTCATTCAAGACAACCATCGTTGCACCGGGTCGGTCGCGGTTCACCGCGAGAATTCGGTCGATGACCTTTTTCTGCTCAGGGTGGCGCAGCGGATCGTTTTCAGGAATGCTATCAAGATGGTCAGACATACCTATCTCCAGAAAGATATTTTTTGATAATTATCGGTTTCCAAACCGTATTTCTCTTTTTACAGTGTACATGTCAAACCTTGAAAGGGTCAATTTATGAATGTCATCGAAAGCCTGGAAACATATCTTTATTTCAGATTTTCAGACCTTTCTATGATTGTCAGACTGCGGTTTTCCATGTTAAAAAGTGCTTTCCTTAGTTCGGCGATGCTGGGTGTTTCAATGTGTAGTTGGTTGACGCCCAGAAACTCATTCAAACGGTGAACATCGCCGCTTTTTATCAAAGGAATTTGCCCGATCTGGGGGTAGGTTGAGCGGGCATCGGTTGGTGAGAGGTGTCGGGATATTTCAAGAGCTTCAATCGGTGTATCGA
Organism: Longilinea sp.; assembly: GCA_035560795.1. GTDB lineage: Bacteria > Chloroflexota > Anaerolineae > Anaerolineales > Anaerolineaceae > Longilinea. The sequence continues at coordinate 26,069 of DATMYV010000039.1, forward strand.
TGGGGATCAATCCAAGGTTTGCTATCATTCCAAAGGCTTTGCGGTCAATATGGGCTGGAATTAGGATTCCGCCTAGCTCGTTCACTTTTTCCCAGGCTTCACGAATTGAAAGAGCTGCCGAGTTGAGTAGAAGTCGAGTCTCGATGCGGATGAAATCCCCGGTTTCATCCACCACTAATTGTTCACCAAAATAATCTGGCCGGTTTTCAATGGGTGGTAGTGATTTATCGATAAAAACCTGAAAGGCATTCATTTGTTCCAGGGTATCGAAAAGGCATAAGCTGTGGATTTCTTCCTGTGTTTGCACCTCCATTCCTGGCGAAATGATAAGGCCGGTACCTTTCGCAGCCTGAATGACTGCTTCGACATTCGCGCTGGCATTGTGGTCGGTGATGGCGATCCATTGAATGCCTTTTGAGAGTGCTTCCTCAACGATCAAGGGCGGGATCATCTCGATTTCTGCGCAAGGTGAAAGGACCGTGTGAACGTGAAATTCCGCCCTTATTGTCCTCACCTTGAATCTCCATAACAGCCTGCCCAAAAGCCTAGCTGCACCGCAATCCCATCTCCCATAGTTTACCGACGATAAAAAAAGTAGGCTTATCAGATGATAAAAGCGTGAGGTCTTCCTCGTTTGCTTTGGCAATGGTTGCCGGGTCAGGCATGGCACCTTCGCTGATTATTACCGCACATTGATCTAGAAGCGCAGCTACCGCAACAATATTGGCATGAGCCTGCAGTGTTACCCAGATACCCTGATGCGGTGCGCCAGCCATCACACAACTGAGTAAATCGGAGGTGTAACCTCCGCTCGGCTCGATTTGAGAAAAAACTTTTGCGTCGGTAAGAACAGTTAAATTCAATTCGTCAATAATTGTCTGCAAATTCATGGTTATCTCTTTCTACCCGGTGGTATGGCCTTCGCTAAAGGAGGTCTTTTCCTGCAGGAGGATCTTCATGCGCAGGCGCGTTCCTTTGCCAACAGTTGATTCAAGGGACATTTGATCGACACAGCGTGCAATGTTGATCAATCCCATGCCGGCGCCGAATCCAAGTTCGCGAATTTGTTCAGTAGCCGTGGAAAAACCTGGCCGCATTGCCATTTCAATATCCTTGATCCCGGGGCCGTAATCGTAGGCGTCAATTGAGATTTGGTGGGGTTCGATCTCCACGCGGATTACACCGCCTTCGGTTGTGTGGATGATCAAATTCATCTCAGCTTCATATACGGCAATGCCGGTACGCCTTGCGATTTGTGGATTTGCACCCAGCCGGATCAAAGCGCGCTTTATATTGCTGGAGGCTGCTCCACCGCGATTGAAATCGCCCGCTTTGATGTTATAGCGCAAGATCAAACTTGTCCGGTCAGACTCAATATCCTCGAATAAATGGCTTGCCCGGTAGCGCCTGACCTCTTCAGTGTGGTAATCCTGCTGGAGGGCTTTTAGTAATCCCCGGGTAATATCGCCTTTCGTAAGGATGCCAACCAGATTGCCTTCGATATCCAGAACAGGCAGCCGGCCTACTTTTTTATTGACAAAGGTCTTTAGAGCATCGACTAACGGGTCGATGTCTTTGATCAATAGGACGTCTTTGGTCATATAATCCTTGACCGTAGCGTCCAATTGGTTATCCCGCATGCAAAGAATTAAATCCTCAATGCTTAAGATTCCAATGACTTTTTTCGAATCGGATACGACCGGCGCGCCTGAAATACGTGCCTGACGAAACAAATCGAGGCACTCCCGCATGGTCATTTCAGCCCGGACCGTCTTTGGATTTGATCCCATCGCATCGCGGACTTTAATCTCATACGCCAGCTCTTCGACGCGCGAGATATATTCCGCCATCTGGTCTGTTACTATTCGCGAACTTTTGGAATGGTTATCCGTCATGGTATCCTGCAGAGAGAGTTACTCGCAGTCACACTGGTAGCCTTCGCAATCCATTGGCGATTCCAGGCTGGGCATGCCAGCCTGATACAACCGTCCACAAAGTTCGAACATTCCAAATGGCGAAGAAATGATTGGAATTCCTTCGGCGTTTGCCAGATCGATCGTTTCTTTGGGTGGACATTTTCCTCGAACTAATATTATTGCCGCAACATCGGCCATTTGTGATGTGCGAACAACCTGTGGATTGCACAAACCTGTTAATAGCACAGCCTCAGGCTGAATTGAGGCTAAGACGTCGCTCATCAAATCAGCTCCGCATCCACCTTTAATTTCCTGTGATAAATCCGAGGTATTTGTAAGCAACTTTCCATTGATAAGTTTAATCAGCTCGCTAACTTTCATGGTCACCTGATGCCTCAATTTGTTTTATCCATTACTCTATCATTTTACTATAAAGGGGGTACTTTTTGTGAAAAATAACACATATGACATGAGTAGCATCTTCCCAAGCATATTGCCAGACCCGGAGAATATGGAGACCCAAAACCTTTTTGAAGGCAACGACCTCAAAGTATATTTGTAAATTTTCATACATTTCCAATAAGACGGTTTATCTACGTTTATGTTAAAATATTTCAATCATTGAGGTATCGAGGATGATTTATGAAGACGATTATTCAATCCGTAAAAGGTACGCGGGATTTTTACCCAGAGGATATGGCCATCCGTTCCTGGTTGTATTCGGCGATTAAGGAAGTGTCAGAATCCTTTGGTTACCAGGAGTATGATGGACCGTTTATTGAGAAGATCGATCTTTACGCTGCAAAATCAGGCGAAGAGCTGGTAAAAGAACAGGCTTTCGTTTTTGAGGATCGCGGCGGCGGTTGGGTTACATTACGGCCTGAATTAACGCCTTCCCTGGCGCGGATGGTGGCGCAGAAACAAAATGAACTAACTTATCCGTTGCGCTGGTGGTCGTTTGGCCCCTTCTGGCGGTATGAACGCCCTCAAAAAGGCCGGACGCGTGAATTCTTCCAATGGAATATCGATTTAATCGGCGCGTCCTCGGTAGAAGCGGATGCAGAATTAATTGCAGTCTGTGCCCGTTTCTTTCAGCATGTGGGATTGAAACCTTCGCAGGTGCGGATCCTGGTAAATAACCGCAGATTGATGGATTCTGAATTGCAAAGACTGGGCATTACCCCAGCTGAGAAGGCAGGCGTTTTCCGTTTGATCGACCGGCGCGAAAAGTTAACTCTGGACGAATGGAAAGCCTATGCGCTGGAACTTGGTTTGACCGAAAACCAATTCGAAGGGATCCGTACTATCCTGGGCGAACCTGAACTTTGGAAAAAATCGCCGGATCTGGTAAGGATGTTCGCAATTCTGGATCAGATGGGAATGACAGAATACGTCAGTTTTGACCCTAAAATCATTCGCGGATTGGATTATTACACTGGTACGGTATTTGAAGCCAGGGACATGGACCGGGAGGGCCGCTCAATTCTAGGCGGAGGCCATTATGATAATTTGGTCGGCGACGTGGGTGGCGATCCCCTTCCAGGGGTCGGGTTTGCCATGGGCGATGTGATGGCCGGGTTGGTGCTGCAAAAATATGGCTGTTTGCCTGCCTTTGACCGCTGCCCAGCTCAGGCAATGGTGACCGTTTTTGATGCTGATTTGCTGCCAACATCATTTGAAATCGCAGACAGCCTGCGGAAATTTGGAATTAAAACGTTGAGCTATCCCGATCCGGTCAAGCTTCAGAAACAATTCAAATTCGCTGACCGGATTGGCGTCAGATTCGTGATCATAGTCGGCCCGGATGAAGCAGTTGAGAAAAAAGCGACGGTAAAGGACCTGATCCGCCACACACAAGCTACGGTTCCACAGGCGCAAGTGGCTGAGACCATTCAAGAATTTCTTGATAATCCTCCTATCTTATGATACAATCCTGCCCGTCGTGGTGGGTGTAGCTCAACGGCAGAGCGCCACACTGTGGATGTGGATGTTGTGGGTTCGAAACCCATCACCCACCCTGATCTTTCAAACCTCGGGCAAATCCGAGGTTTTTATTTGGGCAGCTGTTGTCCCCGCAAGGGGATGGATAGGATCAAAATCCATCACCCACCCTGATCTTTCAAACCTCGGGCAAATCCGAGGTTTTATTTTTTTGCGCAGCCGTTGTCCCCGTAAGGGGATGGATGGGTTTGTGATGGGATCTCGATCAACGTTTTTTGGTCGCGCGGGATTGGGGTTTTGAATTCAGAAAAGGTGGGGTAAATATAGGCTCAGGGTGGGATTGTTTTTGCATTCCATATCATAAACCATTAGAAGGTTAAAAAGGTTTTATCCCTTAATTTGTTCGTTACAAACCAGGCGCCGATTTGGGTAAGAAGCGTAATCACAATTAGTGGAGTAAAACCAAATAGTTTTATTAGAAATCCAGACGCGCTGGTTGTCAGAATGACAATGCCCATCAGAAACTGCGTAAAACCGATCATCAGGGAGCGTTCCTCCGGTTCTGCCAGGTTTAATAACAAACTTGAAGAAGCGATTCCAAATCCTGTACCGCGCACGCCTGAAAGAAAAAAGACTGGGATTAGCCAAATGGCAGCAATGGTGGGGGTAACATGCAAGGGTTTCCCAAGAATGATAAGCAGCAACATCACCAGGATCATACCGCATCCAGCTGTCGCAGCTAGTCTCATGACTTTCTGGTTGTCAGTCTTCTTCGAAATTCGCCCCAGGACAATATTCGAAAGCAGGTTGGAAATCATTAACACGCCCAGGTAAGTTCCAACCCATTGCGGATCCACCTGGAATTCTTGCTGCGCAAGAATCGCATAGAAAGGTATTGCCATGGTCGATAGGATCATTAAAGCCTGGGTTGTCACCAGGCGGCGATAGTTGGAATTTGATAGAAGAACGCCAATGGCGATGTGGAATTGTTCTGCAATTTTACGGCGGGGGTTTGGATTCTCATCCGGTTCTTCGCGGATTCGATTAAATAGCAGCAAAGAAATGGAAGCAAACACAAAATATCCCAAGGCCAACCCAGCATAATTATTTGGAAAAGAAAATGGGCTGGATTCCGAGAGGAACCAGCGCACAATAAAACTACCTCCAATTCCTAACAGACCACCTGCACCCAAACGCCAGGCAAACATTTCTCCGCGCCATTGGGGCGGAATTGTCTTGCTGACCACCTCAAGAAATGGCAAACCTCCAATTCCACTGGCTAGGGACGCAATGGAAAAGCTGACAAAAAACGCGATCAACATCCAATTCGGGTTTCGAATCAAGCCCATGCTCAGCGCCAGCATAAACCATGCTGCGATGCGTAGAGTGGACATTTGTTGGTACACCCGGATTTTTAATGGCCTGTTCTGTAAAAATCCTGCTACCCATAATTGAGGCAGCGCCCAGGAACCATCACGGATGGGTAAAACAAGCCCTAAAAGGATGGGATTTTGAGTAAGGTGGCTGACAAAACCGACTAAAACCAATGTCGGATCGAGGAGAGCCTCCGCGAAGGTGAAGATAATGCCATTAATCACAACAAGGAAAAAATTCCTTTGGCCTTCGCGTTGCACAATGCCAGTATCATGGCGGATAGGTTTACTCTCGGATGTCATTTTTTATTATTTGCCATCGGGAATTATGTTCTGAATAGTCTATCGCATTTTTTGGCTTTGTTGAAAGAAAAATAAATATCGACTATTCAATTATTCGTTTCGAAAAACAACCTCTCGGGTTATCACTTGTATCGGTGTGGAAAGAGTTGTAATGTACGGGATATAAACTTATAATAATCCTTATCCCACCGGATCATTCAATCCTATTGGTATCATTGGAATATTCAATTGATCGTATATATTGCGATCCAGATGGGTATATTTGAAGAATTAAAATCTAAGAATTTCTGTCTGGATTGACAGATAAAAGGGGAAAGTTGACATGGTGGAGAAGAAACGCGTGTTGGTGGTTGATGACGAGCAAATAGCCAGGCTAACTTTGGAACGGATGTTACAGGTTGGCGGTTATGAAGTTGTAACCGTGGGAAGCGGTGAAGAAGCAATTGCAGAATTAAATGCCGATCATTTTGACGTGATGCTACTGGATTTAAATTTACCGGGAATGTCCGGTTTGGATGTATTATCAAATTCATTTACGGCAGCTCCTGACTTGAAAGTAATTGTTCTGACCGCATTCGGATCAATGGATTCGGCAATAAAAGCATTACGCTTCCGCGTTCATGATTACCTCGTTAAACCGGTGAAGAAAGAGCAGGTGTTAGCCAGTATCAATGAGGCCATAGAAACCCGCAGCCTTATCGCAAATCAGGTTGTTGAGTCAAAGGCAACCTACGCGACAGCATCTGATCGCCGTTCCATCTATCAAATCGGGGATGGCGCTGTCATCGATTGCAATCGTCGAGTAATCACTTGGAATACAGTATCGATTCATCTGACGCCAACCGAAGCAAAATTATTCCGTGCTTTTGTGGATGCCCCTGGAATTGTTTTAAGCCCTTCCGAATTGGTTTCCTTTAGTCATGGATATAAAACGAATCAATTTGAAGCAGCGCGGATTTTGAGGCCGGTTTTTTCCAGGCTGCGAGGAAAATTGGAACCAATTCCTGGCGCGGAGGAATGGATTCGAAATGTACGGGGATCCGGCTATGTTTTTGAAGCCGAGGTTACGAAACTATAACGAATCAGGGCGATTGATGCCAGGGGAACTCGCTGCCTGTGACTTGTGGCGGATTGAGCCAGGATAGCCAACCAGTTGAATGACGTTTTTCTGGAGGATAATGGTCATATCCAACCATTACCAGGCTGCTGCATAACAACCCTGCGCCAACCCACTGCCAGGGACTCATTTGTTCGCCTAACCAGAGATGTGAAAGGGCAACTGTAACGATCAGTTCGCCCAATCCGAGCAATGCGGTCTGCATTCCGCCAAGATTTTTTACGCCATAAAATAATGTTAATCTTGAACCAAAGGTCAGAATTCCCATCCCAAGAATTGGCCACCAAGGGACATCAGTCGTCGGCAATGCGGGTTTGAACAAAAGAAAAGCCAATAAGACTGTTACTGCCATTGACAGAAGAGTGTAAAAAGTCACTGTTGGAGCAGGCACCTCAAAAAGAACACGTTGATTAATGATCAGGTGCAGGGCGTATAAACCAGCTGATCCAATCATTAATCCAGCCCCGATTAAATCCACCTGATCCGTCCCAGTTGTCAACAACAATACCACGCCAGGTAAAGAGAGTGTCAGGCGGAAAAATGTCATTCGAGTGATGGTTTGCCGGTCAAGAAGAAGCCAAATTGCCGCAAAAAGGGGGTAAAAGGAGTAAAGTAATTGGCCGATCCCGGCATTTATCCTTCCGAGGGCGGTATAAAAAAGGATGGAACCCAGCCCATTAATAACACCGGCCAGGATACAGCCATATAAACCGACCGGAAAAATATAAAAGAATTGACGTTTGTAAGTGAGCATGAGAACGGAAAGCAGGATTGTCGCAATACTGGTTCTCAGGGCAACCACCGCCAACGGTGTAAATCCAATCAGGATCGCTTGCTTACCAAAAACAGGCACGATGCCAAGAAGCATAGCCGAAGCCAATGCAGCCTGTATTCCCTTTGCCCGTTTATTAGTGCTCATGCAATCCGTGCCCCCGTCCTGATCGCCAACAGTAATGAAAATTAGCCCAACAGGGCTCTTACTTCATCCATGAGATCATCGCTCAGGAAATCGCCTTTTTGCATCAAAGATTGGATATGGCCGCGCAATCGTTCTTTTTCATCTGCCGTCAGTTCTTTTGCGGTAACCACTACAATGGGAATATCTGCCGTGCTTTCATCGGCTTTAAGGGCATCCATCACTGCAAACCCATCCATTTCTGGCATCATCAGATCCAATATGATGAGATTGGGATGTTCCTTTTTTGCGAGCTCGACAGCTTCGCGGCCATTGGACGCTTCAAAGAGTGTGTAGTTTCCCTGTGATTGAAGAATTCGCCGCATCAAGAGACGAACATCGGGATTGTCATCCACGATTGCAATCCTGCGGAAGCGGTCAGTTCCGATTTTACTTAACGCAGCCAGAAGGCCTTCTTCCTTATTTTCTTCAAGCTCATTCGCCCCCAGGTGGGTGAGATCTTTTGCCCAGCCTTCACCAAGAATATTGCTTTCGATTGGCATGGTGTGGCCAGTGCAATTGATCACAACGGTTTCGCTGGATTTGATCACTCCGGCACGAACCAATTTTATTACCCCAGCAATCGCAACAGCGGCCGCAGGTTCTACAGATATGCCTTCCATCTTGGCCAGTAAATGCATGGCTCGGTAGGCTTCTTCATCCGAGATCATTTCAAAAAAACCGGCTGATTTCGCTAATATTTTTTTCCGCAGTAAGGAATATGTCCGCCCCGGGTCACCTGTGGCAAGTGTAATAATGGATGTGTGCGGAACTGCAACGGGTTGTGCGATTTCTTTATTTTGCTTCCAGGCGTGCACCATCGGCGCGCAGCCTTCGACTTGAAATAGTCCGAATTTTGGAAAATGATCGATCAGACCCATTTGCATGAGTTCATCAAATCCCTTGATGACACCCAAAGGACCCATACCACCGCTTATAGATTGAATGTACCAATCTGGTGCACGCCAGGGTGAAGAACCCGATGAAGGGGTTCCAAGAAATGCTGTTAGCTGCTCGGAAGTTTCAAAGGAAATTGTTTTCATAGATTCGAGGGAGGGAACGCTAAGCGCACCCTTATCAAGGTAAATACCCCGTTGCCTGGCAAATTCTGCAGCCGTCTTCTTTGCTTGATCGTATGAACCGGTTACTTTTACAACCTGCGTTCCATAGATTGCCGTCTCGCGCATTTTCACTGCCGGCACAAGGCTGGTTAGAAAAACCCACAACCGGATACCTGCTCGGGCAGCATAAGCCGAATAGCTAATGGCGACATTTCCAGTGGATGCCAAAGCCAGTTCGGTGATTCCCGCTTCTTTTAAGGCTGCAATCGAAACAGCTGCCTGGCGGTCCTTGAAGGATGCTGTAGGCTGCTGCCGTTCATCTTTGATAAAAATATTTGGATTCCCAAGCATCATCCCCAAATTGGCGGCGCGAAACAAAGGCGTACCACCTTCACCCATCGACAAATCGCCAATCGAATTATTGAGAGGCAGCAATTCATGATAGCGCCAAAGGGTGAAGGGCCGGTTTGGGAGCTGCTGGAGTAAGGTTTTCGCAATCTGCCCGTAATCATAGCGCGCTTCCAACAGGTCAGAACCGCAATTGGGACACACAGGCGTAAGAAGAGAAAAGGTCGATAGGGAACCGCAATCCAAGCATTGAGCAATTATAGTTGAGGGCATAGGCAGAGGTTGGTAATCCGTTTTTCTATTTAATCTTTGGGGAACCGAAGCTTGTGAAGGGTTTCTTCAAGCATGGCCAGTAAATCACTTTCGCGTAAGGAACTTTTCAAGAGCATGTCTTTGCCAAAATCGTTAAGCTGCTTTTGCTGGTCAGCTGTCAAATCGGCGCCGGTCAGGATGATAACCGGAATCCGGTTCCATAGCGAATTCGTCCTTAATTGTTGTAAGACCGCAAAGCCATCCATATCAGGCATAAACAGGTCGAGCAGGATTGCGTCTGGAGTTTTCGCGTTAATTAATTCCAGCCCGCTTTTTCCACCTTCAGCTAGGACGGCATGCATGTTTTCATTATCTTCGACAAGCTTTTTTAACAAGCGGCGGTCGTCCGCATCATCATCAATGATCATGATTTCATGAATCTTATGATCTTTGTTCAGCCGGCTGATTGCATTTGCGAGTTCTTCTTGCAGGAAAGGTTTTACCAGGTAATCAGCAGCTCCCAAACTGAAACCTCGTTCTTCTTCCTGCAAGATGCTGCAGATAATGATGGGGATATGGCGAGTCTCCGGATCTGCTTTTAATTCCGCCATGACCTGCCAGCCATCTTTTTCCGGCATCATGATATCCAGTGTGATCGCAAAGGGGTGAACGTCTTTTGCATATTGAACCGCTTTTTTGGGATCTGTTAGGGCAGCAACTTTGTAACCCTGTGTTTTTAGGAAACGCTCATACAGGTAAATAATTTGAGGATCATCATCGATTGAAAGAATTACCTCGGCTGGCCCTTGATCGGCGGAGCCGCTCTTCACAGAAACGCCCTCAACAGGTTGCGGCATCGGAAGGGCAAAGAAGAAGGTTGAACCAACGCCTACTTCGCTGCTCAATAGTCCAATTCGGCCGGCGTGCATGTCTATCAATGAACGGCAAATGGAGAGGCCTAATCCGGTTCCGCCTGATTTCCGGGTCGGCGAATCATCCACCTGAGAGAACGGCTGGAATAATTTACTTTGGTCCTTTTCGGCAATTCCCAACCCCGTATCGGTGACTGTAACAAGGACTTCAGATTTCCCTTGAGGATCAATGTTTGGCCGCACTTCGACTGTGATCGAGCCCTGGTCGGTAAATTTGGCTGCATTTGACAGGAAGTTGATGAGGACCTGGCGAACCCGGGTTGCGTCACAGCGCACATCCGGCAATTTTGGATCCACATGGTGGAACAATTTAATGGGCTTGTCTTTGACCAGACCAATGGCAGTGGACATCACGCTGTTGACCATATCACCAAGATTCACATCAGTGAATTGCAGCTCCATTTTGCCTGCCTCGATCTTGGAAAGATCGAGGATGTCGTTGATGAGATGCAAGAGGTGTTGGCCTGAACTGTAAATGGCCGTGAGATCTTGATTTTGGGTTTCATTGATTGGACCATCAATGCCTTTCAAGATCACACGCGAAAAACCGATAATCGAATTGAGCGGAGTGCGTAATTCATGGCTCATATTAGCCAGGAATTGATTCTTGACGCGATCGACTTCCTTTATTTCTTCATACGCTTTTTGAGAGACCTCATAAGCCCGGGCGTTTTCAATGGCAATTGCAATTTGATCGGCCAGAATCAAGAAAACTGACAATTCGGCGGTAGAGAAAGCTGCCGTCTTATCCGATTGGATATCCAGCGCGCCAATCACCCTATCGCCGATCTTCAAAGGAATCGCCATCTCAGATAGCGTATCCGGCAGGAGCGGGTTGGCAAAGAACATATCGCTCCGATGGACATCATTTACAACCAATGGCTTGGCGGTACGGGTGACAGTGCCAATGACAGAACGGGAGCCGACGGCTAACTTGTGGTTTCGTTTTTTCATGTCTTCGCCAGCTTCGCCAGTGGCTTCAGAAACTACGGCATAATCTCTGGCATCATCAAGCAGGAAAATCGAAGCGTGATAGTAACCGAAACGTTCGCGGATCAAGTTTACGATGCGGTTGAGGAGAACGCCTTGCGACAACGTGCTGGCGGTATCGCGGGCTATTTCGGCAGCCGCCTGGAGTTCCAAGGCTCGGCGTTGTGCCTCTCCGAGTAATCGCTGGCGCTCGATTGCAACCGATATACTGTTGGCTGCCACCTGGATCGCCCGGAGTTCATCCTGACTAACCTCCATGGGCCGTCCGGCTGATACGATTAGCAAGCCGATTATCTTTCCCGCCGAGCGCAAGGGCGCAAAGACACCGGATTGGATGCCGTACTTTGCAAGAAAACCCTGGGAGATTGGATCGAGGTTCGAATCACGAAGGTTCTTGATGATTTGAAGGTCTCCGCTGATTTGCTCAAAGAATGGGAAGGCGCTTCCGGGTTCAGTTGAGGCAGGCCAACGATCCTCGCCAGATCGGGTTTGATTGGCAATAAATTCAATATCAGAAAGCTTTCCATTGGAATTCAAATTGACTTCAACGATTGCGGCTCGGTCAGCCATGCGCGGAAGCAGGTTTTCGACCACGAGATTTACAAGATCATCTGCATTGCGTGCCTGGGCAATACCATTTGTAATTCGATATAGTTGTTCTGTTTCTTGTAAGGCCGATTGCGTTTGCTGAAACAGATGCCTGTTTTCAATTGAAGTCGCCATCTGATCCACTAAAGGAGGATATGAACGAATTTCACGGCTGGTGAATTGGTGCTTTTCTTCAGATTGAAGCAGTAACACGCCCATTTGCTGTTTGCCTGCCCACATCGGTAAAATGGCAAGCGAATGGACGTTTTGCCTGAGGAATGCATCCCGGATGGGTGCTTCCAGCGAGCCAGCACTGGTATCGTCAATAAATACAGGTGTTGGAATCATAAAGGTTCGTTCGTAAACCGTACGAACAAATTCAGCGCCAACAGCGGATGGGGGAGTGCCCCAACCGCTGTACCAGTTGGCAGCGACCTTAAGGTGGGCAATGTTTCCAATTTGGTCATAATCGAAGAGGACGAGAATTGCACGGTTGATGGCAGGTACGTGGATTCCCAACGTGATTGCCGCAACCATTTCCTGTTCTTCGTTGGCCAGGGCCATCCGGTGGCTGGCGTTATAAAGACCTTCGGATTCATCCAGCGATGATTGCAGTTGGCCTAACAGATCTTCCCGAACAATGGTATTCGCCAGGGCGTCTGCAGCCACCCGCAATACATTGATCTCTTCGGATTGCCATTCCCGTTCCTCTTCTTCAACTTCAAATGCAATGAAACCTGGAGTTGAGTTTTTTCCGCCGACAGCTAATAACAGGGAAGATTTAATTCCCTGCGATTGAAGATATTCATATTCGGATTCGACGCAATTGGAGGCGGCCAGGGTTAAATACCCTTTTTCTTTTAGTTCGGAAACCCATTTTTGAAATTGTGAGATAGGCAATGACCTGGTGATGGATTTATCGGATTCGTCCCGGCCTCCATCCTTAACCCACTCAGCAGCTGGAAGCCATGCTGGATCATTGTCTTCACCATTGACTGACGCGTAATAGACCCTGTTGACCAGAGTTGCGTCTGCAAGTGCCGACAGCATTTCGGTGATTGATTGGGTACCATTTTCACTTAATAATGCGACGGATCGGGCCATATTGGCCTGATATCGCTCCCGGTTTTCAATGGCATCCAAAGCAGTCTGGATTTCCTGGAAGAGATTTGCGTTTTCCAGGGCAACAGCAAATTGGGAGGCTACGGTTGAAAGTAAATCCAAATGAGTAGGGTCAAATGCTGCTGCCTGGCGATAATTCTCCAATAAAATGGCTCCGATTACCTTTTCGCCGGTGGACATCGGCACTGCCAGAATCGCAAGCGGCACAATGTTCGAAAATGCCACTGATTTTGTAATAAGTTCCTTTTCAATGTCGTGGTCAAGGAAAAGGCTTTCGTTCGAATGAACCATCCACTCAGCGAGGTTTATTGATATATCACGCGAACTTCCCCCAATTTCCCCGTGGGGTTCGACAACGGAGGGGAAGCTTACGAGATCTGTTTTCGGATCAAAAGCTGCAACTGTCAGCCGGTCAAAATCAAATACCTGGCTCAACATTGAGGTTACTTGCGAATGAATTTCTACAGGAGACGCCAACTTGTTTAATTGTTGGCCAATCTGGTTCAATGAGGACAGATCCTGGTTGCGGCGATTGATTTCGTTTTCAGCGCGGACTCTTTCACTTAATTCCTGTTGAACCGCAGCATAAAGTTGAGCGTTTTCGATAGCCAGTTCCAATTGAGAAGTAACTTCTTCTATAAGCAGGCGGTCATCCTCTGACCATTTCCTGCGGCGATCATCGGCAACGATTTCCAACAGGGCTGAACCATGATCACGCAATGAGACTGGGATTGAAATGATAGGTGGTTCTCCTTGCGATAAGCCCGTTTTGGATGAATTCGATTTACGAATTTCATTCGCCACGGTTGGCGTTTCGTGTTTTTCCAGCGGGTAGGGTATTTGCTCATTTATTGGCAGGTCACCGTTAATATGGTGAAGGGTTTCATCAAGCTTGGCTGTTTCATGACCATTGGGTTCGATGGGCAAGGCCAGATCATCAATGTCAAAAGTGACCTCTTCTTGCGTGTCTGTATTGGAAAATACTTGGTTATCCCCAACAATTTGCGCATAGCCATAAAAACTTTCAGCATTGCCATTTACAGCAGGACGGGAGAAAATGGAAATTCTTACTGGTAGAAGACCTGTTTTGGAGGAAACGAAATTTACTTGCAACTCAGTTGGAAAAACTCCTTCCGAAATTGCTTCCCGTAAAACAGGGACGGATTGAGGTGCGACTCCACTTGAAAAAAAGGATTGACCGATGAAGTTTGCCGCTGGAATGCCCATGTAGGTTTCAATTTCCGATCCAATTTGGGTGTATTCTCCCTTGTCGTTGCATTCCCACGACCAGGTTGGGGCCAGGATAGATCGGGTAGCTGGCGTCTGTCCATCAGCAACTTCCAGATCAGCAAAAAGGTCGTTCAGCCGGCTTTGCGGATTTTTCTTTGACATTATCGGTAATCTCCTGCGCAATCCTCGGTTGCTGTGCTATCGAGCGTTTCCATGAGTTTTATGGTTTCCTGAGCCATTTCCATTTCCTGAAGCAGGTTTGGATGCTTCAGGGGGTTCCATAATGATTTGTGCCCGGGAAGCCTTCAGCGCACCCTGTAATTCTTCGGCGGCGATGCGAAGCATTTCTTTAGGATCGTTTGTTGAACGAATCTTGTTCGTAATTTCAAGAGCTTTCTTTTCGCGTTCTGCACGGCGAACGGTTTGCTCGAATAACCTGGCGTTTTCAAGTGCCACTGCCACCTGATCGGCGACTGATTGAATCGTATCTAGTTCTTCTTCAGTCCATTCACGTTCAGTGCCAGAATCTTGGACACGGATAATACCGACAGTCTCGCCGCGCACCTGGATCGGAACCGCCGCGGTAAGGCGGTTATCTCCTTCGGATTTGGATATTACCAATTTCGAGTCACCATCAATTAGAACTTCAGCGTTTTCTTCAGGGTCCCGCGCAACAACTCCCTGCGGGGTAAAGACGAAGCCTGAATGCTGACGCTCAGCCAATTCGTGCCCCCATTCCTGGCGCAAGTATTGGCGATGGGTGTTTTGAGCTTCTTCCAGGGCAATTGCCGTTTTGGAAAATAAACGATTATTCTCGATTGCAATCGCTACCTGATCTGCCAGCGTATTGAAAAGGGCAATATCCTCGTTGGTGAACACGCTTGATTCAGTCGACTGTACATCCAGGGCGCCGATAATCTGACCGGATACAGTCAAAGGCAAAGCTAATTCTGAACGCGTCATGGGTAGATCAGGATTGTTGAAGAACACTGCATCATCGCCGACATCTGTCGCGATACGGGGTTCTCCCGTGCTGGTGACATGACCGACAATTCCCACTTTTCCGATGCGCAATTTGTGTTGCCGGGCTAGCATTTTCTTTCCGCCTTCGCTGTTTGCAGCACGAAGAACGGCAAATTCATTCTTCTCGTCTACCAGGAATACGCCGACATGGTAAAAGTTGAACCGTTCGCTGATCAGATTGGTTATTTGTGTGAGTAAGGTTTCCAGGTCTTGTGCGCCAGCGATTCCGCGTGCCACATCTGCTACTGTCTGCAACTGGCGGCTGCGGTACATGAGTGCTTTGTTTTGACTCGCCAATTCTTGCGTACGGGCACGGACGCGATCCTCCAATTCATTAATGAGCGTGCTGAGTTGGGACGTCATTGAATTGAAAGCCCCTGCCAGAATTCCGATTTCATCATTGGTTTCAATTACAGCCCGGGCTGTCATGTCGCCCTGGGTGACTTTTGTTGCAGTATCCGTCAGATTCTGGATTGGACCGCTAAAGCCACGTGCCATGAAGGTTGCAAAGATTCCAACCATTGAAGCAATTAAGGCAGCCACAAGCGTGGAAACGCGATTTTGTTGACTGATGGTTCTATTTAAACCAGCTTCTTCCTGGACAAAAATTAATTTCCAAGGTTGATTTTGAAGGGTGGTTATGGCTCCAGCTTCGACATGGCTTTCACTTGAATTGGGATGAATATCCAGTGAGAAATACCGATTGGACTGGAATCGTTTGATTGAATTAGCTAAATCTGACAAATCCGTCGTGAGTTCGCTATTAGGCTTATAGGGCAATCTGTTTTGTGCACGTAAGGTGGCGATGCTGTCATAAGGCAGCGGGGAGACGGTCTGATAAAGCAATGCGGGAGTGAACGAATCTGCAATTCGAAGCTGGTTCTCATCAATCAAAATTGGGTACGAACGGGTGCCAATTGCACCGCTGTTTTCTTCGACGATTGATTGAAAAACAAGAGCATCATACGAAATCCGCAATACGCCCATGAGCTGCTGTTGTGAATTACGAATTGGGGCGGCAAAGTATATGTAGCCCCCACCTGAATCCTGAGAAAATTTGATCGGCGAGACATAAGGTTTTTCAGTAGATGAGGTAATTGCAAAATAATCGGCGTCCTTTTCAATTTTTCCAACCGCCAGTCGAGAAGTATCATAAACATTTTCGCCGTTCAGATCAATAATCGCAATGGAGGTAAGGTAGGTTCTCCGTTCAAACTGCAGAGTCCCAATGGTTAAGTCTAATTGTTCTTTGATTAATGAACCGGTCCGTTCCTCGGGATTCATGCGCAGGAAGTTATTAAACGCTGGTAATTCCGCCTGGTATGCGACAGTATTCTTAGTCTTTTGTAGGAATTCGTCCAATTTACCAGCGGTTTGTTGAGCCGCCAGGTTTAAGGATTGATTCATCTGGGAATGCAATGCATCCTGCGTGAAACGACTACTGATCAATGCCAGCAATACCAGCGGAATCAGCACAACGGCGAGCGTGCTGGACATCAACTTGATTCGCAACGTCGCCACAATGACCTGCATCAAAACCAATGACAGATAAGTCATTATCAAAATGGTTAAGATCGTAGGAATGACCGTGTAAATTTGCGGCAAGCTTATTTGACGGATGGGAGAAATTGTGCCAAGAATGGCGGCGACAGAACTTAGGAGCAGGCCGAAGCTGACGCCTAGCTCAGTCTTCTCGCCTGGCAAAGTGCTGCTGGAAACGATCAATGAATAGAGTAGGATGATCGCCGCCCCGGAAATCGCCATTCCAGAGATGAGAACGGAAATCATAAGGACTGCAAATTGAAACACACCAAACATGACCATCATTTGTGTCGATATGTTTTTGGTAATTAAACGGGTAATTGAAAAAGCATTTAAAATCGAGGCAATGGCAAAAACGCCAGTCAAGATATACAATTGCCAGGAGCCCTGAGAAATTGCCAGAACAAAAAAATAAATGGAGGAAACTGCTGAAAAAGCTATAGTCGCTAAAGGAATTTGCGCTTGAAGGCGCATTCGATCAACGGCTCTGAGTGTTTGACCCTCAGGATTAATTTGAGAAGAGATTGGGAAATTGGCTGCTACTGACATCGAATCTCCTGGCTGAACTGTACTTCTTCTTTACATATCCTTCAATTGAACAAGAACCTCAGCCACACCTAATGACCGGCCTAACTCTTCAGCAGTGGTGCGTAAAATGCTGTCAATATCGGCACGTGACCGAACCTTGGATACGATTGACCCAATTTGCCGCTCGCGTTCAGCTTTTTGTTGAAGCTCTTCAAGCAAGCGAGCATTATCCAACGCCAAGGCCAGACGAGCAGCGGTGTTTTCGAGCAGATCGACCGTATCCTGGGGAACATAACTCGCATCGAAACGAAGGTTTATTACGCCCAGGGGCTCACCGCGTAATTTGATTGGGATTGCCACCAGAGTTTGCGTTTGATTATTTATGGACTGGGTGCTAATGACAGCCTGATTTGCTTCAAGGGCTTTCTTTACTTCCACGTATCCTTCGTCAACCATTTCGATTTGTTGCCGGCGATAACGGAAAGCATAATTCCGTTTTGCCTTGCTCAAATGGGCATTCCAGGATTTACGAGTATATTGTTGATAAGAAGCTTCTATTTCTGTCAGACTTTGTTTTAATTGAGCCAACAGGTTGACTTTTTGGATGGCAAGAGCGAGTTGATCGGCAATTGTCTCGAGGGTGCGTATGTCATCCGGGCCGAAAGCGGCAACAACATCACTTTGGACATCCAATGAACCAATGGTCTTTCCATCTGATCTTAAGGGCAATGCCATTTCGGAATGAGTATTGGGGAGGTCAGGATTCCAAAAATGAATTGCGTCAAGACCTACATCCAGGGAAATGCGGGCTTCATTTTTTTCGATCGAATTTCCGACCAGGCCTTCTTCACCGATTTTTAGGCGGTGGTTTCTCGCTAACATACGGCGTCCGGCCTCACCAGCGGCAGCCCGTAATACAGCAAATTCCCGCTTTTCGTCAACCAGAAAAAGACCAACATGGTAATAACCAAATTGATCCCGAATCATTTCTATCGTATCTGTAACCAAGGAATCCAAATCATTAAATGACGAGATGTTTCTGGCTACGCGTGCTGCAGCTTCCATGTGGGTCGCGCGAAGGTTTAGATCCTGGGTGCGTTGCATAATCGCCTCTTCAAAGCTCTTCCTTTCCAGTTGAAGAGTTGTGGACAATTGCTGATGGCTTGAAATTAATTTTTCAAGCTGTTTCATCATGGTTGAGCCTGCTGCCACCATCAATCCCCCCACCAGGGTAGTGGAGAATAGTGATTTGATCCACTGGGCAACCGGTCCGGATACAGCTGGGTCATTCGTGAAAGTAGATAGAAAACCAAATTGGTATCCTATCCCAACAAAGGTGATGGTTATGGCATTGATAGCTAATGAGATAATTCCGGCGCGTTGGTTTAATAAAATGGTGTTTACAAAAACGAACCCGAGAAGAAAGACAACCCCGTCATTTTGAAGTCCATTCGTAATAATGGTAAATGCGCCTAACAGAAAAAGAATCGCACTGACGATGGTTACACGATACGGATATGGAATTCGTCTGCCTAATGTTGCCAAGATCAAACCAACAAAAAGGAACAAATAGAAGGCAATGGTAAGCCAATCGTTTTTGGGAATTAAAATCGCCAAATTGTAAATCAGGCTGATTGTTCCAGCTAACGCCAGAACGTTAAGCAGTTGCTGTAAAAATCCCTGGGATGGGAATTCAATTAATTCACTTTGAGCCTGGGACAGGTTGTTTGTGATATCAGTATCCGCATCCATCATGGGTTAATTCTCCTCGCCTTTTCCATTCATGGCTGATCCCGGATTTGGATATTCATTGTTTGCTGATACCAACTGGACTGATACTTCGGAGACCAAGGGCAACTGGCCAAGTTCCCGAGCGGCCGTTTGTAAAATGTACTCGATGCTGGAAGCCTTGGATAACTGGGTGGTTAATTCGTTCAACTTTTGTTCTTGAACAGCACGGCGCTGTGTCTCTTCGAGCAAGCGGGCATTTTCCAGCGCCAGCGCGGTCTGAGTGAGAATGGCATCCAAGAAATCTCGGTCATCCTGACTTAGTACTTCGCCAGCGGTTTCGAGGTTTATTTCGCCTATTTGTTCCTCGCGGAGAGTCACGGGAATATTCATATGCCGGATACCACTGCTTGTTGGATCCACGCCCTGATTCTGAAAGGAAAAAGCCAAGTCGGATTGTACAGATAAGGCTTTTCCCCAGGTATCTTGAATAAATGCCTTATT
The DNA here is from genome assembly GCA_035560795.1 of Longilinea sp. Taxonomy (GTDB): domain Bacteria; phylum Chloroflexota; class Anaerolineae; order Anaerolineales; family Anaerolineaceae; genus Longilinea. The sequence goes on from DATMYV010000039.1 coordinate 45,522, forward strand.
GTACAAACGCAACTCATCGAGCGCTTGCTGTGTATTTTGAAAAAGGCGGGCATTTTCCAAAGCAATGGCTAATGAATCGGCAATTCCCTGCAGAATGATTATGTCTTCATCGACAAAAGCGCCAGGTTCGACGGATTGGATGGTTAGCGCTCCCAAAGCGCGGTTCTGATAGACGATCGGTAATGCCATTTCAGACCGTGTCAACGGGAGATACGGATTGTTGAACCGCACCTGTTCGGTTCCAACGTCCAGCGCGATTCTGGCTTTTCGATTTGAAATACACCACCCAATCATCGATGTGCCGCCAATTTCCAAACTGTGTCCCGCGGCAATCATTTTCTCGCCTGCTTCGCCTGTGCCTGCTCTCAGAATTGCATAACGGCCTTCCTCATCCAAGAGAAATATTCCGGCGTAATACAGGCCAAAATTCTCGCGGACACTCCGGACTACTTTTCCTAAGAGCGCCCCTGGATCCATCATGGTGGAAATCTCGCGAGAGATTTGAGAAGCTGTCCGCAATTGCAACTCGCGGCGTTCCAATCGCGATGTGCGTTCCTGTAAAAGGTGGTCAATTCTCTCTTGTTCGCCCTCAAGGTTCGCCGAGAGACGGCGGGCATTTTGTAAATTGTCCGTAAACCCGCGAATCAATGCAGTGATCACGATTGCAGCCAGGCCGATGACCACGACCAAGGGAATGGCAAAATGAACCCAATTGATGATAGTCGTTGGGTTTTGGTCACCGGTAATTACCGGCGCTGGAAATAATTGAGTATTAAAAGCATATGCAAAAAATGCCAGTGTAAATACGGTCATCAATCCCGCGCCAATACCAGCCTTGCGGTTAAAAAATACAATCGAAAAAATGACAAAACATAATAGTATCGAGGCTGCAATAGGAGAAATTCCGAAATTATAAAGGGCGTAAAAAGCTGTAAGATAGACCGTAACGAGGAAGATGCCTGCTCTGAAGAAATATGGCGCTGATCTCCAGAATGCCAGGCTAATTAGAAATATCCCCAGAAGAAAATAAACAAGACCTGGAACTATTCTTCCCGAACTTATTACTGCTGGTAAGAATAGAATCAGTGCCACGATCGATATCAAAGAGATTCCCAGCGAAATCAGATGCAAAATGCGTTCTTGAATTATTGGGAGGTCACCCTTTGCAGCTATTGCGGGGGGAGTAAAAAATGGGTTCAGAGCCGTTATAAAATCTCGAAATTTTTCAATCATTCTGAACTCCCCTTGCCATTCGATTTGGAACCTTTGTTATGTCCGTTATTATCTTTATCGGATGGTTGGCTTACCAAAGTTTTTGAAAAGTCGGTATCAACGGACAATCGCATCGTGGCTTTTTGTGCACGTAAAGCTTTGCACAATTCGCTTGTCGAGGTTTCGATTATCGAATTCATATCAACCGAACGGCGTATTTTTGATGTGATTTCAAAAATTTGCTGTTGCCTTTCGACCTGGCGGGTTACCTGGGAGACCAATTGTGCATTTGCAATAATAGAGCCAAGATTGGTCGCCATGGTAGATAAAATTTCCTCGTCATTTTCGTTGTAAGCTGCGATTTTCTCGCTCTCAAGGTTCAGAACGCCTACCAAACGGTCAGTGTAGAGGATAGGTACAGCCAGTTCAGAACGGACATCGTCATCCGTTGGAATGTAATAAGGATCGGTCAGGACATCGGCAAGGCGGATCGGTTGTTTATTCAGTGCCACCTGTCCAATAATTCCTTCGCCAACCGGAATGACATCTTTCGGACTTTGATTTGCCGGAAAACCCGCCATGGCAGAAAGAACGAGTTCATTATTGTCACTTAAGATATGGATTGAGATCCGATCTTCCTGTCGTGCATTTTGCATACCGATTGCGGTTGTTCGCAGGGCTTCTTCGACGTTTCGACTGGCGGACGCTGCTGCACTGATCTGGTGCAAGGAGCGGTGCTGGGCAAGCGTTTTCTGGGAACTTGTATAAATTTCCGCGTTGATAATTGCTATCGCAAGTTGATCCGCCAGAATTTGTAAGGTGTTTACATCTTCAGTTGAAAAGGCATTTACCATGGTTGACTGTACATCCAATACGCCTAATATGCGATTTCCTATCTTCAATGGTATGGCCATTTCGGCACGGGTATCGGGTAAGAGCGGATTGGGAAAGTAATTCTCATAACGACGGACTTCGTTAACCACCAAAGGTTCGCCTCGCGAAGTGACCTGGCCGACAATCGATGAAGACCCGACGGCAAGTTTATGTCCAAGAGTTTTCATCCGTAATCCAGCTTCACCGGTAGATTCCCGTAAAATTGCGTTTTCGCCAAGCGGATCGATGAGAAAAATGGAGGCGTGATAGAAGCCAAAACGGTCGAGCACCAGATTTACGGCATTTTTCAATAAGACTTCCAGGTCTAAAAGGCCTGAGGTGTCACGGGCAATTTCAGAGGTAGTCATTAATCGTTGTGCCCGTACCTGTGCAAGTTCTTCTGCTTTCTTTACAGCTGTGATGTCCCTTGAAATACCCAGCAAACCGAGTGGATTGCCATCCGAATCGAACAACGGCATTTTGGATATCAATCGCCAGTTTTCGTTATTATGAGCGTCGACCAGTTTCTCCACCTGATCAATAATGGGTTGGCCTGTTTCAATGACGCGTTTTTCTTCATCGAAGGATTCTTGGCCCGTTTCGGTGCCCATGATCTGAAGATCATTTTTGCCTACAAAATCATCACAATTTCGGTAACCAAAACCATTTGCTACCGCATTGCTAACCCGAAGGTAACGAAGTTCCTTATCCTTAAAGGCGACCCGATCGGGAGTATTTGTCAGCAGCGTATCCAACAGAAAATGCTCTTGTTCGTAGGCTGTTTCGGTAGAGACAATTTCCGACTTCAACTGAGAATTTCGAATTGCTGTGGCTATTTGGGGTGCGATTGTATTTAAGAGGGAAATATCATTTGCTTTAAACCGGTTCTCATTTTCCATATCCTCGATAATTACCGCGCCGACCGAAATTCCATTAAAAAGAAGTGGGATGCCAAGCCATGACATGGGCATTGGATCTTGCAGCATTTCCCCGAGCGATTGGGCCGCTTCATTGACGTTTTTGTTGAGCAGCAGCGGCTTTTGATAGGAAAGCACATAGGAAGTCAAACCATCAATTAACTCACTTGGAGGCAGACTGGGCAACATACCATTGTGGAATCGGAAGGGTATTTCAATTTGGTTGTTTTTTTGATCAAATAGTACGATGGCAAATCCAAGATCGCGGCCAATTTGATTGGACACTACATTATGAAGCGTCTTATAAAGCAACTGTGCCTCGGTCTCGGTGGAAACGGTCTTCCCAATCGATTCCAGAGCCTGAATTTCCTTTAAGCGCTCCTGAAGAGTTTTGAGAACTGCAAAACGGTCAAATGAACCGCTTGTTACTTCAGCAAGACTGGCATAAGGCTGGAGACGCGAGGAGGTGAGTTGTATATTCTCGCGGGTGCCTAAGGCAATTAATTTCGAGGGTCGACCATTTTCAAGAATTGGAAGCAGCGCCGCAGAGCGGCAGCCTCGCCGCGAGAGAAATGCGGTGAGATTTTCAAAATCGCTTGATGATTTCAGATCCTCTAGAATTAAGATTGGATTGTCTATCAGCCGATCAGCTCCACGCTGCAGGGGTAAGCTAATTCCCAACAAGGAATCATCAATAACCGTTGTTTTTGGATCCGTGTAGGAAATGATCTTGAGGCTGGTTGGTTCAACCGACAGCAACAAGGAAAAGAAGGATGTTTTACCGAGAGATTCAGTCAGTGCCTTGACCACTTCAGATTCATTTTTCGCCTGGGAAATCTGTCGGCTTGAACGGTATAGCATGGCAGTTTCTTCAAGATTCACCTGCGAAGATTCGACCAATAATACGTTGCGTAAACCGGTGGCTAACTGGTTGGCAAGGGTTTGCAAAATTGCCAGGGTATCGGAATCAAACGCGTTTTCATTCTGGCTCTGAATATCAATAACCCCAATGATTTGACTTCCTAAGACCATTGGGACAGTTGCCTCAGATAAGGATGCAGGCATGACGCTATCGGCATCCCTCAATATTCTGTCATCATTCAAGTTACCAACTAACATTGGATTTTGGGTGGCGGCCACTTGGCCGACCACGGATTTTGATCCCACCGGAACACGTAAGTGAGTTTGTATCTTCACATTTCGGTCTGTTGACGATGCGCCACGCAGGCTGGCATAATCGCCTGTCTCATCCATCATATATATGGCGGAATAGTAATAACCAAAGCGGTCTTTCAACAGGTCCACGGCCTGTTGGATCATCTCATCCCGGTTCGTCCCGGAGGTTGCCAGAAGTGCTACTTCAGAAGCTGTCCGCAACTGGTGGGAACGTTCCTCGACCTTGGCCTCCAATGATTGGTAGAGGTCCTGCAGGTCATTCGCCATTTGATTGAACGAAAAGGATAATTGTCCAACTTCATCATCGCGGTTCACTTTGGCCCGTTGCGACCAATCGCCACGTGCAAATTGCTGTGCAATGTTTGACAGACTCTCGAGCGGTTTTATAGTCCGGTTGGTGCCAAAATAGATCAGGACGCCAACCAGCGCAATTGCCAGGAAGAAAATGGCGATTGTCGCAGGACTGAAAACTTGAATTTGTGAATAAATTACTTCGGTGGGAATGTAGAAGATGAAATACGTCTGGAGATTATTAATTTCTTTCGCCAGGGCGAAAGATTCGACCCCGGTAATGGCCGCTGGAAGTGTGTGAAGATCATCACTTCCCTGAGCAGCCAGGCCGTTGATGGCAGTCAATTGATCGGCAGGTAATTGCAAGTTGACGAGACTAACCTTTGCCGCATCCAATCCAATCAGGCCTTGATCCCTGATGTAGTAATACGATTTCGCCGATGGCAATAAAGTTTCAGCATAATTGAGCAAGGAAGCTGGCAAAGCAGAAAGCGTTGTTCCAAAGATTGTTGCAATGCTCTCGCCGTTTTCGTCCCGTACAATCCGGGAAGTGACCATGACGAATTTGTTCTTATACAGGGGCTGAGGATCAAAGACAAACTGAGTACCATCCTTATCCAGTAGAGGTGTAATGGAGGGTAGGTTTCCATAATCCTTTTCTTCCCACAGATCATAGGTTGAAAAGGCAACTGTGCCATCCTTTCGGATAACCATTAATTGATCAAAAATTGGATCGACGGAGATGGCCGTGTACTTGGAAAATTCATCTTGAGTCTGAAAACGCGCGGTTACATAGGATGAGTCTCGAATCGCGGTCGAAACAAGCATCGGAAGGTTGGAAGAAACTCGGGGTTTGTTGAGAAGTTCCGTCAAGGCGTCGCCCCGCGTTCTTGCCATATTTGCGAGTTGCTCGGTATAATAACCGGAAACCGAAAGAACCTGAGTTGTGACCTGTTGTTCCAACTGGCTGCGCAGACGGATGACGGCAAATGCGCCAATCACAAGAAACGGAATCAAAGTTAAGAACAGAAGTTGTAGGACGGTCCGGCGAGCAAGCTTTTTCTTAAATACTGTGCGAGATTGATCCTTCGCGGCGTTTACCTTTAACTTCATCCAAAGCTCCTTAATTCAATTCCCACACCGGTTTACCGGCCAGGATGCGTTGAATTTGATTTGGAAAACGATCAGGGTTGAGGGGTTTGCCCAAAAACCCATCAAAACCGGAAGCTTTTGCTTTATTTATTTGCTCAACGCTGGCTTCAGCTGTGACCGCCACCACAGGGACGTTTCTCAATTTTGGCGATTGGCGAAGTTTTCGTAAGGCGCCGTAGCCATCTTCATAAGGCAGTCGGATATCCATCAGGACTAAATCGATGCGGGAAAGCGTATCGGCGAATTCGACAACTTCATAACCCGATGTTTTCCATTCGCAGTGAATACCCAGGAACCCGAGCATTCGCGCGATGAGCATAAAATTCGAGACATTGTCTTCAACCACTAAGACTGAAATCTCGGACAGATTAATTTTTTTCTCAAGGCCAGATGATTGAGGATCACTCATAGCACCTCGGAATTTTGCCCATCAGGATCTTGGAGGAATTTAGAAACTTGATCGAGAAACCGGTCGACATCAATCGGTTTTTCTATGTACCCATCGCAGCCAGCCTGCAGAGTCTTTTCTCGATCGCCCTTCATTACATTCGCGGTGATGGCAATAATTGGCAATTTAGCCAACCCGGGCATGGCTTTGATCTTATTTGTAAGCGTATAGCCATCCATTTCAGGCATGTTAATATCCATCAAAATGAGATCCGGAATATCAGTTTTCAAGATCTCCAATGCTTTCAATGCTTCCTCGGCTTCAATGATCCTGTAACCTTCTGATAAAAGCAGCCGGCGGACAAGCATTCGATTTTCGAAGTTATCTTCCACATGCAGGATTAATTTATCGTTGTTCATGGAACGAATAATTTCTCCCCATAATTTCCCCATGCTTTTTGAGGGTGTCTGATATTGCTTTTGTTATTATAAGAGGAAGTCCTTGTGCTTCTTACTGTCCTTGCAATACTGTAAAGCTAATCCAAAGGCCTTAACTAAAAAAAATACCACCTTGTCGGCGGTATTTTCGGCTTGAGCGGGTGATGGGATTCGAACCCACGGAATGGTAACTTGGGAAGCTACTGCCTTACCACTTGGCGACACCCGCATCGATTGTTTTTATTATATTCAAAATGCTGAACCTGTCCAGCCTTGCAGAATTTGCCCCTTGGACGGATCTATTGCTTCCATCGCCTAAAACTCTTGAAAAATGCTCTATGGTATAATCGAATCCGATGAATTTTGATTGTTTTTACATTATTGACAGGATTCCCTGAACCAGCAACAAGGAGCGCCTCTTGGCATTCAACCCAATTAACTGGCTTTTGGGCCTGTTTTCTTTGGATATTGGCATTGACCTGGGGACGGCAAATACATTGGTGCATGTCCGCGGTAAGGGCATCGTGATAAATGAACCTTCCTGGGTAACAATTGATAAACGCACCCGTATGCCGCTCTCCATTGGTGCACAGGCCAAGGAAATGGTTGGTCGTACGCCGGCAAATGTAATCGCCATTCGCCCTCTGCGCGACGGTGTTATTTCTGAGTTTGAAATAACCAAAGAAATGCTTGGGTATTTTATTCTGCGGGCTCATCAGCAGACATTTGTGGCTATGCCGCGGCCAAGATTGGTGATCGGCATTCCATCCGGTGCAACCGAAGTTGAAAAACGCGCCGTTTATGACGCTGCCATGGCTGCCAATGCCCGCGAAGCCTATTTAATTGAAGAGCCGCGGGCGGCAGCATTGGGTGCTGGATTGCCTGTTTCCGAGGTTCGCGGAAGCATGATTGTTGATATTGGCGGCGGCACCACCGAAGTAGCTGTAATATCCATGGGCGGCATTGTCGTTTCACGATCTCTACGTGTTGCTGGCGATGAATTGGATCAGGATATCATCCAATATATCCGCAATAAATATAATCTATTTATTGGTGAACGGATGGCTGAACAGGTAAAAATAACCATTGGATCCGCTTATCCCTTGCCAACAGAAAAGACCATGACGGTGCGCGGCAGGAATCTGGTAACTGGCCTGCCGGAGGCGATTGAAGTCTCTTCAGTTGAAATTCGCGAAGCAGTGGCTGGCTCCTTGCAGGTCATCGTTGATACTTTAAAGGACGCACTTGATGAAGCACCGCCTGAAATCGTTTCAGATTTGATTGATTCAGGAATTTGCCTGGCAGGCGGAGGAGCGCTGCTTCAGGGTCTCCCTGATCGACTTTCAGACGAACTCCATTTGCGGGTCTGGGTGGCTGAAGATCCTCTTACCTGTGTGGCGCGTGGTGCGGGGATGATCCTGGAAAATCTGGACAGACCCGAGTATCGCAGTTTTATTGTTCCGCTGGAAAGGTCAATTTCCAGAGGGTGATTGGGTGAATGCCTGAACCATGAAACCAACTCCCCAGCGCACGTGGCAGACAGCTGCTCTCGTGCTTGTTTTGACCGGGGTTTTCTTATTGGCACTTGGTGGATACCTGGCGCCATTTTTACGTACGACATTGACCCCCTTGGTTTCAGTCCAGCAATGGCTTTCAAGCCGTTATCTGGCAGTAGTAGAATTTCTAACGGTTCCGCGTGATGTTGCCAGCCTGCGCCAGCGTGCCGCTGAACTGGAAGAGCAAAATGCCCAGCTCGAAACGCAAATCATCGATCTGCAATCCCAATTGCGTGAGGCTGATGTTTTATATGCATTATTGGATTTCGCCCGTTCGAGACCAGAAAACACGTATAAAGCTGCTGCAGTAATTGGACGCGATCCAAGTCCTTTTCTTCATTATGTAATCATCGATCGCGGTTCTGATGACGGTTTGCGTTACGGCATGCCGGTTGTTACAGCTCAAGGACTGGTAGGACGGATTGCAGCTGTAACATCTTCGGCTTCGCGCGTACAATTGGTCACGGATCCTTCTTCAATTGTTAACGTCCGCTTGAAAACCGGTCAAAGCGAAGTCCAGTTGGAGGGGTCGATCACTGGCGATCTCACGCTTGAAATGGTACCTCAGGATGTTACATTGACTGTAGGCGATCTGGTGTTAACCTCTGGGATCGGCGGGACTTATCCAGCCGATATATTGGTGGGACAAATCCTTAGCGCTCGTAAAGTATTGACGGATATTTTTCAAACTGCTTCCGTTCAATCTGCGGTGGATTTTTCAAATTTGCAAGCGGTGTTGGTGATCACCAATTTCCGGCCAGTGGAGATAACGCCGCTTATTCCAACAGCAATCCCATGATTTGGGCTAACCTGCTGGCGATTCCAGTTTTGATTATCATAACGATGCTCCAAATTAGCATTGTCAGTCGGATGCCGCTTCTTCATGGAACTGCGGATTTGCTTTTATTGGCAATTTTGGGTTGGACGTTGCAGAAACGTGTTCGGAGTGGTTGGTTTTGGGCTGCCACGGCAGGCGTCTTAATAGGCCTGTCCTCAGCGATTTCGCCCTTTGTTGCGATCGCCTCCTATTTGCTGGTGGCAGCTCTGGTACAATTCTTTAAACGGCAAGTTTGGCAGGCGCCGTTGCTGGTCATGCTATTACTTACCTTAATTTGCACACTACTTACACAGGGAATTACGTTGGCTACCTTGGTTATTAGCGGAACTCCGCTGCCAATTCTTGACAGCCTTAGTTTGATCACACTGCCAAGCATTCTGTTAAATATGGTGTTAGCCGTACCGATTTATATCATCATGGCAGATATGGCCAACTGGGTATTTCCAGAAGAGATTGAGGGATGAAATTTCAAAACGAACCTCCGAAGAGTTTTTTCGATTCCTGGCGGTATTGGACCATTTACGCATTGATGGCTATTGTCTTCGGTTTTTTCTTGATTCGTCTATTTAGTTTGCAGATTCTGGATGGCAAAGTATATGCAGCCCAGGCGGATGAAAACCGAACAACTGAAATCAGTATACCAACCTCACGCGGATTGATTTATGACCGCAATGGTTTTGTGTTGGCACGAAATGTGGCCTCTTATAATGTTGTGATTACCCCTGCAAATCTGCCTGAAGACGCAGGTGCGGTTCAGAATATTTACCGGCAGATCTCTGATCTGATTGGAATTCCTGTTTCGAACGGTAATACCGATGAAGAAACTGTACGAAATTTTTCTCCTTGCCAGAACGATCTTGGCATCACTCAAATCGTATATATCGGCAGAACGAATGCGCCTTTTGATCCTGTCCGGGTGAAATGTAATATCGATACCCAGATTGCACTTGTGATCCGGGAAAAATCAGTGGATTGGCCAGGCGTTGGCATTGAAACCGAAGCTGTGCGTGATTATCCTACTGGAGATTTGACAGCGGAAGTCATTGGTTTCCTTGGACCCATACCAGCCACTCGAAAAGATGAGCTGGAGGCTCAGGGATTTGTGACCAACCGGGATAAGATCGGTTACGCCGGGGTCGAATTTTCGATGGATGACGTCTTACTTGGCAAGAATGGCAAACGGGTCATCGAGGTGGACGTTGGCGGCCAGGAATTGCGAGATTTACAAACGCCAGTTGAAGCAGTCCCTGGTAACAACATCGAACTGACCATCGATTCACGCTTGCAGTTGGCAGCCAGGACGGCATTGATCGATCAGATTAACACCTGGAACCGGTATTTTAATAAAATTAAATACCCGAGCGGCGTCGTCATTGCAATGAATCCGAAAACGGGTGAAATCCTGGCAATGGTATCGTATCCGAATTACGAAAATAACCGCTTGGCGAGATTGATACCGGCCTATTATTACCAGCAGCTCAGCCAGGACCCCAATAAACCCATGCTCAATCATGCCATTTCTGCTGAAATGGCTCCTGGTTCGGTTTTTAAAATGGGTACGGCGATCGGAATATTAAACGAAGGTGTTGTCACACCGGAACAACAAATCGAAGATCCTGGAAAAATTACGATCGTCGAAAAATACTCAGAGAATTATGCTGGCAGAAACAGAGATTACGTATGCTACACCTATAAAACGACTGGTAAGGGTCATGGAATGGTCAATTACCTGCGTGGCGTGGCGCTCTCCTGCGATGTTTATTTTTACAAAGTCGGCGGCGGCTATAAGGATGAGGTAAAAGAGGGACTCAACATTTGGCGCATCGGAGAATATTCGCGAGCACTTGGCTATGGCGAGCCTTTGGGTATCGAGCTTCCGGGTGAAGCATCCGGATTAATCCCTGACCCCAATTGGAAACGCATCACCCAGGGTGAAAACTGGTCGACAGGCGACACTTATATCTCCACCATCGGCCAAGGGTACGTCCTGGCAACACCTCTGCAAGTACTCGTGTCTATTGCAACTCTGGCAAATGACGGCAAACTCATGCGGCCTACCATCATTCACGATATCACCGATTCAGAAGGTAATATCGTAAAAGCTTTTGAACCGGATATGCTTTGGGATATTACCAAGGATGCGAAAATCCAGGTCTATGATGAAAATGCAATTCCGACCGGCGAATTAAAAACCGTAGAACCCTGGGTAATCAAACTAGCCCAGGAAGGCATGCGCGAAGTGGTGGCAGACGGCACTGCAACATTGGCATTTGACGGATTTAATATTCCATCGGCTGGAAAGACCGGTACGGCGGAATACTGTGATGACGTAGCTTCCAAGGCTGGGCTTTGCATATCCGGTTCCTGGCCGGCGCATGCCTGGTATGTGGGATATGCGCCATTTGATGATCCAGAAATCGCCGTTGTGGCTTTTGTATATAACGGTGATGAAGGTTCAAAAATCGCAGCGCCGATTGTGCGCAAAGTATTGGATGCTTACTTTACACTTAAAGCCGGTAATACAGCGGAACCTGCGCCCTGACAAGAACGGAGCTACATCAATCCGATGATTAGAAAACTGCATTTTGTATCCATACCTGGTGTGCCTCGCAATCGATTCAAAATTACATTATTATGCGGGATAATCTCCGGTGGTTGAGCCAACGGTCGTTAGTATAAAAGGAATTACAGACGGTTTATTGGTCACCCTGGGTGAGGGCGATTGGCCCGGGATTCAAAATGCGCTAATCAATAGTCTTGAACAGAAATCGAGTTTTTTCCAGGGTGCTCAATTGGCCATGGAAGTCGGGAGCCGGGAGTTGCGACTGGCAGAATTGAGCCAATTGCGGGATCAACTTTCTAAACGGGGGATTTCCTTATGGGCGGTTGTGAGTTCCAATCTGGATACTGAGCAGACTGCCAAGGTCCTTGGTCTTGCGACAAAACTATCACTACCGCGGGTCGAGCGCGGAGCCCGCAAGCTGGAAACCACCCATGAAGGTGAAAACGGCGTTTTCATTCGCAGAACATTGCGTTCCGGGTTTAAATTGTCATCAGGGGGACATATCAGCGTGTTGGGAGATGTCAGACCTGGGGCTGAGGTCATCGCCCGAGGAAGCGTAATCATTTGGGGCAGGGCGCGTGGATCGATTTTCGCTGGCGCTGAGGGTGATGATACTTCAGTTGTCTGTGCGATGAGATTAGAGCCTAGAGAATTGCGCATAGCCAATCTAACTGCGAATATTACTCTCATGACCGCACCTTCCCAGCCGGTTTGCGCCGTAATCCGCAACGGGGTAATTGTCATAGAACCCTGGAAAACTCAGGAGCATTAGGGTTTGTCTGACGATATAATTAGGGTAGCGCTTTCCAGTTGATGGTCTGCCAATAATCAACATCCAATTGGCAATTATCAAAAAAAGGTGAGTTGGTAATTTGATTTATGTTTAACAAAGAAAACTGGCGGCATTTTGATTATTGGTTATTTGGGGCGGTGGTAATCCTTTCCATTTTTGGGATTGCCATGATCCGTTCTGCCATAGCGGGAAATTTTGATCTGGCGACCATTGACAAGAGCCAGACCCAATTTGTGGTGGTTGGTCTTGTTATTATCCTGGTGGTTGCGATGATCGATTACCGCTACTGGTCATCGCTGGCAAGTTTATTATATGTATTTGGCGTGATCTTTTTGATCATCATTCTGTTGATCGGAAACATTGCTTTTGGTTCAACCCGCTGGATCGTCATTGCAGGAATTAATATCCAGCCGTCGGAACTTGTAAAGATCATCATGATCATCGTGCTGGCTGACTTTTTTGCCCGTAACAAAGACCGCATTCACGATTTCCGCACCATTGCAAGGAGCTTTGTTCTGACTGCGGGGGTAGTGGTATTGATTTATTTACAACCTAATCTCAGTACCTCGATTGTGATCTTCGTCATTTGGGCTGCCATGTTGTGGCTGAGCGGCTTGCCGGTCAAATATATCGCTTTGTTTGTCGCCGGAGGCGTCATTCTTGCGTTGGTACTTTTTCCCTTTGTGGAAACCTACCAGCAGCAGCGTGTTTTAAACTTCATCTTTCCAAATCCGAACGCAAGTTACGGCGATAATTACAATGTGGAACAGGCGTTAATAACCATCGGCTCAGGTGGATGGTTTGGCATGGGGTACGGTCATGGTACGCAGGTTCAGTTGCGTTTTCTCAAGGTCCGCCACACAGACTTCATCTTTGCCTCTATGGCAGAAGAATTCGGATTTGTCGGAACGGTATTGGTGGTATCCGTATTGTTGTTTGTCATTTTGCGGTGCATCCGGGTTGCCCGTCACGCTGACGACCCTTTTGGTGCATTAATTGCTTATGGCTTTGCAACTTTGTTATTTTTCCAAACATCGGTTAATATTGGGGTCAACCTAAATGTCATTCCGGTTACCGGATTGACATTGCCCTTCGTAAGTTACGGTGGTAGCTCGTTGATCTCTCTGGTATTAGGCATTGGATTGGTCGAAAGCGTTGCCGCGCACAGTAAGAATCAGGAATTTTAGGACGCATTATGACAGCTGCATTAGTCAAACTCGCACGGGTCCGTTTTGCACCTTCACCCACTGGCCACCTTCATTTAGGTGGTGCCCGTACGGCACTTTATGATTATTTGTTGGCTCGCCAGACAGGTGGACAATTTATCTTACGTATAGAGGATACTGATCGGAAGCGCCTGGTGGAAGGGGCCGAACAGGAAATTATGGATGGCCTGCGCTGGTTGGGATTGGAATATGATGAAGGACCAGATGTCGGCGGTCCCTTCGGTCCTTACCGCCAATCTGAGCGCAAGGAAATCTACCAGCATTATGCTAAAGAACTTATCGATTCTGGCCATGCCTATTATTGTTTCTGCACGCCAGAACGGCTTGAGAAGGTGCGGCAGGAACGGCAAAAAAGGAAGGAGCTTACGGGTTATGACGGTACTTGCCGTATGCTGGATCCCGATGATTCTGCTCGCCGGGTAGCCGCAGGTGAAAAGCATGTGGTGCGTTTTAAGATGCCGCAGGAAGGATCCACCACTGTCACAGACCTGATACGCGGCGATATAACCGTCGATAACCGTGTCCTTGATGACTATATCATTGTGAAATCAGACGGATTGGCGTTGTATCACCTGGCAGCGGCAGTGGATGACCACCTGATGCAGATAACGCACGTATTTCGCGGCTCGGAATGGTTGCCAACCTTCCCGCTTCACGGGCTGATTCATCGCGCGCTGGGTTGGGAAGAACCCGCCTGGGTTCATCTTTCGCTATTTCTCAAACCGAGCGGCAAGGGAAAGATGAGCAAACGGGAGAAGGCGGAATTAATGAAAGATGGATATTCCATCTTCATCAAAGACCTGCAGGAATTGGGTTATCTACCTGAGGCAATCAATAATTGGATTGCCCTGATGGGCTGGAGTTATGATGATCACACCGAGTTCTTTACCCTTAAAGATCTGGTGGAAAAATTCAGTCTGCGGAAACTCAACCCTTCACCGGCCGCCATCAACTTCACCAAATTCGATCATTTCAACGGTCTACACATCCGTGCCCTCGGAACGGCGGATCTGGCCGAACGCATCAAGCCCTTCTTCGTTTCCCGGGGATATGATGCAGATGATGCCACGTTGTTGAAGATTGCCCCGACCATCCAGGAACATATCGGAACACTGGATGAAGCACCTGAATTTGCCGGCTTCTTCTTTACAGACGAGATAACCCCGGCAGCTGAGGACTTGATTGCAAAAGGGCTGAATGCGACGGAATCAGCTTCAATTGTTAAGAAATCGTTGGCTGTATTGGTTTCACTGCCGGATATTCAAGTGGAGACTGCCGAGCCACCGATGCGTAAACTCGTCGAAGAATCTGGTTTCACCGCCGGCCAGGTATTCGGAATCATGCGCATGGCGATCACAGGGCAGAAAGTCAGTCCCCCTTTGTTTGAAAGCATGGAAATCATTGGGCGGGACAGAGTGCTTGTGCGGTTAAAAAATGCGCTCCGACAGCTTGAATCATTGGCAGGACAGGAATAACTTGAGTTTTTACCTCTAGACGGAAATTTCGACCTGGAATATAATACAGATCGCGTAGTTCCTTGGGGGTTCGTCTAATGGCAGGACAGCACACTCTGGATGTGCTTGTAGAGGTTCGAATCCTTTACCCCCAGCCTGATGGGTTTTGACTTACCTTGCGCAACTTAGCCGTTGCAAAAGGTGCCCAGGAAATAAGATTTTGCGAAACGCATAGGAGGCGGAGTCATAAAGAATTGACTCCGCCTCCTGTTTCTCTAGAGATCAGGCGCTTTGAGGGATTATGCCTGATATTGCGATATCACCGATTTGATCGTACAATTCAACTTTCATTGGTCGGTTCCCCATTCAAGAAAACCGAAAAGGTAACTTTATGGACAACAATAATTCTGTCAGCCGTATCCCAGGTTTTATCCGCGATGCTATCGCTGAAGATTTGAAGAATGGCCGATTTACCTATGTTCGAACGCGTTTACCACCCGAACCCAATGGCTACCTGCATATTGGGCATTGTAAAGCTTTCTTGATTGATTATTTTGCTGCCCAGGAGTTTGGCGGCGAGCTTTTCCTGCGTTTTGACGATACCAACCCATCCAAGGAAGAAACCGAATTTGTCGAAGCGATTGAAAATGACGCTGCCTGGCTGGGTATTAAATGGGCAAAAGTATCATTCGCCTCTGATTACTTTGAACAGCTTTACGATTGGGCAGTCCGCTTGGTGAAGATGGGATTGGCCTATGTGGATGATCAAACTCAGGAAGAAATGAGCACCAGTCGCGGAACATTGCCGAAGGGCACCAAATGGAGCGAGACTGCAGCTGCTCTCAAGCCCGGGGTTGATTCTCCTTACCGCAATCGCAGCGTGGATGAGAACCTTGATTTGCTCGAACGCATGAAAAATGGCGAGTTTGACGAAGGCAGCCGGGTGCTGCGTGCCAAAATCGACATGCAAAATCCGAATATCCTGCTGCGGGATCCGGTCATGTACCGCATTATGAATGTGTCACATCATCGCACCGGCAATAAGTGGCACATCTACCCGATGTACGATTGGTCGCATGGGCAGAATGACTCGATGGAAGGCATCACACATTCGTTGTGTTCGAATGAATATATAATCCATCGTCCGTTATATGAGTGGTTCTTACAGAAACTGGAAGCCTTTCCAAGCCGCCAGATTGAATTTTCGCGGCTGAACCTCACCTATGCCATGATGAGCAAACGGAAGCTGCGCCGGCTTGTGGAAACCGGCGTTGTGCGCGGATGGGATGATCCGCGCCTGACCACACTGCGAGGATTGCGCCGGCGGGGAGTTCCTCCAGGCGCAATTATTGATTTTGTTACCGGTACTGGGGAAACAAAAAATGATAGTTGGGTCGAGATGGCTCAATTTGAGGCTGTAATCCGGGATCATCTAAATAAATCCGCACCACGCCGAATGGCCGTTTTACACCCCTTGAAGCTTGTGATCGACAATTATCCGGAAAACGCCACCGAGGAAATGGAAGCGGTTAACAATCCGGAAGACTTATCCGCCGGAACGCGCAACGTACCCTTCTCCAAGGTCATTTACATCGACCAGGATGATTTCCGCGAAAGCCCGCCGCCCAAGTTCTTCCGTCTTTACCCGGGCAACGAGGTGCGTTTACGCTATGCTTACCTGGTAACATGCGTCAGTGTCGAAAAGGATCAAGATGGCAACGTGACCGTGGTCCATTGCACTTATGACCCGGCTACTCGTGGGGGCAACACCCCAGACGGACGCAAAGTTAAATCCACCATCCATTGGGTTTCGGCACAACATGCCATTCAGGCAGAAGTGCGGCTTTATGACCAGCTATTCACCGTCGAACGGCCTGATGACGGAGATGTCGACTCGATCATCAACCCCGACTCGTTAACAGTTCTTACCACCTGTTATGTCGAACCGGCACTGGGCGGAGCCAAACCAGGCGATAGTTTTCAATTTGAACGAACCGGCTATTTCAGCGTCGATCCTGACTCATTGGACGGCAAGTTAGTCTTTAATCGTACAGTCGGCTTGCGGGATGCCTGGGGAAAAATTGAGCAGAGTGGCAAGAATTAATATTTGCCATGTGATGCCAAACCATAATTGTTCAACACGCTGTTAGCCTGCCTCGGCAGACCGTCTGCGCGGTTTTGGATCTTTTACAAAGAAGTGCAGGACGAAGGCAGCCACCCCACCCAGGATGGCACTGACCAGGAAAGTAATTGGATAACTCGCATTATCTGCCAACCAGCCGCCGAGAATGGGCGATAAAATGGCGGCTGGTGCGATGAAGGTGTTTCCCAGGCCGACAAAGGTCGGACGTTGAGCATCTGTGCCAAATTCCAACAGGATCGGAAATCCGATCGTCCAGAAGGCTGTATTGGCGATGCCTTCCAGGATAATGACCGGATAGAACCAGGAAGTATTTGGCGCCAGCCAGGCCAGTAGACAACAGCCTACGCTGGCCAGCGCACCAAACTCGATAACGCCTTTTCGACTCCACTTATCTGCGATTCGACCCAGAATAATATTTGCGGCCATCTGAGTGATTAACAGCACACTGGTCAGAATGCCTGCTTCGATTTCACTCATCCGGAGCTTTCGAACCGCATAAACAATAAAGAAGGCATAAGCCATCATGCCAAAATAAAAAAGTATACGGCTAACGATGAACCAAACAAAGGGTTTATTCTCTCTGAAAACGGACCCTATGGTTTTCCATAAGGGGATATCCGTCCTGAGGTTCTCATCCCGTACGGTAGATTCTTCGCGGGTTTGCCGAAGAAAAAACCAGCTCACCAGCATGAAAAAAGAAGCGATCAGGAATAAATAGGAAAAACCGCGTGACCCAGGATTTCGTTCCAACAGCGATCCAGCGATAATTGCTCCTGCGCTGGCCAGTAAATTTGCCGCTGCCGACTGAAGGCCGAAGAAGGTGGCCAGATAATCGGACGGGATGATTTTAGCAATCAAATTTTGCCACCCGTTTGCTGCGAGACCAGCCCCCATGCCTTGCCAGATCAACATCGCAAAAGTTAACACCAGAGCAATCGTTGGACCGATTGTTGGAATTAGCCAGGCAACCAATGCCAGGAAGAAAAATGGAAGCCTTTCATGAATCGTGTTTATCAACACGTAGGGTTTCAGAATTTTAAGGCGGGCTACTGTTTTGGATGTAAATAATTGAGGCAACAACCAACCCATATTATGAACGGCGGGTACCAGGCCAATCAATATCGCCGAATCGGTCATTGTGGCAACAAACAGCGGTAAGAATGTTGTAAAGCTTACGAAACCGATCGCAAAACCAAAAAAAACGCCATCAAATAAATTGATAATGACGTTGTATTTAAGATTGCGTTGAATGAAGGAGGTCATCAGGGGTAATTTACCCTTTAAATCTCAACCCCGGCGCTACCGGGGTTGAGATTGTCTTAATTTTAACCAAATGAGAAAAATCCAGACGTCAGAAAGCACGAGGCCTTATTGATAGGTGGTCTCGTCTTCATCATCCATCCAGACTTCGTCTTCGTCATCCTCATCCTCGAGCTCTTCCCATTCTTCCAATTCTTCTTCCTCTTCCTCTTCCCAATCATTTTCATCAACAGCTTCCGCGGTAGGGGAATAGGTTTTACAACCCGCATCCGGATCCAGTTCGACCATTGCGGCGCTGCAATAGCCTTCATCAAGGAAGGCGCAATCGATGTAATGGCAACGAATTTTTGGCATCTTAATCCTCCTGCCTAAGATAATTCATTTGTCTGTGAGGGAGCCAGACGTGCCAAGTTTAGCCCAAACAGGACAAGCATACAAATTGCTGAAAGAACACAAAAAGGACAAATTGCGTGAATGACTGCAATTTCCAGATAGGTCAAATACGCTGAAAACAATACGCCGATCAGTGATAATCCAAAGTTTAACAAGATGCCTTGAGTTTGCCACAAGCGGCCGCGATTTTCAAGGAGCAGTAACGCGATGATTACCAGGTACGAAATCGCGCCAAGCACGGCCACCGGAATACCACCGATCATGGAGTAGCGGCTTATATTCACAGACCAGCAATCTCCAACCCCTTGAATGCACATCGCTTTATTATTGCTGTATTTCAAGATAATCAAGTAGATCGAATCGAGCAGACCTATTACAGTGACCAACAGACTCCACAGCCAAAGCTTGTTAGCTTTCATTATTCACCATGATCATTTCCATGCAGATTCATTCGAAAATGGATACACATTTACGTCTGCTCCGGCAGGAAGCGATTTTACCCCAGAGGGAAGAATCAGTAAAGCATTTGCGCGGGTTAATGCGAATAAATTGCCAGATCCCTGATGCCCTGAGAGTTTTACAAACCGGTTTCCGGACCGATTTTCGATAATTGCCCGTAAATAGCTTTCACGACCATCTGATTCAACCGGTTCGGACAATTTTGCCTTTAGGGTTACCATTTTCTGATTCAAAGATCCCGCCATCTTTCTTATTGCTGGAATCACAAAGATCAAGCAACCAACAAAAGAAGAAACGGGATTTCCAGGCAACCCGATTACAGGGACCCCCCTGTAATTTCCGAACGCCAACGGTTTTCCCGGACGAACATCCACTTTCCAGAAGGTCATGGCCCCCTGTTCAAAAATGATCTTCCGGATAAAATCGAATGGCCCCACGCTAACACCCGCAGAGGTAATAAGCAAATCAGCGCCAGACTCAACCATGGCATTCAACCGTTCTCGAATGACACCTTCATCATCGGGAACGAACCCTGAGTGAGTGATCATTGCGCCAGATTCGATCAATAACGCGTTTAACATGAATGAATTTGAATCATAGATTTTTCCCGGTAGTAAAGGTTCAGTCTGGGCCACCAATTCATCACCTGTTGAAAGCAACCCAACCCGTGGTTGGCGAAAAACGGGTATGGTAGGAAAACCTTGTGATGAAAGCAAGCCCAAATCCTGTGGCAATAGTCGATGACCAATTGGAAAAAGCATCGTCCCTGCGGAGGCATCTTGCCCCCGTGGACGGATCGAATCGCCAGTCCTCACTGGGGAAGAAAGGCTGATCTTTTGCGGAAGGGGTGCGTCGAGTCCCTGTGCATAAATATCCGTAGCTTCGACCATGACTACGGCATCAGCGCCATCCGGCACAATTGCGCCTGTCATGATGCGAGCTGCCTCACCAGGCTGGAGGTTGAAATCTGGATTTGATCCCGCCGGGATATCGCCGACTACTTTTAGGACGACCGGTTTCACCGCGTTGGCATTCCTGGTATCATCGGCTCGAACCGCATATCCATCCGCGCTGGAATTGGCGAAGGGGGGCATATCAAATCTTGCTGATAATTCTGCCGCGAGAATGCGCCCAAGTCCTTGCTGCAACAAAATTGATTCGGGCTGCACTGTCTGGACGGCAGCCAAAATAATATCCTGTGCCTCTGAAACTGAAAGAAGTGCCGAGTGGGTTGTCTCTTTTTTCATCCAGGTTTTAAGCGGTGAGCTTCCATCACATTCGGAAGGTTTTCAATCCGGGTTAATGTTCGGCTCAACTGGGTGATGTCGCCGATTTCGATTACGAGCGTGATGGTGGCGTGATTGTGGGAGACTTTGAGTCCAATATCCACAAGATTGATGCCTTCATTGCCCAGGATTGCGGAAATATCTCCCATTAATCCTTGCCGGTCGTAAGCCTTGATCTGGATGGTGATGGGATAGGTTTTTTGCACTTCTCCCCAAGAGACTTTTACCAGGCGCTCTTTATCGGTCAATCGCAATATATTGGGACAATCCAGCCGGTGAATGGTTGCGCCGCGGCCACGGGTGATATACCCGACGATTTCATCGCCAGGGGCAGGGTTGCAGCAATGCGCAATCGATGTAAGGATGCCTTTTAACCCAAGGACGTTTACGCCGTTGCCATTGGCACGGGTTTCGGTGATTGGATGCGTTTCCGGCAGGATGTCAAATTCGTTCTTCTCGCTATCCAGCTCGCTTAACCGGTTCATAATTCGGCCAAGCGAAACATCCCCGCACCCCAAGGCCACATACAGATCTTCGGCTGTTTTAAATTCGAGTTGGCGGGCGAGGGAGTCAAGATCCATATCGCCCATCCCGAGGCGGTGCAGTTCGCGGTCGAGAATGGCCTTGCCCTGAGAAAGGTTTTGTTCCCGATCCTGATCTTTAAACCACTGGCGGATCTTACTGCGGGCCCGTTGGGTTCTAACCAGACCTAGATTGGAATTTAGCCAGTCCCGGCTTGGCCCACCCTGTTTGGCGGTTAACACTTCCACCTGATCGCCTGTATGCAGGATGTAATCAAGGTTGACGAGTCGACCATTGATTTTTGCGCCCCGGCAGCGGTTGCCGATTTCAGTATGTACGTGGTAGGCAAAGTCGATTGGGGTTGAACCGGCCGGCAAATCGATGATATCGCCGCGCGGGGTAAAAACGTAAACGCGATCCTGGAACACATCCGTTTTCATCCCGTCAACGAATTCGGCGGCGTCTTCAACCTCCTGCCGCCACTCCATTAATCGGCGCAGCCAACTGATCCGCTGTTCGTAAACGTCATCCTTGCCGCTTTTCTTTTCCTTGTAGCGCCAATGGGCAGCAATACCGTATTCAGCATTTTGGTGCATTTCCGGCGTGCGAATTTGTACTTCAAGTGGTTTGCCATCATCGTAAATTACGGCTGTGTGCAGGGATTGATAGAAATTATCTTTTGGTGCGGCGATGTAATCGTCAAATTCGTGGGGAATAGGGCGCCAATGGGTGTGGATTACACCCAATGCGGCGTAACAAGAAGGAATATCCGGGACCATCAAACGAACCCCTCGCAGGTCAAGTACCATGTCGAAGGCCTTTCCGCGATCCATCATTTTATGGTAGATTGAATAAATATGCTTTGGACGCCCGGAT
Organism: Longilinea sp.; assembly: GCA_035560795.1. GTDB lineage: Bacteria > Chloroflexota > Anaerolineae > Anaerolineales > Anaerolineaceae > Longilinea. Next base: position 67,337 of record DATMYV010000039.1, read on the forward strand.
ATTTCAGTTTTTATGTTACTGTCTGCCAACAACTTCGCCAAATGCTGGGTAATTTCCTCGATTTGTTTCTCACGGTCGATCCGTCTTTCGGCAAGGTTCTCAGCGATTTCTTTATATTTTTCTGGGTTTGTGTAGCGGAATCCCAGGTCTTCCAATTCCCATTTTATCTGCCAGATACCCAGACGATTGGCCAATGGAGCAAAAATATCCAGTGTTTCGCGCGCAATGCGCACACGTTTGCTTTCAGGCATATAGCCCAAGGTCCGCATGTTATGCAGCCGGTCAGCCAATTTAATTAACACCACCCGAATATCTTCCCCCATCGCGAGGAAGACTTTTCGCAAGGTTTCGTTAGCCAAATCACGTTTTCGGCTGCGCAGTGCCGCGGCTTCGACTGCTGCAGCCTCTGCTGCGGCGGCTTCCTGCGGACTTCCTGCTGGAATTGCGACCGCTTCCAATTCCGTCTCATGCTGATCTGCCCGGGTCACGCGCGGCAAATTGTCCAGTTTTGTGACGCCGTCTACTAATTTTCCAACATCCTCGCTAAATTCTCGGCGGATATCAGCCAGGCTTACTTCGGTATCTTCAACAGTATCATGTAAAAGCCCGGCGACAACGACAGCCGGGGGGACATTCAATTCGACTAAAATGGTTGCAACGGCAACACAGTGGGTAATGTAGGGTTCACCAGATGCGCGTTTTTGACCTGCATGGGCTTTATCGGCAAAATAATAAGCGCGTTGGATTAAATCCTTATCGATTACAGAATAGGACTCGGGCAGTGCTTGCAATAATCCATCAAGAAATGTGGTTGGCATCTGTTTATATCCAGAAGAGTGACTTCATGGATGTGATAGTATACCCTCACCGGCCATGGAAAAACAAGGCTCACAAACCATTACCTATTCCAGGATGCGAAATGCAGTTGTTCGTAATCTAGTGGTGCTCAATCGTTTACAAGGGCTGGACATCCTGGAAATGAGAAAGAATTCGGGAGAGGGTAATGTCCTGAGGCGATGTCACGATTAAGTCAGCCTGGGATAGATCCAGGTGGCTTGAAATGGAATTCGGATAGGCAACACACGCCAATCCGGCTGATTTGGCAGCGCGGATGCCCATGGGCGAATCCTCAAGGACGATGGCTTCATGCGCGTTGATACCCAGTCGCCTTAAAGCCAGCTGAAACAATTCAGGATCAGGTTTGACCTTTGTCACATCCTCTGCCGTGCAAACCGCCAGGAAATATTTTCCCGCGCCAACCCGAGCCAGACCTGATTCAACCCAGATTCGGCCAGAACTGGAGGCAACCGCCATCGACAGACCGGCTTTTTGTGCATGTTTTAGGAGCAAACTCATCCCAGGCCTCAATCTCTCTTTTTCGATTGCCTGAGTGGATTGTATTTTAAATTGCTTTTTCAATTCATCTTTGTCAAAAAATGCAGTTGTCTTTCCAATCAAATCAGCAATGGGGTCAAATGCGTCTGGGGAGGTGCCCAGACATTGCACCCACTCCTCCGGGCGAAGTTCTGCACCCAGCTCATGGTATAGCTTTTGCCAGGTTTGCATCTGTGGGGTTTCTGTATCGACCAGCAAACCATCAAAATCGAATATTAATGCTTTGATTTTCATAAGGGGCAATTTTACATCAGAAATCAAAAAAGAACGGAGGCCTCTCCGCTCTCTCTTTGTTATTGATTATTGCAGCTTTTCCTGGCCGGCGAACTTGCGGTAAGGTGATACGATTGCGAGTGTCTCGGCATCTTCAGGGAGGATTTGGTTGGTGACCATACGTGCCAGTAATTCGCCGACGCTTGGACCCATCATAAAGCCCTGCCCGCATAAGCCAACAGCCAAAAGGAAACCCGGCACTTCCTGTGACCAACCGATCAATGGATTGCCGTCCGGAGTCATCGGGTACAAACCCCGCCAGGTCCGGCGCACACGGATATTCTTAAGCCGCGGCATAATTTCAATCATGCGGCGCGAAACCATTGGAAGGAACGTGCTGGTCTCGCGCTCGTCAAACCCCCAGATATTCGGGCTGGGGGTAATGCAGAAGATGATTTGCCCGGTTACATGCTGGTAAAAATAATAGTTTGCCGAGCCGGGCATAGGACGGATATCGACGATCATGGGGTCGAGGAAATGCGCCACGGGTTCAGTTATGGCAGCCTCGTGACTGTCTGGCCGGACGGGGATATCCATGCCAACCAGTTGACCAATCGGATTCGCCCAGGCGCCAGCCGCGTTGATGACAACATCAGTGGTATAAGTGGCGCGGGTGGTGCGGACGCTGGAAACGCGGCCGCCTTTTAGCAGGATCTCCTGGACGGGTTCATTGAAATGGAACTCTGCACCGTGTTTGAGTGCCTGACGGTAGAAAGCATGAGTAGCCAGCAAGGGCGACGCACTCCCATCTTCCGGTGAAAATGTGCCGCCGATCAGGTTTTCAGGATTAAGATCAGGCGAAAGCTCAAGCATCTGTTGTGCGTCCAGCCAATCGATGTTGAGCCCGTATATTTTTTGCTTAACCAGCAATTCTTTCAGGATTTTTTCTTCTGTATTTCGGTAAGCCACAAAGGCGTAACCGCCTTTGTACCATTCGATATCACCGCCATAGGTTTCTTTCCAGGTAGAAAAAATTTCGATGCTGCGTAGGCACAATCGAATTTTGGCTGCATCTGAGTGCGTGGCACGGATGCCGCCAATGGCTTTCTTGTTTGATTCCTGGCCGACACTGGAACATTTATCCACAACCAGCACTTTCAAACCAGATTTGGCAATACTTAATGCCGCCGGCGTGCCTGTTGAGCCAGAGCCAATAATAATGACATCGTAATGCGTGGGGGTGGTGGTAGTCATCGTAGATTACTCCTGGACTTCTTCACCGGCAAAGGTGCCTAACTCAACTTCAACAAAGACCGGGCGCTTGGTGCCTTCGGTAATTTCTTCATTGGCAATGCCTTCTTCCTTAAAAAGGCGGTGAATAATGGCGTTGCATGTTTTGGAACCGCACGCACCCATTCCAGCACGGGTGACGATCTTGATCTCATTCATATCGCGGTAGCCGCGCCGGATAAGGTCCCGCAGTTCTCCAGCAGTGACCCGTTCACAACGACACACAATCATATCGTCTGCGATGTGGTCAATGTATTGATCGAGCGGTTGAGTGAGGCTGGGTTCTTGCACCTGGATGCCGGCAATGCGATTCGCTATCTCGTGAGGCGCCTGAACCTGAACGACCAGGGTCCGGTCAATGTCGGAGACTGTATAAACCGACTGTACTTCCAATTTTGCCAGTGCCAGGCCCTCGGTATCCAAAACTGTGACGACATCCGATTTGCGAATTTCTTCCCGGGTAAATTCGTAAGGGATCGATACAGTCGGAAGGGATGAATTGGCGCGCGAATCAACCAGCGTGATCGCCAGTCCCGGGCAACCTGCCACACAACGTTCACAGGCTTCACAGCAGTAGCTGTTTCCAAGAAAGCTTGGGATCTGGCGGATATCCTTGGTATCCACATAAATCAATCCATGCGGACATAGGGAGGAGCATGGATTGCAGGGAATCTCCTGGGTGCAGTGAATGATGGGCATAACACCAGCGGTCACTTCGGGGAGTTCTTCGCTGACTGTGCGACCTGGCCGGGATTTGAGAATCTCGCTGGTGCGATACCAGGCGCGCGGAATCTCTTCGGTAGCAATGCCCAAAGCCTGGGCTATTTCAACACCGCGGATTTTTCCCGAGAATATTGCTGCAGATGCCTCAGCGATTTCCTCAGCATCTCCGGCAACCAGGACGTTCAGGCCAAAATCCTTTGCCTTGAGATAGAACTCATTGACGGGGTCCAACCCCACCGCAACAAGCACACTGTCGCATTCGAAAGATTTTTCGGTGCCAGGTATGGGTACAAAATTCTTATCAACCTTGGCGATGGTTATGGATTCGACTTTGCCGTTTCCGTTTGCACTCAGGACCGTGTGGGAAGTGTAGATCGGCACGCCCATTCGGGTAAGCTTGTCCTTGTGGACTTTGTAACCGCCGCATCCCGGCAAAGCCTCTGCCAGTCCTACGACGCCTATGCCTGCTTGCAGGGCATGATACCCTGCGATCAGGCCGACATTGCCGCCTCCGACAATGAACAGCTTTTCAGCTGGCTTGACCAGGTCGCGGTTCACCAGGGTTTGAAACGCTCCCGCGCCGAAGACGCCTGGAAGCGTGTTGCCCTTAAAGGCCAGAAACTTCTCGCGCGCACCGCTGGCAACCAGGAGAATTCGTGGTTTAACCAACACATACTCATCGCCGTTCTTAAGAATGCCAACTTTTTGATCGCTGAAAACAGCCAAACAGGTGCTGCGCGTCCAGATTTCCACACTGGAATATTGGCGTAAATCCTCTTCCAGTCGGGTCGCGATATCGATGCCACGCGTTCCGGCATAAACTGCGCTGGTGGAGCCAAAGAACCGGTGGGTCTGTAAAACCAGTTTCCCACCCAACCGGTGCTTGTCGTCAACTAAAAGAACCTTGACGTTGCGTTTTCCCAATTCGATTGCAGCGGACAATCCTGATGGACCACCACCAATAATCAAAACAAGGATCTCAATTTCCTGAATGTCTTTCATGAAAGGAACCCGGTTAATTTTCGGGAGATTAGGTAATCCTTCCATAGGATTGATTTGCATATTGTTTTCGACAAGTTCCATGCATGCCTTTAAGGGCTTGCTGTTCGCAAGCACCATGCATTGCGAACATTGCCCATTGGCGCAGAATAAGCCCTGGGGCGAATGATCGCGGGGATGGTGGCCAAACACGCGAATTCCATTTGCAAAAAGAGCTGAAGCAATTGTTTCACCTTCAAATGCGCGAAACTTCTGCCCTTGCCAGTAAAAATCAATTTCACGCCGTTCTGGAATGGGTAAGATTGGATGTTGTCTGATCCGGAATTCTGACATTTTTTCCCCTTTGGGAATGGTTAGTAATCACAGGAAAAATTGATTCAAGCGGATTAATTGAATCATTCGGAATTGTATCAAAAGGTGTCCCAAATCCATCACTGTAATTTAGCCTGTGTTATGCTTCTGAGTGTCATAACTTTTAAATCGTGCTAAAATTTCATAGGGGTTTACATTCCGTCATACACCAGGAGGAATTCCAAAATGAAAAGAATCGCTGTTCTCACCAGCGGTGGAGATGCACCGGGTATGAATGCTGCGATTAGGGCTGTGGTCCGGACGGGCATTCACTATGGTTGCGAAATGTACGGGGTCAAACTTGGATATGAGGGACTGATCACCGGCAAAATCATTCCGCTTGGGGCGCGTGATGTGGGCGGGATTATTCAACGCGGCGGGACCATTCTAGGCAGCGCGCGGTCGTTGGAGTTTAAGACTGAGGAGGGCCAAATAAAGGCCATCCGTAACTTAAATGAATACGGTATTGATGGATTGGTTGTTATCGGTGGAAATGGCTCCCAAACTGGATCGTATGCACTCTCGAAACATGGATTCCCGGTTGTGGGCGTCGCCTCTACCATTGATAATGACCTGTTTGGGTCCGAGATCACCATCGGAGTGGATACGGCATTAAATATTGCCCTGGAAGCCATTGACCGGTTGAAAATTACTGCGTCCTCACACCAAAGGGCCTTTTTGCTCGAGGTGATGGGACGCGGCTGCGGTTATCTGGCATTAATGTCAGCTCTATCAGGTGGAGCTGAGATGGCAGTAATCCCTGAAATACCGGTTACACCGGACCAGATTGCGGAGCGCTTGCGCGTCGCCTATGAAAAAGGCAAAGCCCATGCCATTATAGTTGTTGCCGAGGGGGCTGAATATAACGCTGAAAAATTGGCAGCGTATTTTACAGAGCACCGCGAGCGCCTTGGTTTTGAATTGCGAACCACGACGTTGGGATATGTTCAACGTGGCGGCAACCCGGGTGCCTTTGACCGCATTTTAGCCAGCCGGCTTGGGGCAGCTGCAGCCGAGGCACTGACAAAGGGTGAGTATGGTGTGTTGAAAGGTCTGATTAAGAGCGAGATACAATCGACCCCATTGGAAGTGGTGGCGAAAAGTAAAAAAATTATTGATCCCAGGTTATTCGAACTGGCAGAAATTCTTGACTGACGAAAAAGTCCCCGCCAACCAGGCGGGGACTTTTTGAATTACTCTTTTATCGGATCAAGGCGCCAGCGCAGGTAAGCTTCGATGAAGCCGTCCAGATCGCCTTCCAAAACCGCAAGGGCGTTGCCAACTTCATAATCCGTGCGGTGATCCTTGACCATCTGGTACGGATGGAGCACATAAGAACGGATTTGACTGCCCCATTCTGTCTTAACGTATTCACCACGCAGATTCGCAAGATCTTTCTCGTGCTGTTGTTGGGCCATGTCTTCCAGGCGTCCCTGCAACACCCGCATGGCACTTTCTCGGTTTTGCATTTGGGAGCGTTCATTTTGGCATGAAACAACCAGCCCGCTGGGCAGGTGGGTGATCCGGACCGCGGTCATGTTTTTTTGGACGTTTTGACCGCCCGCGCCAGCTGAGCGGTAAACATCGATGCGTAAATCTTCTGGATTAATTTTCACGGTGGCTGTCTCTGATGTGACTTCAGGCAAAACTTCCACCTGTGCAAAGGAGGTATGCCGGCGATGGGCTGAGTCAAAGGGCGATAACCGCACCAGGCGGTGCACACCTTTTTCGGCGTGCAAATACCCATAGGCCAGCCGGCCTTTACAGGAAATGGTGACGCTCTTAATCCCGGCTTCTTCGCCTTCAGTTAGATCTAGAATTTCAGATTCAAAATTGTGACGTTCCATCCAACGCAGATACATGCGTTGAAGCATCATTGCCCAATCATTCGATTCAGTACCCCCAGCGCCTGAACTGATGGTCAACAAGGCATCGCCTTTGTCATATGGTCCTGCCAGCAGTGTACTTAATTCGAACTGCTCGAGTTCCTTCTCGATCGGGGGTAATTCTGCTTCCAGGTCAGGTCGAAGACTTTCATCCTGCAGTTCGGCCAATTCGAGCGCATCGGCAATCCGTTTTTCCAGTCTCTGCCAGCCTTCGAGATCGCCGCGCAGGTCTGCAAGGTTCTTCATCACCCGCTGTGCCTGTTCGCGATCGTTCCACAGATCTGGATCTTCAGATTTCTTCTGTAATGCCGCTATTTCAAGTTCTTTGCCAGGTAAGTCAAAGATGCACCATTAGTTCGTGGATGCGGTCTGCGGCGGTGCGCAGACGGTCGATCAGGTCTTGCATGCTTCCTCCAACTACTTATTAAGTCCTAGAATACCGTCAACAAATGCTTCCCGGTCGAAGGCCTGCAAATCCTCCGGCCGTTCGCCCAGCCCGGCATATAAGATGGGTAAGCCGAGTTCTTTTTGAATAGCAAAGGCCATACCGCCTTTGGCGGATGAGTCGAGTTTGGCCAGAATGATGCCGCTTACCTGGGCTGTTTCCTTGAACGCACGTGCCTGCTGAAGTGCATTCTGACCAGTGGTCGCGTCAAGAACGAGCCAGGTGGCGTGCGGTGCGCCTGGCAGGGCTTTGCCGACCACTCGATAGACTTTCTTGAGTTCTTCCATCAGGTTGAAGCGTGTGTGCAACCGGCCAGCGGTATCAATTAAAACAATATCCAGTTTACGGGAAATCGCCGCCTGGACGGCATCATACGCCACAGCACCAGGATCTCCATCGGGTTGACCCGCAATAACCGGTAGGTTTAGCCGGTCGCCCCAGACCTGCAGTTGGTCAACTGCAGCCGCACGATAGGTATCGGCAGCAGCCAAAAGAACTTTTTTCCCCTTCATGGCAAACTGGCGGCCCAACTTTGCAATGGTGGTGGTTTTCCCCGATCCATTAACACCCACGATTAAAATGATTAATGGAATTGGATTATCCAAATCCATTGGCTGGGCTACATCCAGCCGGTTTACCAATTCAGTCCGCAGGCTGGCTTGCAGTTCATCAGTGTGTGTCAGACCGTCCTTGATTACTTGCTCCTGCAAGGCAGAAAGAATCGATTCGGTCGTTTCCACGCCAAGGTCTGCCTGAATGAGGATTGCTTCCAGCTCATCCCAGGTTTCTGCAGAAATATCGGTTGCACCAAAGAGTGTGGCCAGGCGGCCAAAGGCAACCTTTCTGGTGCGGTTGAGTCCTTCAATCCATTTATTGAACATTATGATCCCGGCCGTGATTATAACAGTTTCCAACCATTGATCAGGTTGTATATTCGGTCGCCAGTTGGCCACAACCAGCCTGGATGTCGATTCCGCGGCGAATTCGGACGGTGCAGGGAATGCCGGCCTTTTCCAATTCTAACTTGAAAGCCTCGGCTCGCTGATGGGTGCTTCCGGTGCCGCTGAATTTATGCGTAGGATTGAGCGGAATGACATTTACATGGCAAATCATCCCTTTGAGCAGCTGTGCTAATGCCCGTGCCTGTTCCGGTGAATCATTTACATCCTGGATCAAGGCCCACTCAAAGGTCAATCTCCTGCCGGTCATTTCGATATATTCGTGGCAGGCTTGAATTAATTCGGATATGGGATACTTCTTATCAACCGGCATCATGCTGGAGCGCAATGAATCATCGGTCGCGTGAAGGCTAATGGCCAGGTTGATTTGGCGCTTTTCAGCCGCGAATTTGAGAATCATTGGTACTAAGCCCACGGTCGAAATTGTAAAACGGCGGGCACCAAGGTTCAGACCATCTGGATGGTTTAACCGGTCAATTGCTGCCATGGTGTTATTGTAGTTATGAAAAGGCTCACCCATTCCCATCAGCACAACATTGGTGACGGATTTGCCTTCTTCTCTGAGGGTGCGGGCATAATACAATATCTGTTCCACAATTTCCCCGCTGGAGAGATGGCGTTTGAAACCCATTTGTCCCGTCGCGCAAAATGTGCATCCCATGCCGCAACCAGCCTGTGATGATATGCAAAGCGTCTGCCTGTGTTCGTAGCGCATCAAAACAGCTTCGATCGAACGCTGATCCGAGAGACGAAACAACGTTTTTACCGTCTGCCCGTCGCTGGATTTTAGAACAGCGGCAGGGGTCAGCCCGGAAAAATGCAATTCATTGGCCATTTTTTCCCGCAAACTGGCCGGCAGATTGGTAAATTCTTGCGGGGATCGCCACAATTGGACGTAAATACCCTGCCAAATCTGTTTTGCCCGGTAGGTCGGCTGTCCCCAGGACTTGACCAGTTCGTTGAGCTGATTCAGATCGAGATCGAAGATAAGAGGATGGTCAGGGAAAACTGAGTCCATATTCACCACTATATCATATCGACCAATTCAGCAAGGTCGTTGGCAACAAAGTCGGGTTTGGGTTCCCAGATTTGCAGGTCGTCTCTTGTTGTGACTCCGCTCAAAACAAGACCTGTCCGGCAACCTGCCCGTTGGCCGCCCAGGATGTCTGTATCGAGACGGTCTCCAACGGCGACTGTCTCCTGAGCAGGCAGCTTAAGTAGATCCAATGCCATGAAATACATATCCGGGGAGGGTTTTCCTGCTATGATTGGGCGAACATCGGTGGCCGCTTCCAAAGCCGCAAGGATCGAGCCGGCGCCGGGAATTAAACCATCCGGGGTTGGAAAGGTGCGATCTGGATTGGTACCATAAAAAGGCAAACCAGAACGGATCAGCCGCGTCCCCATTTTGAGCTTATCATAAGTGATTTGACGATCGAGGCCGGCTACAACCGCGATCGGGTCGGCATCTGCTCCAACGATAGTGAAACCCTGGCTGGATAAAGCCTTCACCAGACCCACTTCGCCAATTACAAAGACTGGCCCGCCCTGCGGAAAATCCTTTTTCAGGCGGAAAGCGGTGGCAGCTGCAGAATTGATCACACGCCAGGGATCCAATTCAACTCCAAAACCGGCCAGCTTTTCTGCATATTGTTCCGGTGTGCGGGTGGCATTATTGGTGGCAAGAATGACCTGGATATTCTTTTCTTCCAATCGCGCAAAAATGGAAGGCAAATGTCCGATCGATTCCCGATCCTTCCAGAGGACGCCATCCATGTCGAGGATCATCGCGCGTATGAGCTGGCTTTTTGGCATGAGACCCCTTTGTTACACACAAGCCGGATAGCAGTTGCCATCCGGCTTGCGGTTATTTCGAATCTTCCGGTCAGTTATTTCTTGGGCGGAACCAGAACCTGGTCCACCAGTCCGTATTCGACCGCCTGGGTCGCGTCCAGGTAGAAATCGCGATCCGTATCATGCTGGATGACTTCAGGCGTCTTCCCGGTGGCGTTTGACATGATTTCCGTCAGGCGGGTCTTGAGACGCATAACCTCGCGTGCCTGAATTTCGATGTCGGAAGCCTGTCCCTGTGCGCCGCCCAGCGGCTGGTGCATGTGGATGGTCGCATGTGGCAGTGCATAGCGTTGCCCTTTGGTGCCTGCAGTCAACAAAACTGTTCCAAATGAAGCCGTGACGCCAACAGCGACTGTGCTGATCTTGTTCGGGATCATCTGCATGGTGTCATAGATGGCCAATCCGGCATAGATTTGCCCGCCAGGCGAGTTAATGTACATTTGAATGGGGCGCTCGGGATCTTCCTTGCTCAGGTAGAGCAGCTGAGCCACAATCACATTGGCTACTTGGTCATCGATCGGCGTACCCAGGAAAATGATACGTTCCTTGAGCAGCAGAGAATAGATATCATATGCTCGTTCACCCCGGCCGGATGTTTCGACGACCATTGGAATGACCGACTCAAAATTTGGGATGGACATAAACCCTCCTAGGTGTTTATGCAGCGGCATTATTCGGCCGCTTTTGGTTCGGCTGGTTCGCTCTCACCGCTGGGAGCGGGTTGGCCAGCTTCTGTGGTTGCTTCGTCAACTTTTTCAGCCTCGCCGGTGGCAATCGCCTTGAGACGTTCAAGGATGCGTTGGTTATAAAGCCGTGAGACAGCGTCCATGGCAATCGCATTCACCAGGCGTTCGGTGACTTTCTTGGGGTCAAAACCGGGGGAAGTGGAAAGCTGCTGTAAAGTGCCGTTGACAGCTTCGTTTACTTCGGTTTCGGCCAGTTCGATCTTCTCAGCTTTTCCAATCTCTTCCAGCACCAGCGAGCGCACCAGGCGTTTGACGGCCGATGGAGCAACCTGCTCGGCAAGGAAGGTCTCCCGATCCGTTTTGATCAGTTTCAAATAGGTATCCAGGTCGAGATTGTTCTTGCTCAGGTCATCCTTCAGGTGTTCCAGGATATGTTCCTGTTCGTCCTCCAGGACCTGCGGCGGATACTTGATGGTTGATTCTGCGGCGATTTGCTCGAAGACGTCATCAAAGAATTTTTGATCGTATTCCTTGCGGGCATTTTCGCTTAGTTGTTCTATAACCGATTTCTTAAGCTCTTCGAAGTTCGAGAACTCTCCCATCGATTTGGCAAATTCATCATCTAATTCAGGCAAATGCAGCGCCTTAATGCTTTGAACAGTAACGTGGTATTCAACTTCACGGCTGCGCAGTTTTTCATCGGACTCATCTTCGCCAAAGGTATGTTTGATGGTTTTTTCATCATTGGCAGAGAGGCCAACCAGCTTTTCAGAAAAGCCAGCAAAGGGCCAGTCCTTATCAGAGAGAGTGTCCTCGCCAATGATGGTTTGAGCCGGGCCATCCTTAATGACTTCAGCGTCTTCACCTTCGGCGGGTTGCGTAAAATGCCCGTTGAGCATGTAGTAAACCAGGTCGCCTTTTTCAGCGGCGCGTTCAACCGGTTCAGCGGTTGCGTAGCTGGTCTGAAGGCGGCGGAGGTTTTCTGCGACCTGTTCATCGCTTACAGTCGGGGCTTCATACGGTTTTCGAATGGCTTTGTAATCGCCCAAGGTGACTTCAGGAGCAAGCGGCACAATGAAGCTGAGTTTGACCGGATCGGTGCTGATAATTTCTTCAAGTGAGCCCGCGGCACCAGGTTTTACGCCAGCCTCGTCGAGGACTTTCGAATATTCATCATCGATTAATAGTTCAACAGCCTGTTTCACGATTGTGTCATCGCCGTACATACGGCGGACAATATCGTAGGGGGCTTTACCGGGGCGGAAACCGGCAATTTTGGTTTCCTGCGAAATTTTGCGTGCAGCCCGGCGTTTGAAACCTTCCATGGTTTCAGCGTCGAACTCGGCGATAATTTTGACCTGATGGTCTTCACGGGGTTGAGTTTC
>DATMYV010000040.1:0-8316 GCA_035560795.1 Longilinea sp.
TAAAATTACTACTAGTTTATCAGGCGGATATTCCTTACCCCCGTTTTGTTAAGGCACATGCCAGCCGCAACTCTCGTAGATGAGGTGCCATCCTTCTTCAGGAAATACGGCCATTAGAAAATTTCCGATGAATTTGATACATCAGAAATTTCGCTACCATTCCCCCTGGAATTATTTTATTCTTTCATGGGGAGGACGTTTTTGCTTTTTCCGGGGCTTCCGGTATACTCTATTCATCCTTGGACTGATAATTCCGGTTCACCATTTGAATTTGAACGGCTGAAGGTTGTCGGTAGGCCCTCCGCCCCATTCTCAGCTCAAATTCTCTGCAACAAAGATGTCTTGCCGGGGTAAAACCATTCTATCAGCGGTTGCACCGTGTCATAAGCGATCCTTTTTAGAGGTATCTGAAATGAATCAAAGAACGGCATTCAAACAACATTTCTTGCTGCACCGAAGAATCCTGGCATTCGGATTGCTTTTCACACTCTTGCTCGTCGGGTGCGTTTCACAAGGCACTCGAACGGCCGCCGCGCCTGACAGGCCACTTGCCTCCACCACCCCGCTGCCACCTTCCAACACACCCAGCCCAAGCGTAACCGCCACAATTACCCCCACACGTACGCCCACGTTGCACCCGATGAACATCCTGGCCGCCCGACAGACGCCATACCGGGGCAGCGCCATCACGATTGAAGAGACCCTGGAACCCGGAAGTAATTATGGTCGCTATATCGCCTGGTACCAGTCCGAAGGGCTAAAGATCTACGGCTTGTTGACCATACCCAACAGCGAAATGCCAGCCGGCGGCTGGCCGGCGATTATATTCAACCACGGCTATATCGACCCGGCTGTTTACCGCTCAACCGAACGGTACATCGCCTATGTTGATAACCTGGCGCGCAATGGCTATATCGTTTACCGTATCGATTACCGCGGTCACGACCGTTCCGATGGCACGGCTACCGGCGCATACGGCAACCCAGGCTACACCACTGACGTGCTCAATGCGGTCGCGTCCATTAAAGCCTTCCCCCAGGCTGATCCGAACCGGATTGGCATGTGGGGCCACTCCATGGGCGGTTTCCTGACCTTGCGCGCAATGGTCATCTCGCCGGATATCAAGGCCGGCGTCATTTGGGCTGGCGTGGTTGCATCCTATCCAGATCTCATCTGCTGCTGGCGCCGGCCAAGCCCAAACGCGCCGACTGCCACGCCTAACCCCAATTTTCGCAGCGGCTGGCGCGGCACCTGGCAAAACCTTTATGGCTCGCCGGAGCAAAACCCCGATTTTTGGTTGGGAATATCGGCCAACACCTACCTGTCCGACATCTCCGGTCCGCTACAGCTCCACCACGGAACCGCTGATTCTGAAGTTCCACTGGCTTTTTCTCAAACCCTCTACCAACAGTTATTGGATGCAGGCAAGACGGTGGAATATTACGAGTACGAAGGCGACGAGCACAACCTTTCGAAATTCTTCAGCCTGGCGATGCAGCGCACGCTGAATTTTTATGATCAGTATTTGAAAAATGCGCGGTAAGCTGGCTTACAAATTTTCCCGCCGGCCAAAGGATTGTTCAATGTTGGTGCCGTGCATGCCTGCCTCATAGGCACGCGCATCCATGGGCGAAAGCCGCTGCACCATATTGGGTGTCAGCAATGGGTAGCGCCGGAGCTGGTGCAACCTGGCCTCAATGACCGTCACGCCGTGCTCATCGATCTCCCAATTCAAATGGTCTAATCGGCTCAAATTCAACGGCTGCGTATAACTTCGCAGCGTCTTGATTCCTTCCAGACTGTAAAAATTCTCAAAATAGGTCATCACTAATTCGCGCAGTGTGCGATAGACCGGTTCTCGAAAACGCAATCCGGCATAATTCGATTTTGCCAGTGCGCCCCAATGACCTTCCACCTGGTAGAGCGCCAGGACGTGGTCATCATCCATGCCCGGTTCCGGCCAAAGGTCGATCAGCAGCGGCTCATAACCGATCCGGCGCAGCACGGCAGCCGCCAGCAGCGCACCGTCATAGCAGTGGGCCTGGCCATCATGCAGCACCGCCAACGGGCTGCGGTTGCGCTCCTCGGCGATGTACGGCAGGCTGTCGAGATAAAGCTGCACCTCGTAGGGCGTCCGAAGAGCTGCCAGCGTTTTTACTTCCAAATCGGAAAGGTATTTTTCCAAAGTCATAGACTCCACCTCCTGACCGGATGTTTGCTCATGATTATAGTTCTACATTTCCGGGTTGATTTAATAAATCAGAGCCGGGCAATGCCCGGCTCTGGGATATTCTATTCGATTGTATCCAATCAGGGTTCAACCGGTAGTCCGTTAATCATCCCTTCAAGGATGTTTTCAAGTGCAATCGTATGCACGCAGCGTCCGCGCGTGGCAAAAAAGGTGCAATCGCATTGCCAGTCGCCGTTCAAAAAAGAAACCGTGTGGGCATTGTTATCCCCATCCACAACAACCTGCATCGACTTAAAATGGAACCGGTTGCGTTCTTGGGCATATCGCTTGGCTTTCTCAATTTTACCAATCATCCCGTAGTCCATGTTTTACGATCTCCTTTCAGGGCTGAGTAAGTAGCAAAAAGGCACGCATTCAAATGCGTGCCCCGGGCCGTACCGTCAATATTTTGTAAACAGAAACTCGCATAGCGGATATTATTAACTCCTTCATTAATCATATAACCAAAAGTCGCGAAAGTCAACGACATTTTTCCAGGACAAAAGCATCCTCTCCATCCTGATAATAGGCATGCCAGCGGTCCACCTGACGGTATCCGTTACGAGCATACAGGTTTAAGGCCGACTGGTTATTCCAACGCACGCACAGCCGGATGCAGGGCACATTCATATCCCGTTCACATGCCTGCAACAGCGCTGTCGCAATACCCTGACCGCGGTATTCCGGACGCACGCCCACCGTGGTGACCCACCCAAGCTTGCGTGCGCGGTCAATTTCTCCAGCAATGAAGCCGATCATCTCCCCATCGATGACGGCTTTTATCCGAACCACGCCCGGGATGGTCAGAACGCCAATCAGGTCGAGCAAAGGCCAGGCATCCCGTTCGAAACATTCATGCTCCAAACGGTGCAAGGCGTTCAAGTCGTTCATGCGCGCTGGTTGCAATTGATAATTCACCAGTTCAGTCAAGGCCCACCTTATTTGTAACCCACCCCCTTCAGGTCTTGAATTAAAGGGGGTGGGGACAGGCTCAAACTTCATTTGCCAAAAGGAATTTTTTCAGGCGACTTACCAGCCCCTACTCTTTATCCCCTTTTCGCGTACTCATGAAATTATCCAGCAGGCTGGTAAATTCCATCGGGAAAATGTATTTCGTAGAAGGACTGGAAGCCATGTTCTTGAGGGTCTCAAAGTATTGCAGCGTAAGGGTCTTGCCATCGACACTCTTGGCAACGCTGAAAATCTTTTCCAGTGCTGCAGAGTAACCTTCAGCACGCAGCAATTGTGCCTGGCGTTCACCTTCGGCGCGCAAAATGGCTGCCTGCTTCTCGCCCTCGGCGCGCAGGATGGCAGCCTGTTTTTCGCCTTCGGCGACATTGATGTTCGCTTCACGCGTACCGGTCGATTCGGTCACCACCGCGCGGCGCGTCCGTTCTGCGGTTAGCTGCCGGTTCATCGATTCCTGAACATCGCGCGGCGGCAGGATTTCGCGGATTTCAACGTTGGTGACCTTAACGCCCCAGCGTTCAGTGACTTCATCCAACCGGGTGCGCAGGGCAGCATTAATTTGCTCGCGCTCTGAAAGCACACCGTCCAACGGAATTCCGCCGATGACTGAGCGCAGCGTGGTGGTGGCGATACCCTGGGCAGCCAATTCAAAATTGCCTACCTGCAGTACGCTCTCAACCGGATCGAAAATTTTGTAGTACCACAGGAAATCGATCGAGATCGGTGCATTGTCTTTGGTGATGGATGTTTGCGCCGGAATTTCACGGACCTGCTCACGCAGGTCAACCCGCACTGCCCGGTCGATGAAGGGGATCAACAGCACCAGGCCAGGTCCGCGCGGGCCGATGCAACGCCCCAGACGGAAGACCACCACGCGCTGATACTCGGGTACGATCTTGATGGCAGTAGCCAAAAAGATGACCAGAGCTAGCGCTACAAATCCAAAAAGGCAGTAAACAAGCGTAATATCCATGAACAACCTCCAGTGAAATGGGTTAATTGCAGACAGGTGAAACAGTCATCAGGCTTTAGGCGGCACTGCTTCCACCAGCAATACCAATCCTTCCCGCCCGATTACCTTGACTGCGGCTCCTTTGGGAATAAATGTCACGCTGCGGGCCGTCCATTCCTCGCCGCCCACATGGACGCTTCCTTCGGTAAAAATATCGGTATGTGCTTCGCCGGTTTTCCCAATGAGCCTGCTTAAATCGATCGATGGACGCATGCGGGCTGCATCGAGACCGCGGCGGGCAACAATCCACATGATCCCGAGAGCTGAGGCAGACAACAACACTGCCAGCACCGGGTTTACGGCTGGTTGGCCTTGTGCACCTCGAAACAAAAAGACAGACCCCAGGATGAATGCCAACAATGAAAGTGGCAGAAATAACCACTGGCGCCGCCGGCGCCGAAGCGCAAGTACGAAGGGAATGACTCCTACCGCCAGAATCACCAGTGCCCACCAATTGGTCGGTAAGGTGGCGATGCCAAAACCGGCCACCACCAATGCAAACAGAGCGCCAATTTCAAGTAAGCCGGTCCCAGGCGTAAAGAGCGCCAGAACAGCCAGCACAAATCCGCTGACCAACAACACATAGGCTAAATTCGGATCGATAATAAAACTCATGCTTTGCCCTCGCAGGCTGTCCTTTACCATCTGACCCTGTCGGACAGTCACCTCATTAATCATTATACAACAATCGACCGCCGGGGCTCAAACGGTTTGGATTAAACACAAAACAGGCAGCCGATCAACTGCCTGTTTTGCTTTCCCTGTTTCCAAATCGTATTCCGTTTTTCCCAAACCCAATCAGGAGGTTCCTTGTTGGATTGGTTTTAGTTTACTAAGCCAAGATTAAAATAAATGAAAAATTGTGTTACAGTTTTATTAATAATATAAGAATTATCGACGATTAGCGATATTTGCATGTGCCAGAACCACGAATCGGTCGCTCTCGTTCTTGTTTGAAAATGCTTGCTTTGGCAAGAATGTGAACTGGCGTTTGTTGGCGGCATAAACCAACAAAAAATATTGACGCGTATCAATCAGGCGATCGAACATTTCCCAGGCCAGTTCTGTTTTTTCAAAATGGTTGCGCAGTTCAATTCGATCGTTCTTAATTGACCATACCGTTTCGGCACGCATGGTTTCATCATGGTCAACCATCTTCCGGACGCGCATCAAAGGGGTAGCCACCGTCGCGGCGGCAATTAAAAGAAATCCCAACGCAATGGCCAGAATAAAAATGGCAATATTGCTTCCGTTTGCCCATTGAATCAATGAATAGGGCACAGCCAGTAAGACAAAAACAACCGAAACCGCTACCAATAAAAGGATAGAACGCTGGGTAAAATAGAATGCCAATGTTGCTTTGACGTAATCTGCCGGAGTAGGCTTGAATTTGGCTTGAATGGACTGAATCATGCGTTAAGCTCCTGCTGATAGCTAAGGATGGCGGTATTATAACGGTTCTTTCGTGATAAAATCGGGCATACGATTGATGAAGATTTCGAGGTGGCCTATGTCCGATACCATTTTAGTCGCGATTGCCTGGCCTTATGCCAATTCCGAGATTCATGTTGGCAATATCACCGGGTCGCATTTACCGGGCGACATCTTCGCCCGCTACCACCGGTTGAATGGCGACCGCGTGTTAATGGTTTCGGGTACTGATTCGCACGGTACACCGGTCACCCTCAAAGCAGACGCCCAGGGCGTCCCTGTTGAAAGCGTTTATAAGGAATTCCATAACGAGTTCCTGGATCTTTACCAGCAGCTGGGCATTAACTATGATTTATTTACCACCACCCATACCCAGAATCATTTCAAAGTCTCGCAGGCCATTTTTCTGGCGTTGCAAAAAAATGGTTTTCTTTATGAAAAGAGCAGCGCGCAGTGGTATTCGCCTTCCAGCAAACGCTTTCTGCCGGACCGCTATGTAGAGGGCACCTGCTATCTCTGCGGCTTTGAAGGCGCACGTTCGGACCAGTGCGATAATTGCGGCAACCCGCTCGAAGCAGAAAAATTATTCAACCCGCGCTCGAAGATCGACGGATCTACCCCCGAGTTGCGTGACACCAATCATTTTTATCTCGACCTCTCCAAGTTGGAACCGGATGTCGCCCGTTTTCTGCGGGAACGGAAACCTTATTGGCGCGATACCGTCATTGGCCAATCGCTTGGCCAGATCGAAAGCGAGGGTCTCAAACCGCGCGCGATCACCCGCGACCTGGATTGGGGCATCCCGGTGCCGTTGAAAGGCTGGGAAGGAAAATGCCTCTACGTCTGGTTCGAGGCTGTCATCGGCTATCTCTCTGCAACAATTGAGTGGGCTCAGGTCAGCGGCAATCCAGAAAGCTGGCGGGATTGGTGGACAAATCCATCAGCTAAAGCGTTTCACTTCATTGGGAAAGACAACATCTTTTTCCATGCTGCCTGGTGGCCAGCCCAGTTAATGGGTACAGGCAATCAGTTTTTGGAACTATTCGCCGGTGAAGCCGGCCAACCGCTCACACTGCCCTATGACGTTCCGGCCAATATGTTTATGAATCTGGAAGGCCGCAAGATATCTGGCAGCCACAACTGGGCCATCTGGGGTCGCGATTTCCTCACACGCTATGATCCCGATGCGCTGCGCTACTACCTGACCGTCAATATGCCGGAAAACCGTGACACAGACTGGGATTGGGAGGAATTTCTCCACCGCAATAACGATGAACTGGTTGCCACCTGGGGAAACCTTGCAAACCGGGTGCTTTCCTTCTGCTACAAACACTGGGATGGTCGTATTCCGGAGCCCGGCGACCTCACCCCTGCCGATAACGAATTGCTAACCACTATTGAAGCCGGGTTTGTTTCAGTGGGCGGCGAACTGGAAAAGGTGCATTTAAGATCTGCCCTGGCTGAAGCCATGCGCCTGGCATCGGAGGTTAATAAATACCTCGACCGCGAAGCCCCCTGGCAATCCATCAAAACGGATAAAGCCGCAGCCGGTCGCTCAATTTACACCGCCATCCGCGCCATCGATTCACTCAAGGTCATGTTCGCACCCTTCCTGCCATTTACCAGCGAACGCCTGCATGGATTTCTCGGCTATACGCAGCCACTTTTTGGCACCCAGATGGTCGAAAAGGTTAAGGACACACTGGGCGAGCATAATGTACTGCGCTACGATCCCGTTGCAGCTACCGGCCAATGGCAGCCCAGCCAAATTGAAGCTGGACGCATGCTGTTGCAGCCGCAGCCGTTATTCAAAAAGCTGGATGTTTCAATTATCGAAGCGGAACGCAGCCGCCTGGGCGAGCCGCAGTAATAATTTCTCGAAAATAATTTCCTTAGAGCTGCCCGTTCACGCGTCGGGCAGCTTTTTGTATCTGGAACGATCCATTCAACTCTGACGAACTCCTACCGCTCAATCTCATTCACCCCATATTTGGCGATCAGGTCATCCAACGCCTCGCGCAGCAGTTCGGCTTCACCAGCCTGGCGCTCAGCAGATAATTTGCTTAATCGCTCCAATTGGGTCTGGGTATAGTGGCTGGTCTTTGGCACCATACGCTCGTCATAAGCCAGGCGTACCTTGGCGCGCCCGGTGGCTTTGGCGCGGTAAAGCGCCTGATCGGCTTTGCGGAATAATTCCGATTTCAAGCGCCCATCGATTGGAGCGCAGGCAATTCCGGCACTGATTGAAATTCCCTGAATTCTCTCAGCCTCTTGTCCGGTCGCAATTGGACGTTCAGCCATGGCTGCACGCATTTTTTCGACCAACAGGAATGCAAGCTCGCGCTCGGTTTCGGGGAAAAGGATGGCAAATTCATCTCCACCATAGCGGCATACAGCCGCTTGCTCCCCGGCGCCTTGCCTTAGGATTGCAGCAACGGCAGCCAATACCGCATCGCCGGCGGGGTGGCCATGGGTTTCATTGATTTGCAGAAAATGATCGATATCGATAAAAGCCAATGACAAAGGAGCTTCGCTGGCTTTGTGTTTGCCGAGGGCCTCATCGAATAATTCATTGAAACTCTTGCGATTTAATAATCCTGTCAGCGTATCTGTTGTGTTGGTTGTATCGGTTACCATGAAAATCTCCTGAATTCAAAAGAATATAATCTAATAA
>DATMYV010000041.1:0-14065 GCA_035560795.1 Longilinea sp.
GTAAAGAAGTTAACACAAAAGTAATCAAAACTGCCAGAATTTCAGGTTGAATAGTCATTGTTTATCTCCGATTGTCTATTGTAAAAGTAATGCCCTTGTTTTGAATAAAAAATTGAGGTTATTTGGTCAAAAGAGTTTTAACCTTTTCAAATCGCTCTAATAATTTTGGGGGTTTTACTCCTGGTGCATGTTTTTGCTTGGAATATCTCTCCAGTATTGAGAACTCTTTCAACAGGTCTTTTTGCTTTCTGTAAATCAATGCTAATTTATCGTAATAATAAGGTGCAACACCTAAACCTTCTGCTTTACTTTCTGCTTCTGTAGCTGATACACATTGGTAAAGTAATATTTCTGCTTCAGCTAATTTATTCTCTCTGGTAAGTTGCTCAATTTCCATTACATAAGAAGAATAATGTTTTCCATTGAGGTATCCTGGTTTTTGTGCCATTTTTTTACTCCTTTGTTATGAACCCTAACAACCATTCTACAATTAAAAATGAAAAGAGCTAGAAAGAATCTAGCTCTTTTTGATTCTCATAAATGCCTATTTAGAAACTAACTTTGTCATAATCCCTTTTCAAATCTTCTGATGTTATATTCAAATAACGTTTTGTAATTTCTACGGAACTATGACCTAATAAGATACTGATAATCAGTACCTCCATTCCTTGACGATAACAATTCAACGCAAAGCAGCGTCTAAAACATGTGCGCCTACAGTAGGAATACCTGCCAGTTTTGCGTATTTTACTAACAGATGGTCAATGCCTGATTTAGTCAGTCTTTCCCCTTCACCATTCAGCCATAACGCTGCTACATTAGCAGGGTGGGTTAGCAGGAATCGCCTAAGTGCTTTCCTTGCATCTTTATTGATGTAGGTATAGCGATTCTTGTCTCCTTTTCCTGAAATAACCTTTACTTGTCCAGTTACAGTGTCTACATCTTGAAGATTCATATTTAGCAGTTCGGCAGCACGAACTCCACTTGATACTAGAAAAAGGAAAATCGCCTTGTCTCTAAGTTTGAATCTTCCATTGCACACATCAACCAGCTTATACACATCTTCAATAGCAATACCTTTTAGGGGGTTGATGTGATTAGGCTTAACATGAACCTTGTGAATGGGGTTTTTATATCCAGTAGGTTCAAACTCGTTTTCATAGTAAAGCAATAGAGCTTTTATCGCCCTGTAGCTTGCGTGAACACCTCCTTTATTTCTACGCTTGGCTAAGTCTAGGAAGTATTCTCTTATCAGTTGTGAGGTAATCAGTAGAATATCGAATACACCTTGTGACCATAGCCACTTCATAAAAAAGGTACATTCCCTTTTGTAAAACAGAAGGGTATTATGTGACAAACCTTTGGCTTGCCTTTCGGTTATGAACGATTCCAAAACACTTTCTATGGAATCTTTTAGAGTAATCACATCTCCAACTTTGCTGTTATACATAAATAAACCCTTTTTACCTCCTATATATGGATTAGGAGCAGTAAAAAGGGTTGTTTTAGCTAGATATAGCTTTAGGGTTGCTGGCTGGATTTCCTAAGTCATGCCTGTCTGCCAATTCCAGCAATTCCCCGAACCTGTGAAATTATAAGCGCAAGGGAAAACCAAGTCAACATCGTTTATAATCGTCGCAAGTTTGTTCATCCAATTCTGGAGTAAAACATTGAGCCGAGTCATCAATCCTGACAGCGCAGGTAAGGAACGAAACCGGCTGAGCCGGTCGGTCGTACTGGCCCTGCGCGAACTAATGCGTCAAAATGAACCGAATGAAGTTGCACACGATCTGGCTGCCTACATTTCCTTGGCTTTATTGGAAATCAATGAAACGGTTGAGACGTCGGTGGTGGCCTGGGAAAAACGCGGCTATTGGGTTAAAGCCGATCGTTTTCGACTTGACTGGGAATGGTCCGACCGGTTAGGGCAATCGATGTACAAGGCAATCCTCTCGGAAGACTGGGCTACTGTCGCCACGGTGGCTGCACAAGTAGGCCAAAAACTGGTAAAAGTTACCCTGCCTGCACGCAACCGTTTGGGGACACCCTGGGTAGGCGCCTGGCAACAATTGAAGCGCAATCCATAAAAACAAAGAGGTACGGTTTTTAAAACCGCACCTCTTTTTGTTTCCCTCAGTTCCGTTCGATTTACTTCTTCTTCAATATGATGCGCGCATCGACAACCTTGATGCCCTTGCCCTCTTCGTAGACCAGGACCGGGTTGGCATCCGATTCGCTGATTTCATCAGCCAGATCGACGATCATGGATGAATAGCGACAAATGGTATCTGCCATAGCCTGCCGGTCGCGAGGTTTTTCGCCGCGGACGCCTGCCAGAATGGGGGCACCGCGAATTTCACTCAGCATGCGCAAAGCCTGGCCATTGGATACCGGAGCTACCCGGAAGGTGACGTCCTTGAGAACTTCGACAAAGATGCCACCCAGGCCAAACATCATGGTGGGGCCGAACGTGGCATCATTGACGGATCCAAGGATGATTTCCGTGCCCCAGGGTGCCATTTCCTGAATCGCAATGCCGTGAATGTTTGCATCAGCTTTATACGCTTTTGCGTTGGCCAGAATCGTCTTGAAGGCATCCCGAACGGAGGCTTCGTCTTTAATATTGACTTTGACACCGCCAGCATCTGATTTATGCAGGATTTCGGGTGAGACGATCTTCATGACGACCGGGAAACCGATCTTCTTGGCCAGGGTTACGGCTTCCTCCTCGGTTTTTGCCAGGAATGTGGCTGTGGTGGGCAGACCATAGGCCGTGAATACTTGCTTAGCTTCGATTTCAGTAAGGGCACCGCGGCCATCCACGCGTGCAAGTCGGATGATTTCCAATGCTGCAGCGCGATCGACCTGGAAATCACAGGCCATAGTTTCATTGATCATGGCCTTCATGCGGGCGTAATCCCGCAGCGCTGCCATTGCATTTACGGCTACATCCGGGGCACCATAAGCAGGAATGCCGTTTTCAATCAGCCACTGCATGGCTTTTTCCGATCGTTCGCCGCCTACAAAGGAAACTGTTATTGGATTTACTTTTGTATCCGCTTCATCGTATGCTTTCTTGATGCCCTGTGCGATTTCCATTGGATCGGTCATGGCAGTTTCGCAATAAAGAACAACCATGCCATCGGTCCAGGGATGCGCCAGAGAAAATCGAATGCAATCAGCGTACCACTCAAGTCCGGCCATGCCTGTCAGGTCTACCGGGTTCTTTGCCGATCCAAATTCGGGCATGTGTTTTTTGAGCTCGGCCTGGACATCGGCCGGTACGAATTTCAATGGAATACCATATTTTTCTGCTGCATCGGTGGCGAGGACGCCGACACCGCCACCATTGGTGATGATGACCAGGTTGTCACCTTTCATTGGTGGTTGTAAAGAGAGCGCCTGAGTGCGGTCAAACAGGTTATTGAGGTCAGCAGCTTGAATCACACCACTTTGCTGGAATGCCGCGCCATAGACTTTGGCTGCCCCCGCCAAGGAACCCGTATGAGAAGCCGCAGCGGCAGCACCGTGCGCAGAAACACCCGCTTTTAAGGCCACAATGGGTTTGGACGATTTACGGCTGGCTTCCATGAATTCACGGCCGTCTTTGAAACCTTCGATATACAAAGACACGCAGGTGGTATTGGGATCGTCATCCAAAACGTTAATGATGTCCGCGAAATTTACATCCGACATATTACCGATAGAGAACATTTTGTCAAAACCGACACGGCGGGTAAAGCTGGCGGCATCCAGGGCGATGAGCAAAGCACCCGATTGCGATATCAGGGCGGACTTACCGGGGAGCGGCAAGAATGGAGCAAAGGATGCGTTCAATTTATCGGAATTGGACATGGTGCCGACGATATTCGGTCCCAGGATGCGAACGCCGTATCGCTTGGCGATGGCGACGACCTGGTCTTCCAGTTCGCGGTTGCCGACCTCGCTGAAACCGGAGGCGATGATGATTAACCCCTTAACGCCTTTTTTTCCGCATTCTTCAGTCACGGCAGGTACAAATTTTGCTGGAATCGTGATGACTGCAGCATCGATCGGACCTTCAACATTCAGCACACTCGGGTACGCTTTTAGACCCAGGATTTCCGTTGCCGAAGTATTGATCGGGTAAATGGTGCCCTCATAACCTGATTTGAGCAGATTATCCATAACAGTGAAGCCGATTTTCCCTGGTGTCGCAGAAGCGCCAACCACGGCTATGGTTTTAGGGCGAAGTAGCGCGCGTAAAGCAGTTTGGTCCATTTCCATTTCTCCTTAAAAGAGGGTCGATCATTGATTATGGCTGCAAAAGTAGAGTATACAATGCTCACCGTTTCTTATGGTTGATCGATTTTGATTGATAATGGTTTCCATGAGGACATAAAAACCCTCCCGAAGAAAACCATCTATGGGAGGGTACGATCCCTATGCTTGGCGTTCTAGCGCAGCCTGATTTCCTGCTGAAACACTCATGCAATCAACATCCTGCCGTCGGATTGTTACATCAACCTCGGTCATTAATACACATCAATTTTATGCATTTTTAACAAAACAAAAGTCCTCAATTCTCTGGTATTTTCGTCCTAAATTTTGCGATTGGCAGCCAAATCGTTACGAAAATCGGGTCTACCTGTTACCCAGGTAGCTTAATTATAAACTGCTGGATTGGCACAATAAGGTAAACGCTTCCCTTGTACACCGGCGATGAGGTTTTCTGCGGCAATCATTGCCATACGCAACCTGGTCTGTTTACTGGCACTGGCAATATGCGGCAGGACGATTACATTCTCCATGCTGAGCAAAGGATTATCCGCCTGGATTGGTTCTGGCTCAAACACGTCTAATCCTGCGGCGGAAATCTGGCCATTTCGTAAGGCTTCGACAAGCGCCGATGGATCCACCAGCCCGCCGCGGGCCGCATTGATGAGAATGGCACCTGGTTTCATTTTTCCAAATTGAGCTTTGCCGATCAGGTGGTAGTTTTCCGGCGACAGGAAACTGTGCACAGAAATGAAATCAGCTTCTCCAAGCAATTGTTCAAGTTCAACATAGGTCGCTCCCAGCTCCTTTTCTGCTTCGGGAATTCGCTGGAGATCAGTGTAAAGGATGCGCATGTTGAACCCTTTAGCCCGCCGCGCAACTGCCTGGCCGATGCGGCCCATGCCAATAATTCCTAATGTGGCACCATAAACATCGGTTCCCGTGAGAACATGCGGTCCCCAGGGTTGCCAGACGCCTTGCCTGACCTGGCGGTCCGCCTCTGTGATGCGCCGGGCAGTGGCCATGATTAATGCCCAGGTCATGTCAGCCGTCGTTTCAGTAAGCACGCCAGGCGTATTGCCGACCGGAATCTTGTTCGCTGTGGCAGTTTGAATATCGATGTTATCGAAACCAACTGCCATTTGACTGATGACTTTGAGATTTCCATGGGCGGCGAGAATCACTTCTGCGTCGATCGGGTCGGTGAGAAGGGTGAGCAATCCGTCGACCTGACCTGCGCGGTCCAGCAAGACACTCTTCGGGGGCGGCGAATTGAGCGGCCAAACCTCTACTTCGGTCTCAGCGCGGATTTTCTCCAGAGCCGGCTCGTGAATCATACGTGTAACAAATACTTTTGGCTTATTCATCCTGCACCTCTTTTTTCCCTTCGAGCGCCTTAAGCATGATCTGTTGTATGCGGTTAATCATCTCCGCCGGTTCCACGGGCAATCCTTCCATAATCTGAGCGTTGGCATAAACTTGTTCGACGATCAAACCGGCACCCGGATCATCCTCGTCAATTGACGCCAGTGCTTTAATGAGTGGATGAGTCAAATTGATTTCGAGAATCGGTTTAGGCGTTTCGAGATCCTTTTGCAATAGCCGGTAAACACGTTGGATTTCAACGCTGGGACCTTCCTTTGGTTGGGCAAGGCGAACCGGCGAATCGACCAACCGGTCACTGATCCGGGCATCACTGATCCTGTCACCGAGAACCAACCGAAACCGTTTCAATATGGCGTCTGATTGCGGTGGTATGGATGCCTTTTCCGGATGATCCGGATTGTCTGTCTCCTTCGCCGTTGCAGGCAAGTCGGTCGTGGCAACATTCGCCAGTTTGCGGGATTTGTAATCAGTCAAATTCAACATAACAAAGGAATCGATCGGTTCCGAAAGGATTAATACATCCATTCCGCGCTGCTGGAATGCCTCAAGGTGCGGGCTGCGAATTGCCGCAGTGTCGGAGTCGCTTAACAGATAGTAAATTGAATCCTGATAGGGGGTATTCTCGATGTACTGGTCAAAGCTAACCCAATCCTGCATATGGTTCATAGAGTGAAAACGAAGCAGCGGCAAAATGGGTTCTTTGTTTTCATTCGGGTTTGCAATGCCTTCTTTCAAGTAACGGCCATAATTGATCCAAAACTTCGTATAGGCAACCTGGTCGTCTTTTGAAAGGGTTTCAAAGTGGTCAAGCAATTTCGATGTAAGCAGTTTTTTCAACTGCCCCATGGTTTTGGTCGATTGAATCGCTTCTCTTGAGACATTCAAAGGAAGATCTTCAGAATCGACAACGCCAGCCATAAAGCGCAAGTATTCTGGTAAAAGGTCTTTACAATATTCCTGAATCATTACCTTGCGGGAATACAAATGTAATCCATCGGATTTGCGAGTTGAGAGTATTCCAGGTTCTGCGGATGCGGGAACATACAACAGGGCATAGACTTGCACGGGGGCATCAATGTTGAGATGCAGCCATGTAAGTGGCAGCTCGAATTCTAACGTCAGCTGGCGGTAATACTCCTGATATCGTTCTTTTTGTACCTCGCGAGGCAGCTGCCGCCAGAGAGCTGTGAGTTGATTGGCTTGTTCCTGTTTTTCACCTACATAAATTGGAAAGGGGATAAAATCAGAATGGCGCTTAATCACCGTGCGGATCCGATCCATCTGGCAGTATTCCACAAACTCATCCTTGAGGCGAAGTGTCACTTCGCTTCCGCGCTCATTCTTTTCACCGGGTCCGACCGTAAAGGTGTCGGAGCCGGTGGAAAACCAAACTGCAGCCTTTTCGTCAGGATCATAGGACCGCGATGTTACCCGAATCCAATCGGCCACCATGAAAGCTGAATAAAAACCGACGCCGAATTGACCGATAATATCCTCCATCTTTGCGGTACCTGACTGGGCGGCTTCCAAAAATGCACGCGCACCTGAACGTGCAATCGTGCCAAGATTTTCGCTCAATTCGGCCGCAGTCATTCCAATGCCGGTGTCTCGAATCGTTAAGGTTTTTGCCTCGGGGTCGGATGTAATCCAGATGCCTAATTCGAGTTCAGGGTTTACGATTTCGCGCTGAGTAAGCATCTGAAAATTCAAACGGGTGAGTGCATCGGAGGCATTTGAGATTAATTCCCGCAAAAAGACTTCGCGATCGGTGTAAAGTGAATGAATCAGGATTTCAAGGAGTTGGCGGGTTTCCGCTTTAAAAGGGACAAGCGATAGATTGTTGGGATTGTTTTGATCCATCATAATCTCCAGGATGAGAATATTTTTCTTACTATTTTAAAACCTGTATTATGCGAGCAGAAATGAAACACCAGCCGCGTTTCACTTGGCGGCTGGTGTATTTTACCCTCATTTAGCCATTAGTTTGCGAAAATACTTGTTTCCTGCCGCACTTGCAGATAAGGAACCTTTAGCGTTCCGAGTACCGGCAGTAATG
Source organism: Longilinea sp. (assembly GCA_035560795.1). Taxonomy (GTDB): domain Bacteria; phylum Chloroflexota; class Anaerolineae; order Anaerolineales; family Anaerolineaceae; genus Longilinea. The sequence goes on from DATMYV010000041.1 coordinate 7,700, forward strand.
AATTAGAAATCTCCGCGTCATAAATGGATGTGAAACTCTCGTGTGTGACATCCAGATATTTCTGCATGTTGCTATTCTGGGTAATGCGGATTTTGCCATTGATTCGCGATGAGCCTATGATGACTGAAACAGGAATCATGATGCGGTTTGGTTCTGTGACGTCATAATCCACTGGATCGGCCGCTGGCGGAATGAGATGGTATGCTCTGACTTCGCTGGTTGGAACGACCATCTCATGGAAAGCCACCGGTTGTATACTGCCGGTCGAGGTTGTCAGCACCAATTTGGCATTGTAAAGCACAAACTTGCTTGGCGCGGCATTCGTACGCAACCAGGTGCTCACACGAATGACTTGTTTGACAACAACCTCCCCCCAAATGATAGCGTATGCGGTGTAGAGCATGACCGCTAACATTTTTTCATCGTCTGCGACGGTATACAGCGGCGATGATGTCGGTTCTGTCATATGTCCTCCTTGCAGGAGCAATATTCAATCCACGCGTGCAATTTACTTGCCAATATACCGTTGGCGAATGGCTGGCAGCAAGTATTCTTCGAAAGAGCGGTTTTGGTCGTAATCGGGTGCCCAGTTCCAATCTTTTCTGGCAGCAGAATCATCCACGTCGCCAGGCCAGGTGTCGACAATTCCTTGACGGTTCAGGTGCGGTTTGAATGAAACATCGGCTTTGGGAAATGCCTTCTTGATAATATCGTAGAATTCCTGGGCTGTCGGGCTGAAACTGGTGACATTATAGACGCGTTGCGATATTGATTCGGCCGGCGCTGCTTCCAATTGCAGCATCGATTTTATCGCGTCTGGCATGACCATAAATGGCAGACGGGTATCCGGCCGGACAAAACAGTTATAATGCAGGTTTTGTGCCGCGTGATGCAGCATTTCGGGACCGTAATCGCTGGTTCCGCCGGTCGGAATGGTTACGGCACTGACAAGACCCGGGAAACGGATACAGCGAAAATCGATGGTGTTCAAACTGCGGTCTGCCGCCAACTGGCGATAATATGATGAGTAATAGCGGCCAAGATGTTCGCAATATAGCTTATTGCAACCATACATCGTTGTTGGCTGCAAAAAATCACTTTCCTTTACTTTCCCGAGAGAATTCTTTGTTGACAGATCCGGAATGCCGTAAACGGCAATCGAGCTTGGGTATATAAATTTCACCGTCCGGCCTTGCCATGCGGCTTGTTCAACCGCCAAACGCAATAAATTCAAGGTGCCTTCCACATTAATTTTATGAGCCGTTTCTGGATTGTATTCGGCTTTGGTCGAAAGAATGGACGCCAGGTGGTAAATGGTGCGGATTTCAAATTCCACAACCAATCGGCCCAGAATCATGGCATCCAGAATGTCGCCAAGAATAAAGCGTTCACAGTATTTTTTTAATGACTCATCCAACGGACTTACATCCAAAGCAACAATACTGACATTCCCTTGCTCGCCCAGGTAGGTAATCAAGCCATGTCCAATTTCGCCATTCGCGCCAGTGATGAGAACAACTTCTTTACGCATCGATTCCTCTTTCAGGGATTAAGAATTATTTGCTGCTTCCGGAAAATGATTTTACGGGCAGTCATGTCTATTTTACCGGAAGTGCTGGTTTCCGCCACTAAGATTTGTTATCAAAAAGACTGATAGCCATCGGACAGCCATGGGCCACAAAATGTAAAAGTCCCACTCGAGCTGTGGAGTGGGACTTCTTTTTGTTTTCAGTTTATTACTCAGGCTGTTTTTGGAGTTTGGCGGCGGAACCAGGTGCGCCATTCTTTGTTTTCCCAGATCACCAACAGCGGCGCTGCGATGAAAATGGAGGAATAGGTACCGCTGAACAAACCGACCAGGAGGATGACGGCAAATTCACGCAGGGTAATTCCACCAAAGAGTGCAAGTGCTAGAAGCATGAATTCGACGGTCATCAATTGCGTGTTAATGGAACGCTGCAGGGTTTGAACAATGGAGTGATTGGCCAATTTTTCGAAGGGTAATTTCCGCAAGAAAGTGCTGTTTTCACGGATGCGGTCAAACACAACGATTTTATCTTGGGTGGAGAACCCAATCACCGTCAACAGTGCAGTCAGGTAAAGTGAATCTACCTGCCAACCGAACAACTGGCCGCCAATGGCGGTCAGACTGAGCACAACCAGGATATCGTGGAACATGGCTACGATGGCACAAATGCCATAGCGGAATGCATGCGGTACACCGCGGAAGGCCAGGGTGATATAGAGAATGACTGCCAAAGCAGCCACGCCTACCGCCAAAGAGGCCCGTTGTGCCACCGCGGCCGCAATGGATGGGCCAACGCTCTCAAAACGAGTAATGGCTAAATTTGGCTCATTAAATTGGGTCTTGATGTTTTCCACAATGGTGCTGCGAGTGGTTTCGTCCATGAAGGGCGAGCGGATGATCAACGAATCTTCTGGTTGCCCTTGCACCAGCGAGGTACGCTGGACATAGACTTCGTTTATCCCGTTGGCTTCATAAAGGCGGACAATTTCTTCGGTGGAGGGGAGGGTGGTGCTGCTAAATTGAACTTCCAGCAACGAACCGCCTTTAAAGTCGACTGCCAATGGCAGACCGTGGATTGCCAGGACAATCAGGCCTGGGACGATGATTAACAGCGAGAGCAGAAAGAAGTAATAGCGTTTACCGAGAATATCGAGCATATCCGGTTCCTTTTTATAGTCCAAACAGGCTAGGGCGTTTTTCCGGGTCTTTGATCCAGGACATGACCACCCCGAGGAAGGTGCGAGTAACAAAAATGGCGGTAAAGACTGAAATAATCACGCCTAATGCCAACGTCAGCGCAAAACCCTTCACGATGCTTGCTCCAAAGGTCGAACCGAACCAGAAGAGAATGGCACTGGTGATGAGCGCAGCGATGTTTGAATCGCGGATAGAAGGCCATGCCCGTTTCCATCCCAATTCGATAGCCTGAGCAACGGTACGCCCTGCGCGCAATTCTTCCTTCATGCGTTCGAAGCTAAGAATATTGGCATCCAGGGCTGACCCTGTGCTCAACATAAAGCCCGCAATACCCGAAAGCGAAAGAGTAATCGGAATGGATCGGAATATGGCAAATGCAATGACTGCATAAGTCAAAATCGCCAAATCCGCCACCAGACCTGGAACCCGGTAATAAATCGCCATAAAGAGCATCACAATCACGAAGCCAATGACATAAGCGATCAGACTCTTATTGAGCGAGTCGACACCGAGCGTCGGGCCGATTAAACGGGTTTGCACGACTTCCAACGGAATGGGCAAAGAGCCATAACGCATTTGAACAGCCAGATTGTTGGCTTCCTCGCGGGTGAATTTTCCCGTTATCACTCCCTGGCCATCCGGAATTGCATTTTGGATGCTGGGAGCCGAGATCACTTTCTTATCAAGGACAATACCCAACACCTTGCCAACATTGGCGGCGGTGTAGTCGCTAAATATTTTTTTCCCGGCATCCGATAACACAAACGATATTTCATAATTTGGTGAATTGGGAACCGGAACAACACCAACCTCTTTGAGATCTCTTCCGTTCATCACAGTGTGCCAGACCTTTTCAGTGATGCCGGGCACAGCGGTTGCTGTGGCGTCGGCGCTGGGAGTGGCCTGGGGTTCTGGAGTAGGTTGGGCAGCGTTTGCGGCCCCTTCATCGGTGATGACCGTTTTGCCCATTAAGGCATTTTGATCCTCCGAGCCAAAATCAACGAATTCAAGTAAACCAACCTGGCGGATCGTATCGATGACAGCTTTTGGGTCGGTAACACCTGGGAATTCGCCCACAATACTGTTATCGCCTGCCACCTGGAAGTTGACTTCGCTGACGCCGAGCGCGTTTGCCCGGTTTTCCAGGATCGATTTGGCATCTTCCAATTCTTGACGGGTGACCGTGATACCTTGGGCAACTTTGGCATCTAGAATTACTTGTAAGCCACCGCGCAAATCCAACCCCAAAACAGTTTTCGGTTGGAAGCCGCCAATGCCGGTAGTTGTAAAACATGCCCACAATGAAACGGCGAGGAGCACAAAAATTACGATGATGTAAATATAACGTCGACTCATTCGAGAGAGGCCTCCGATTCATGCAAATGCCAGCCCTGGCTGGCGCAATCAATGATTATACCCTCGATGGATTGTGCTGAGTAGGGATAAATCTTTTTCTGACCGCATTTAGGTAATAAATTTTGTAATCCAAATGGTCCGGTAAGAAATTATTTGTTCTACAACCTGGGCAGGTGTAAGTCCGTCTGTAAAAATATAAAGGTTCGCGTGCTGTCTGGCATGCGCAAGGCGGCGATGTTGTTCCTGATATTCTGCTTCGCTCCAATTTAGACTCCTGCGTGCAATGGTTACATCATAGGAGGCATCCAGGAAAACAAGGATTTCCGGGCGGGTTATTCGTTGCCACATATCCGCGACATAAGAGTGCTCTTGTGCAATCGGTTTCGCGCGGAAGCCTAATGCACGCAGTCGCGAGGTGATTGTACTTTTTCCGGAGGCGCAAACGCCTACCAGGCCTATGAGCGGATCAGAATCATTGGTTTGCATGAATTATCTGGATTAGAATCACGCCAACCTGCACAAGAGGTGCATGTGAAAGACTAATCTTATGCCAGTTTCATTGATTGAAAGGTGATGTAATAGGAACTGGCAACCGTACAGACATGCGCCGGATTTGTTCTTCTTCATTGGAGATAACCCGAAGAACCACCACGCTCATATCATCATTCGGGCGGCCGTGATCCAGCCGGATTGCCTGCCCCAATAACATGTCGGCAATTTCCTGGGCCAGCGGTTCTTGTTCTTCCAGTGTAGCTTCCAACATGGTGCAAACGTCCAGGTGTACCCCGTATTGGTCACCCGAATTCCAGACACCATCCGTGTAGAGAACCACAGTTAATCCAATCTCGAGTGGAATTTCAATGATGGCAGGTCGAATGTTGCGGGATGTGCCAATAGAAGCGCTTTCGCCGGCAAGGCATTCAATCTTTTCGTCGCGCGCGATGAAGATAGGGGTCGGATTGTTTCGTGAAATGACGAGCGTTCCAGTCTGAAGATCGGCCGACAGGATATTCAAAGTTGCGGTAATGCGGCCGCCCCGTTCTGTAAAAAGGTAATCCGAAGCCGCCCGGGCAGCGGCACCATCTCTGACACCTTCGGCCAACAGGGCGATCACTTTTCGAACGACCATTGTGGAAATAATCTTGGCGGCTTTTCCGGATGTTTGCCCATCCGCCAGGACGACAGAAACTCCGCCATTCGGCCGTTCCACAACTTCAAGCGTGTCGCCGCTTTCTGCCATGGCGTATTTGTTGGTTTTTGCGACCGCAATCTGAATTTCCATGAGAAGAATTTTATCTCAGATTCGATGATTTAGAAAGCTGGCTCTTTTTTCATTGTAACTACAAATAGGTTGTCACTTCCGCATTTCAGGATCTCGAGCCTGGGTACAAGACCTGTGCTAATCAAAGCGGAGAATATTGTTTCGATCATTCGCTGATCAATCTGTTGTGATCCTGCCCATCGAAAAAGGAACCGCATCAACCTTACCATCCATTCGGAGCCATTTATCTCGACGGACAAGAGCACAACCAGAACGCCACCCGGTTTTAGAATTCGATCAATCTCCGTTGCTGTCGCCTCTGAAAAAATGTATGGGGCTGGGAAGGTAGAGAAAATGGTTGACATGCTTTCATTTGCAAATGGGATGCCTTCTGTACTTGCACAGGAAATCTTCAGATCCCTTCTGGTTTTTCGAATTCGTTTCTGGGTAAGCGAGCACATTTGTCGACTAAGATCGATACCATAAACCTCAGGGGTGATGAGACTCACCGCTTCGAGCAAATGGCCAGTTCCAAATCCAAGCTCCAGCGCCGGGGATGGCATGGTTAATGGTAGGATAGAAATTACCCATTTCTGCCAGCGGCCAAGCGAGACGAATCCTGCAACAAGATCATAAGCCCAGGCAAATGTTGTGTAAAGAAGGTGGAAAAGCACACCTAAAATGCGTGATATTCGATTTAAAAACCTGTTCTTGAATGTTGAAATTAGTCTTGACATACAGATACGCTGCGGATATAATTCGACGGCTTATTCAATAGCTAAGTTTTGCCGGCTGGCATTCAGATACAGGAGTTAGGCATGGTACCACTTCCAAAACGGAAATTATCCAAGGGTCGTCGCGATCGCCGCAGATCACATGATGCGCTGCAGGCAATTAACCTGGTTCAATGCAGCCAGTGCGGTGAAATGCGCTTGCCGCACACGGTTTGCCCGAATTGCGGACATTATCAGGGCCGCGAAGTGATCAGCGTCGAAAAAGAAAAGAAGACCAAGTAATTCTAATT